>CAVOBC010000259.1:0-6983 GCA_963693635.1 Gammaproteobacteria bacterium | reverse complement strand
GTGATACCGGGCTGATGTTTAACGGCCAGGGTGCGGTGTGCTCGATGCAGAGATCCGGCGTCCATTTCGCGCTCGGCGCATCCATGTGGACCTCACACACCCCGAGATTATTGTAGAGGCAAAAAAGTTGTAGGCAGGAACGACGTCTTCCTGCACCACCTCGCTCACGGCTGCCGTCAGTACGTGCTGAAGGGTCGTGAGAAACGGCAGGTTGTGCCGAATGCTGCGGCCGAAACGCAGGAGCTCACCAAGGGACACGTCGTCGTCCAGGCCGGGGTGGCTTACTGTTTTTGGGGAGCCTGGTCGTGGTCGATACGCTGATTGTGGGCGCTTATTTCGGCGTTGATCGTATCGTTTCGCGCTTCCAGGAGGGCCTCGGTGAGGGCGTTCAGCAAGGTGTCAGCACCATCGTGGGCGGCCGGGCGGAGATTGCGACCGCGACCCTCCAAATGGTGCGCGACTTTCCCCTCGCGGGGATTGGTGCCGGCACCTTTCGCTTTGTCTTCCCACAATACCGGCCCCCGGATCTGCCGGCCTTTGCCACGAACGTGGAGAACGACTATCTCGAGTTCCTGGTTGAATTGGGGGTGATCGGGTGCATTCCGCTCGTGCTGATTGCGTTGCTGCCGGTCGTGCGCGGCGTGCGGCTTGTGCGGCGCACGGAGAGTCAGTTCGTGAGAGGCATGACGCTTGGCAGTCTCTTCACCGTCATCGCGCTCAGCCTGCACGCGTTTGCAGACTTCAATCTTAGAATTCCGTCGAACGCGGCACTACTGGTAATCTCGCTGGCGCTGATATGCGCGGCCAGCGCGCTTGATGAGGCAGGCGTCGACGAAGGCCGAATGGCGAACGGCGATGCCTGACAGATCAATCCCGCGGACGGGTTATTCGGTGAGCTTTGCCTTGACGACTCGGCGCAGCAACTTGCCGGTCTCGTTGTAGGGTAGTTCGTCCCAGAACTCGATCAACTGGGGAACCCGCGAAGACCGCATTTGGTCCTTGACCCATTTTTTCAGGTCCTCAACCGTCGTGCTCTTGCCGTCTTTGGTCACAACGACCGCGGCCACGCCCTCGCCCCACTGTTCATCCGGTATGCCGACGACGGCGGCGTCACGAATCGCGTCGTGCTCAAGCAGGACATCCTCGATCTCGCCGGGCGACATGTTCTCACCGCCGCGTACGATAACGTCGTCCGCCCGGCCCTCAAGGAAGAGATAGCCGTCAGCGTCGATGCTGCCGGCGTCGCGGGTGGGGAACCAGCCCTCGTTGTCAGTGACTTTGCCGCGTCCTTCATACTCGCCAGACACCTGCTCACCGCGCACGTAGATCTCGCCGCGCTCGTCCGGGCCCATTACGGTGCCCTCATCGTCCCGGATCTCGATTTCGACTCCGGGCAGTGCTTTGCCGACGGAAACGAGACGGCGCTTGGTCGTTGCGTCATCGCTGGCGGCCGCCGCCCGGTGTTCGTCAGGACCGAGGACAGCTACCGTGGAGCTGGTCTCGGTGAGGCCGTAGGCGTTGGTGAAGTCAGTGTTCGGAAAAAGTTGCATGGCGTGCTCGATGATCGAAAGCGGCATCTTGCCACCGCCGTAGGCAATCGATCCCAGATGAGGCATGCCAGCGGAGTCTTCGTCCTCGAGCGCCTCGACAATGCGCGCCAGCATCGTTGGCACGACGAATGCGGAGGTCACTTTCTCGCGGCGTGCCAGGTCGATCCAGGTGTCGGCCGAGAAGTTTGCAAGCTGTACGACGCGGCGACCGGAGTAGACCGAAGACAGGACGGCCGCGATGCCGGCGATGTGGTACGGCGGCACGCAAACGAGCGCGGCTTCTTCTTCGCCTGCCGACGCGAACTCGACCGAGGAGAGAATGTAGGACACGAGGTGTTTGTGACGCAGGACGGCGGCTTTCGGCGCGCCGGTTGTGCCACTCGTAAAAAGGAGCACAGCAGGATCTTCCGGGTCCATTGACCATTCGCCGTCGTGCTCGTCGGTGTGAGCGGTCGGGTCGAGGAAATGTGCCGTGGAGTGGGCGGTGACGTCTGCCAGCGTGCCGAATTCGGCGGCGCGTTCGTCGGTGGTGACGAGGTAGGCCGGGGTGACGCGGGCGAGGAGTGCTTTGATCTCGTCGTCGGTCAGGCGATAGTTGATGGGCACGTATGGCACGCCCGCCCAGGCGCTCGAGAAGAGGCTGAGCGGTGTCGCGAGCGTGCTGACGTCGAGCATCGCCATTCGTGAACAACCGTTCCTGGTTAGGCTTGCAGCGCGTCGTTTGGCTTCCTCGAACAGCGTGGCGTATGTATAGGAGTTGCCTTCGGTGCCATCGACGAAGGCGACGCGGTCCGGGAAAGTGGCACTCGCCATTTCCAAAAGCATCATGATGTTCATTGGTAGATTCCGGGCGGCGGTCTTGTCAGTCGGTCTTGGGCAGCTTCTTGGTATCTTTTTGGAGCAGCAGATCGCCATTGGCGGCCAATTGACCTTCACCCGCTTTGACGCACAGGACTTCGAGCGTCCCGTCCTCTGTGACGTAACGCTTGCCGATGGCGATGGGGACCGCCTGATCGGGGTTGATATCGACACGCGCGGCGTCTGCGGCCGGATCGACCATCGGTGAGCCACCGCACGTGAGTTCGATGACTCCGGCGGGGGCTGCGACAACCATTACCTCGCCGTTGCAAACCGTGCTCTTTAAGCGGGCCCCTGTTTTTAATTCTGCCATTTTTCGGCACCTAGAATTGAGCGAAGGCGCAATTCTAGGACAACTGTGATGCGGGTTAAAAGCTCCCGTCGAAGATTCGGTGTTATTTAGAACGTGAATGACGGTACACACGGCTTTGAAGGCGCGCGGAAACTGCAGTTTTACGGGGGTTTGGTTAGTATGGGCGCGCCAAACCACGTCAAGATGGAGAGTGAAGATGAGTGGCGACCAGGGAACAGTCAGGGAAATATTGGACAAGGCAAAGTCACTTGCGCGTAAGTCGCTGACCGCGATGGAGGCCAATGCGATCTGCGCTGCATACGGGATTAACGCGCCGGAATGTGGCCTCGCGGGCTCTGCCGATGAGGCTGTGAGCCTTGCCAGCGGCATGGGTTACCCGGTTGTCCTCAAGGTTGAGTCCCCCGACATTTTGCACAAAACAGATGCCGGCGGGGTCATCCAGGGGGTGGGTGATGAGGCGGCTGTGCGCGCCGGGTACGAGCAGATTCTAGCCAACGCGAAAGATTACGAGGCATATGCCCAGATTGATGGTGTGCTCGTGCAGCAGATGGCACCCGGGGGTGGCACAGAAGTGATCGTCGGCGCCGTGACGGACCCGACCTTTGGCAAATTGACGGCATTTGGTCTCGGTGGCACGCTGGTTGAGGTATTGAAAGACGTGACCTTTCGTCTGGCCCCAACGGCTGCCGGTGAGGCTGCCTCAATGTTCGATGATCTGAAGGCATCAGCGATTCTGGATGGGGTTCGCGGCGGCGCACCGGTCGACAAGTCGGCTTTGACGGACATGGTTGAAAAAGTCGGCGCGCTCGTCACGGATTTCCCGGAGATTGCGGAGCTTGATTTGAATCCGGTGCTGGCGCGACCCGAGGGCGCGAGCGCAGTGGACGCGCGGATACTGCTTGATTTCGAACCGGCGCCCGCGCCGCTGCGACCTGGACATGACGAGATACTGGCTAGCATGCGCCGAATCATGCAGCCGAAGGGTGTAGCCGTTATCGGCGCGTCCGCCGAAGAGGGCAAGATCGGCAACTCGGTCATGAAGAATCTCATCGATGGCGGCTACGCAGGCGACATCTATCCGATACATCCCAAGGCCGATGAGATCCTGGGTCGGAAGTGCTATAGCAGTGTGGAAGACGCGCCCGGGCACATTGATATTGCGATTTTCTGCATCCCTGCCCGATTCGTTGCCGGGGTGCTGGCGGAGGTGGGCCGCAAAGGTATCGCTGGCGCAATTTTGATTCCATCCGGATTCGCGGAAGTTGGTGAGCACGCGTTACAGGCAGAAGTGGTGCAGGCCGCGCGGGACGCCAATGTGCGACTCATGGGGCCGAACATCTACGGTTTTTATTATACGTTTGAGAATCTGTGTGCGACCTTCTGCACACCCTACGATGTGCGCGGGCCGGTCGCTCTTTCGTCCCAGAGTGGCGGCGTTGGCATGGCCATCGTCGGCTTTTCGCGGTCCTCCAAGATGGGGGTATCGGCGATTGTTGGTCTCGGCAATAAATCGGACATCGATGAAGATGATCTGCTGACGTTCTTTGAGGCTGACCCCAACACCGAGGTCATCGCGATGCACGTGGAGGACCTGAAAGACGGTCGCGCGTTTGCCGATGTTGCCAAACGGGTGTCGAAGCAAAAGCCGATCGTGGTGTTGAAGGCAGGTCGGACGAGCCTCGGTGCGAAAGCGGCCAATTCTCACACCGGAGCGCTTGCCGGAGATGATCGGGTCTACGATGCGGTTTTGCGCGAGTCTGGGGTCATTCGCGCACGCAGCCTGAACGACATGCTGGAATTTGCCCGCGGCCTTTCGGTTTTGCCGACGCCAAAGGGTGAGAATGTCCTGATTCTGACCGGTGCCGGGGGCTCTGGCGTGCTGCTCTCGGATGCCTGCGTTGATGCCGATTTGACGTTGATGACCATGCCAGACGATCTCGACGCCGCATTCAAGGAGTTCATCCCGCCGTTTGGCGCGTCCGGCAATCCGGTTGACATCACCGGCGGCGAACCCCCGACGACTTATGAAGCGACGATCGAACTCGCCCTGACGGATGATCGCGTCCATTCGCTGGTCCTCGGCTATTGGCACACGATCATCACGCCACCCATGGTGTTCGCTGAACTGTTAGCCAGGCAGGTGAACGCTGCACGCGCGAAGGGCATCGACAAGCCGGTCGTGGCGTCTTTGGTAGGTGATGTCGAGATCGAAGATGCATGCCGCTATCTGCTGGACCACGACATCCTTGCGTACCCCTACACGGCGGAGAAGCCGGTATTGGTGCTTGGCGCCAAGTACCAATGGGCGCGTCGTCAGGGGCTTTTGTAACGGTCGCGGCCGCGGGCGAGGCAGGTCATGTTCGATCACGTCGGCATTTCAGTCGCGGATCTTGACGCCAGCAAGGCCTTCTTTGAGACCGCTCTCACGCCCCTCGGCATTCAGCTACTCGAGGACAACCGGTTGTCGGACGGGGGCCGGTGGCGGGTGTTTGGAACGTCCGGAAATGCGGCGTTTTTTGTGGTTGCCGGTGGCGCCGCGAGCTTGCCGACGGCAACAACGTCGAGGCTGGCGTGGGCGAATAAGTCGACATCGGCAGCAAGGCGGCGACTTTTCTCAGGTCTGCGCCTCGATATAATGCAGCCATCCGGGGAAGTCGTTTGATTCGCCGCTGACAATTGCGCGGAAGTTGTCCTGCAGGCGCCGAGTAATCGCGCCTGGCGTGCCAGCGCCGATGACGGCGTCGTCCAACTGCACGACCGGCCAGACCCCGCGGGACGTGTTGGTCAGAAAGATCTCACTTGCGGCCTGCAGTTCATCAACATGGATGTCTGCCTCGACGCAGGACAGCCCCAGACTTGCCGCGATCTGCATGACCGTGTCCCGGGTGATTCCGCGCAGTACTTTGTCGGTGGGTGGCGTCACGATTTGTGACGTACCTTCGGTACCTGTCACACAGAACAGATTCGACGTTGGCGCTTCAGTGACAAGTCCGGATTCCGTGAGCAGGAGCACGTCGTCAAAGCCCGCCTCGTCCGCCAGCCAGCGAGCAGGGATGGCGGGTGTGTAGCTCGCGGCGACCTTGGCTTGTGGGTCAATGTGCTCGGGGCGCCGGCCCTGCTTCAGTCGTTCAACCCGCAGCTTGATCGCATCCCGCAGTGGCGTGCGCCGTGCGGCGAGGTCGCTGCCGCTATACGCGGCAATGAACACCGTCAGTTCCGGATGCGATGGCAAAAGGTCGAGTTCAACCGACGTTACGAGTCCGCTGATCCGCAGTGCAGTGGCACCGGGATTGCGCCGCACGGTCTCAAGGCAAGCGGCGTTAAGCTCGTCGACGGACGTCCGGAGATCGAGGGACATGATGCGGCACGTATTGACCAGCCGCGCCAGATGCTCGTTGAGGCGAAACAAGGCTGCTCCGCGCGGCGTTTCATGGACGCTGATGAAGTCGAATGCGAGCGATCCCCGTTGCACGCCCTGCGCAAGGATGTGGACGGTCGCGTCTTCCCAGTCAACGAATTCGCCATCCCGCCAGATGACTCTTCGATTGTTCGGCACGGTGGAGGGCGCGCCCTTAGCCCCTGCCGACGAGCGGCATCGCCGACGCCATGACCGTCATGAATAACACATTGGCATCGAGCGGCAGGCTTGCCATGTAGACGACCGCACGGGCGACGTTGCCCACGTCCATGGTGGGCTCCTGCATCGTGGAGCCGTCGGGCTGTGGCACGCCGTTGCTCATGCGCGCGGTCATCTCGGTCAGGGCATTGCCGATGTCAATCTGCCCACAGGCGATATTGTTCTTGCGGCCATCGAGCGCGGTGCTCTTGGTGAGGCCGGTGATCGCGTGCTTGGTCGACGTGTAGGGCGCTGAGTTGGGTCGTGGGCGATCGGCAGAAATCGAGCCGTTGTTGATGATGCGTCCACCCTTCGGGTCCTGGCTCTTCATGGCCCTGATGGCTTCCTGGGTACATAGGAACGAACCCGTCAGATTGATATCCACAACGCGCCGCCACTGCTCGATCGTCAGGTCTTCCAGCGGAACGCCGGGGGCGCCGAGGCCGGCGTTGTTGAACAGAAGATCAACGCGGCCAAATTGTGCCAGAGTGGTAGCGAACAGTTTGGCAACGGAGTCCGGCTCGCTGATGTCCGTGGGCACGGCGAGACAGCGGTCTGGCGCAGGTGATTCCTTGATAGCGGCGTCCAGTACTTCGGCGCGCCGCCCGGCGAAGGCAACCGAATAACCTTCGTCCAGAAGCGCGTA
>CAVOBC010000258.1:0-7012 GCA_963693635.1 Gammaproteobacteria bacterium | reverse complement strand
GCCGTGCCGTGGCGGTGAAAACGAACGTCGCGGTATCCGTGCAACTCGAGGCGGCAGTCGAGGCGTGTCACCAGCAACTGGGCCGTCTTGACATCGCTGTCGCTAACGCCGGAATCGGCCGCGGTGCACCGCTACTGGAGATGACGACCAAGGACTGGCAGGACCAACTCGACGTCAACCTTACGGGCGTATTTCTGACGGCGCAGGCCTGTGCACGGAAGATGGTCGAACTGGACAACGGTGGCCGCCTGGTCTGCATCTCCTCGCTGGCGGCAGAGTCAACCGGGGCTGGCATATGGTCCTATTCGGCAACCAAGGCGGGGGTGCGTATTATGGTTCGCGGATGGGCACAGGAACTCGGCGCTCATGGCATCACCGTCAACGCGATAGGTCCGGGCGTCATCGACACGCCTCTTGCGGCCGGTTTAGCGGGCGAGGAAGGTGGCACGATCCGCGGTAACCTCGAGTCACGGACGCCCGCTCGTCGTGCGGGTCGTCCAGCCGACATTGGCGGCCTTGTCAGTTTTATGGCGGGCCCGGACGGGGAGTTCATGAGTGGCTCTTACGTGATCATGGACGGAGGACTGCGCGATGCGGGTTCGCCGGCTAACGCGGGCAAGGCTGACGATGCAACCACGGCGGAGCTAATGAAGATCATGCAGTCAGGTCAGTCCCGTCGGGAACGGCACCAGGCGCTGCTGGACGATCGGGACGAATAGTCCAGCGTTGTCGTGTCAGGGTCTGCACAAGCCAGGCGCGGTCTACACGCATCGCCTGCCGCGGTGCGGATGGGGCATCGACCCGACGCAGCCCAAATTTGATCATCCGGGGCACGACGTTCGTGTTCGCGAGACCCCGGCGCCTTGCCTCTGGCCGACCTCATGGCGAGGGAGGGGCCAAGGCAATGGCCTTCATAATATCGCAGCGAAATCACAGGCGGATTCGTCAGAATACCGATCTTCCGGTGACTTGAGATGCGCGTCCCCGACATCGGACGAGGCGTAACTGATCAGCAGCGCCAGGGAGTCATGGCATCAGCCAAACCGTAACGACGCTGACGTAATACCTCATGAAGCCCTTACACTTCGACCATTCCTATTGGTACGTAAGACACTGGACCAGAAACCATGCTCGGATGGCAGGTATATGCATTACTGACGGCCGCCGAGTAGTGCGTGTATAGTCGCCGGCCCGGCCGCCGCCGGGTACAACAAGAACAACGAAATGGACGTCACTCATGAATACCTCGACTAATCCACTGTCGCTTGCAGGCACTCCGGCAGCCAGCCCGCTTGGCTATCTGAGTTGGACCTCCGTGCAGGCGGCGCGTGACCCCCTCTACATCATGGTGATCATCTACATTTTTTTCCCGTATTTCAGCAACGAGGTGGTGGGTGATCCGATCAAAGGACAGACGCTGATCGGCTATCTGAATGCGTCGGCGGGTCTCGCGATGGCGCTGACCGTTCCATTCATGGGCGCGATCGCAGATAAAATCGGCCGGCGCAAGCCCTGGATCGTCGCGAGCCACTTGGTGCTCTCGGCCACGGCGATATCACTGTGGTGGGTTCACCCGACCGGTATCGGCATCGCCAGCGCCTTTGTGCTGCTTTTCTTCATGATCGTCGCGTTTGGCTACTCGGAGGTTTTTCACAACGCCATGTTGCCGAGCGTGGCGCCGCGTCACCTGACCGGGATGATCTCCGGTCTTGCCTTCTCGTTGGGAAACATGGCAGCCATTGGCTGGCTCCTGCTCGTGTTATTCGCGTTTGCGCTCCCGGGCACAATGGACTGGGACTTTTTGCCTGACGCGCCGCTGTTCGGTGTCGATCAGGCGGCGCACGAGCACGATCGGATGGTGGGCCCGATCGGCGGGATCTGGCTGTTGTTTGCGACACTGCCGCTGCTGTTCTTCACGCCTGATGGTGAGTCGTCTTCGAGATCGATCATGCAGGATGTGAAGCTTGGCTTGCTCGACGTACTCGCGACCGCGCGTCAGATCCGGCACTACTCGAACATCGGCCTTTACCTGCTCGCGCGCATGTTCTTCAACGACGGCATGGTGGGCGTCCTTGTCTTCAACGGTGTATACGCGTCCGGCGTGTTTGGCTGGGACAGCAATTCACTGCTCATCCTCGGCGTTGCGACGAGCGCATCGGCCATGATTGGCGCCTACCTCGGCGGACTACTCGACGATAGGCTGGGTTCGATCTCAACGTTGAAGGTCTCCATTGGCATGACCACGGTCATCCTGCTCCTGCTCGTGTCCATCTCACCCGGTTCGGTGCTCTTCGTGCTGGATGTCAGCACGGAGCCGCTTTGGAGTGCGCCGTTTTATAATACGATTGCAGAGTTCACCTACATCGTGACCTTCCAGTTCTTTGCCCTCTTCTTCGTGACGGGTCTCTCGGCCTCGAGGACGCTGATGGCAAAGCTGTCGCCGCCGGAAATGGCGACACAGTTCTTCGGACTCTACAGTCTCTCTGGCACGGTCACGGCTTTCCTTGCCCCACTGATGGTGGGACTCAGCACCGCCGCATTCCAGTCCCAGCGTGCCGGCTTTGGTGCCCTGGTGGTGTTGATGGTCATCGGCGCCACGATATTGTTCTGGGTCAAAGAGGAGCAGGCTACTGTCGCTCCGACGCGAGCCTGACAGGGGCCGCGAGGCCCTTTTTATTTGGCGAATATTAGGAATAGGTGTGGGATGAGACCCTTAGTTCGACAAATCGGCAGGACAGGCCCGTCGACCAACATCATCACCTTGCTCATGCGGTAGTTCCCGCTGATCGTCGTAGATTGCAAGCGTTGCGTGAAAAAGACTGGAATATCGGCGCCGTGCGGCGCTCACGTGATCTTTCAGTTCTGCGTTCCTAACGGTGTGGACGAGCTTTCTGCTTCCGTATCGGATGAATTGGGCGCACGGCTGAACAGGCGCTGGGCTTCAGGCGGGCTATGCGGTTGAAAATTGCCTAGCCAGCGTACCGCCCGATTTGACGAACGCGCTTTGTACCAGCAATGTTTCCGCAGTTGGCAGACCGATACCTGATGTGTCAGCCGCAAATCGACGACGTAAGTCGTTTAATTTGTCGCGAGCGGGCGTAGGCCCGCGACGCTGGAAAAGTGCAGAAAAGCACTTTTTCAGCACCCTGACAGACCACGGAGGTGTGATTCAGATGATTAACCCAATACAGATTCCGGCGGGTACTCAGCTCGCACTATGCATGGTTCTGGGGGCGGTACTGGCAGTGTTGCCCCGTCCCTCGACCGCGCTCGATGTGCCGACGGTGGGCGAGTCTGCCGCCGTGCATGAGGTAATGGTTCCCGGTCTGACGCCGGAACTCGAGCTTCTCTACCAGGACTTGCTCGGCCACCTGCTCGGGGGTGAGCCGGACCATGCCGCGCGAGCGGCGGACGTGCTCCTGAAAGCGTTTACCCTGCAGTACGGCGAGGACAGCCCGCTGCTCGCAACGCCCTCTCTCTATCTTGGTCTGATCCAACTCGATCGCGGCGAGACCATCGACTCCGTCCGGCACCTGAACCGGGCCGTCGAGTCCATTGAGCGCAGCCATGGGCAGTTCGATTTACGCCTCATGGCGCCGCTGCGTGGACTGGCCATCGCCCACATGGAAACAGGTCAACGCGCCAGCGCGGTTTCCGCGCTGCGTCGTGCCCAGAACCTCACTCATCGCCATATGGGCGTGTACAACACGGACCAGTTGCCAATCCTGGACATGTTGTTGACGGCGGCGGGCAATCGCGCGCGCTCGGGCGTGACCGATCCGCTTCTGGCGTTCAATGTGAAGGTACACGAAGAGGCATTTGGCAAAGATGACCCGCGGATTGTGCCTGCCCTGCTGCGAATGGCCGAATACATGGCGGACAGAGGCAAACGCATCGGCAGTTTCCGGGCGAAGGGCGCCATAGACTTCAGAGCATCGATCAACCACTCGAGGCGCGCCCTTACTATCCTGGAGCAGCACTACGGAGCTGACGATCCTCGTCTTATCGATACCCTGCGCGTCATCGCGGAAACGAGATTGAAGCGGGGGTTTGGAAAAGGCGATGCGGTTGCCGCCATGCGGCGGGCGCATGACATTGTGGACACCGCCACAGCATCGGACGTGTCTGAGCGCGCTCACGCGAAGGTTGAGCTGGGCGATCTCTACACACTCTGGGACGACCATCGTTCGTCAGAGGCCTACCGCGATGCTTGGAAGGTCATTCCGGAGGGCCCGAAATACGACGCACTGCGCGACGAACTGTTTGGCGAACCCAGTCGGATTTCCACCGATAGTTTCAACATGTGGCTACGCGAGCGGCCCTGGCGGACAGACAGAGTGAACTTCCTCGAGTTCGGCTATGTGGTCCGCGCTGACGGTCGCGCACGACGCTTCCAGACGGTGGAGGGTAATGTGCCGCAGAGCGCTCGCCAGAGGCTGCGTAGCAAGCTGCGAAGGGCCCGCTTTCGCCCCAGGATGGTGGATGGCGATGTTGTCGAGACAGAGGGCCTGAGGGTGCGCCGCGAGTTTTCCCTGTTCTGAGCGGGCCGAGACCCGCGACTCTGACCCGCGACCCTGCCCCGCGACTATAAAAGGCGCAGGAAAGTACTTTTTTCAGCCACCTTTCATGGAACTAAAGCTTAATATGCTGCCAAGAGTTTTCTGCGCGACAGTGCGTAATCTGGCAGCATTGAAATGCTGCTAGCAGCGGTATCTAGGATGGTCAGTGGTGTCGAAGGATCCGGGATGGTGACAGCTCACGGATTGGTGACGCCCGCTCGGGCGCGCGAGGCTCGCACATGAGCCTCATTCCCGTTTTCGAAGGTCCTGCCAGGCGTGGAGCGTATCTACCCGTCTTCTTTATTGGCGCGATCGCGTGCATCAGCGTGCTGCCACGCATTGCGCTGCACGACACGTTGGGGATCGTGCACTTGTCGGTCGTTGGCGTTCTTTCGGTATGGTACCTGGCGCTGTACTGGCGCGATCATGGAAAGGCCGGTGGGTTAAATTTCCGTGTGCGCCTCGCTGCGCCGCATTACGTGCAGGCCTGCCTGCACTTCTCCATCTACATTTACTGGGGCTTTTATTGGGAGCTCGTAACCCACAATGGCCTGCTTTTCGTTGCGCAGATTCTTTTTGCGTTTGCTTTCGAAGGGTTGCTCAGCTGGTCGCGTGGGAAGGAATGGCGCGTGGGATTCGGGCCCTTCCCCATCATTTTCAGCACCAACCTCTTTTTGCTGTTCAAAGACGATTGGTTCGTCTATCAATTCGTGCTGATCGCTGTGGGATTCGTCGCCAAGGAGTTCATTGTCTGGAAGCGCGATGGCGTTCGCACGCACATCTTCAATCCGTCTGCCTTTGCACTGTTCCTTTTCGCGATTGTCCTGATCTCGACCGGCCAGACCGACAAGACGTGGGTCTCACAACTCTCCGCCACGCTCGATACGCGCCTCGTCGATCCGGGCAGTCATCCGTATCTATTTCTTTTCGCGATCGGCCTGATTGCTCAATATCTGTTTCAAGTAACCCTTGTGACGCTCGCGTCCGCGATGATGCTCTTTGCGCTCGGGAGCATTTACGGCGCGATCACCGGCACGTTCTGGTTCGTCGATACCGGCATTCCAGTCGCCGTGTTTCTGGGACTGCACCTGCTAATCACAGATCCGGCAACCTCGCCTCGCAACGGCTGCGGACGGTTCCTGTTCGGCGCGCTTTATGGCGTTGGCGTCTTTGCCTTGTACGGCCTGCTCGATTATTTCAGCGAACCCCTGGCTTACGACAAACTACTGTTCGTCCCGATCTTGAACCTGCTGGTGATTCCCATTGATCGCGTGGGTGTCTTCTTGCAGCAAAAGTTCACCCGGCTTCGCAAGAAAATCCATCTGCTGGATCACTCCGCGTTCAAGCAGTGGAACCTGATCCACATGGTGATCTGGATCGGGCTCTTCTCGTGGATGTATGTCGGTGAATTCATTGAGTCGGATCACCCCGGACGTCATCTCGAGCATTGGCAGACAAGTTGCGCTCAGGATCAGCGCAACGCCTGCCGCAACCTCGCAGAGTCCCTGACATCCAGGTGCACTCAGGGCGCATTCAATCGCTGTGGCGAATTGTCAGATCTTTACGCACGAAAGCCGGACCTTGCCACGCCATTGGACCGGCAGATTTGGTTCGGTGTCGCTTGTGATGTCGGCGCGAAACGCGAATGCGACCTGTACCAGCGCAACCTGACGACCGGCGTGCGCACCGAGCTGCTGGAAAGCTGTCGGTCGGGTGATTCCGCTATGAGCTGCTATGTAATCGGCTCAGGTTATTTCAAAGGCCTTGATCGCGGTCCGCGCGACGGGGACAAGGCATACGGTTACATGTTGCGTGGCTGCGAGCTGGGATTGGGCAAGAGTTGCGCGGTCGCCGGCACAATGAATCAGTTTGGCGTCGACATCGAGGCGGATCTCATGCAGGCGGTCGCGCTTCACAAGAAGGCTTGCGCCCTGTCCTATACGCAGAGCTGCGCGACGCTCGCCCAAATCTACGGAATGCCGACCCTTCCGATCGCGAGCGAAGCGATGGGAGATTGGTACCGTGCCAAGGCTTGCGCGATTGGTGCTACCACACTTTGTGACGCCGGATCGCCCGGCGGGCGCAAACCCGGTTGAGATCGGCCACAGTGCATGGCACGAACATGGATCGTGCGCCATACGATTCTCCGTTCTGATGAGCGCTCGATGTCACCCTTTTCGTAGTTGCTCGTGTTGCAAAAGCTCCGCGAAGGCCGTAGCGCACATCCCAAAAGATGCCCTTCGTGGCGTCTCCGTGGCCTGTCTTTGCCGCCATGAATAAGCCTCTAACTCGTTGATTTTAAAAAAATAGCGGGGACAGGATTTTCGCGCTGCGGGCTCAACAGAACAAGGCACACAAGGTGCTTGTGGCACGAGAATATTGGGAGTAAAGTCCGCCGGCCGAAAAAAAGAAACTGTTGGAGGGGGCGTATGCGAGTCTCATGTGCTTTGTTG
>CAVOBC010000257.1:0-7064 GCA_963693635.1 Gammaproteobacteria bacterium | reverse complement strand
CTTATATGCTGATGTCACTCGGACAGACGGTGTTCGTCTTCTGGTTTCCACCTCTGCGCGACGGCACCGTCTCGCTCTATCTGCTCGCAATCTTCTTCGGCTTCACCTACTCCGGCGTCATGTCGTGTATTTTGGTCTGTACCCGCAAGATGGTATCGGCCCGACTCGGCGGTCGCGCGATGAGTATCACGTCGTTCTTTGGCTGGGGCGGCATGGGCCTTGGCGGATTTCTTGGCGGCTACGTCTTCGACGTGACCGGCGATTACGGCTGGTCCTTTGCGCTTGCGTCTGCCGCAGGCGTCATCAATCTGATCATCCTGATCCTGTTCTGGCTGCGCATTGGCCGCGCCCGGGCAGAGGTTGTCCCCGCGCTCGCCTGATCTGCCGCTCCACCGCTAAACCGGTGCAGGTCAGATACCTTCCCTGCGGTAATCGACGAGCATTGGCCGGTAGGACAGGTTACCGCGCTCTAGCCGCTCCATCTGGTGCGGTTTGACCGGCCCCACCACCTTCCCGGGCGTCCCGAAAACCAGGCTGCCGCTCGGCACGCGCATGCCGGGGCTGACGACGCAGCCCGCGCCAAGGATGCAGAAATCGCCAATCTCGGCGTCATCCAACACCGTCGCGTTGTTCGCGATCATCGTGTTATTGCCGACACGTCCGCAATGCACAACCGCGCCATGCCCGATGATGACGTTGGTGCCAAGGGTCATCTCTTTGCCGGAATGTACGACGACGTTGTCTTCAACGATCGTGCCTGCGCCCATGGCAATGTGCGCAAAGTCGCCGCGGATAACCGCCCCGGGCCAAACGCCAACATAGGCCCCAAGTTCAACGTCGCCCATGACGAGCGCGGTTGCCGACACCCATGCATCGTCGTGCACCCGCGGCGTCTGATTTCGAAACGTCTTGATCATGCCGGACTGCCCGTGGGTTGATCAGTGATTGTCTCACGCCGTCCAGGCCGCTCGCTGCGAGCCACCCTATCGCGCCGCCATTGCCTTGTGGCATGGTCAGCAAAATTAAAGAACGGGAGCTCGCTGTGAAATTCACCTGGTTCAACCTGATGCCCTGGCCCCACCTGCCAGAGAACTTCCGCGAGGAACACCGGTCCGTGTGGGTCGACATCCCCAATAAGCTGTACGACCCGGTGGAAGGCCACAAGGTGTACAACACCTACCTCGGCCAGCTTGAATACGCCGAGGAACTCGGCTTCGACGGCATCGGGGTCAACGAGCACCACTCGAACGGCTACGGCATGATGCCATCACCCAATATCATGGCCGCGGCACTGTCACGCAGAACATCCAAGGCGGCACTGGTCGTACTTGGCAACTCTATCGCGCTCTACAACCCCCCGATTCGGGTCGCCGAGGAGTTCGCGATGCTCGACGTCATTTCCGGCGGACGTCTGGTCGCCGGCTTCCCTGTCGGCACATCAATGGACACGAATTACGTCTACGGCACGATCCCGGCCGAGACCCGGCCTCGCTATGCCGAGGCACATGAACTGATCAAACGCGCCTGGGCAGAAGAGGAGCCCTTTGCGTTCAATGGCAAGTACAACAAGATGCGTTACGTCAACTGTTGGCCAAAGCCCATCCAGAAGGACCCGCCTATTTTCATTCCCGGCGGCGGTTCACTTGAGACCTACGACTTCTGTCTCGAGAACGATTACAACTACTCGTACCTCAGTTTCAGTGGTTACCTGCGCGCCAAGCAGTTGATGGACGGCTACTGGGAGCGCGTTGAGAAGAGCGGTCGGGACATGTCGCCTTACCGGGCCGGCTTCGCCCAGACGATCATCGTTGCCGACAGTGACGAGGATGCGGAGAAGTACTACCGCGAGCACATCGACTACTTCTACAACCGCTGCCTGCACGTTTACCCCGGTTTTGCCGACGCGCCGGGTTACCGCACGATCAAGACCCTGAAGGCCGGTGTCACCACCCAGATGACCCGTCAGGCCGTTGGCAATGTCACTGAGATGTCATGGGATCAGCTCATTCGCGATGGTTACATCATCGCCGGCAGCCCCGCATCAGTGCTTGAGCAAATGAAGAAGTTGATTCACAGCCTGCGTGTGGGCAACATCTTTTGCCTGCTCCACGTGGGCAACATGACCGATGAGAAGACACGCCGGTCAAGCAAGCTATTTGCAGAGGAGGTCATGCCGCACCTGCGCAACGAGTGGCCGGAGTACGCGGAGGACAATCGCTTCTGGACTGACCCACTGCCACAGATCTCGGATCGTCAGGCGGTACCGGCTGTAGGAGGCGCGTAATGGAATCAAGCGTTATCAAGACGGCGCGCGGAGCGGACATTCGCCTTTACTCCGGCGGCACTGGCCCCGCGCTCGTATACCTGCACGGGGTCACCGGCCTCATGACCGACGACCCTTTCCTCGCGGCACTGAGCGAGCGGTTCACCATCTACGCCCCGGTCCTGCCCGGCTACGAGGATTCAACCGGCCAGGATGACGTCGACGACGTCCTTGAGTTTGCACTGCATGGTCACGACGTGATCGACGCGCTGGCGCTACCGGTAAAGCCGATTCTCGCGGGCCATTGTCTGGGTGGCATGATCGCGGCCGAGATGGCGGCCATCGCACCCAACGAGTTCAATCAGTTGATTCTGATCGGTGCGCTCGGTTTGTGGGACGACAACCTGCCGGTACCTGATCTCTTTGCCACATTACCGTTTGAATTGCCCGCCCTGATGTTCAATGACGCGCAACTCGGCCAGCAATTGCTGAGCTCTGGCATGGACTTCAACGACCCCGAGTTTTTGACCGACTATCTGGTCGGCAATGCCAACCGCATGGGTATGGCGGGCAAGTTGTTGTTTCCGATTCCGGAGCGGGGCCTCGCGCGACGTCTCTATCGCATAAAGGCACGCACCGCCCTCATCTGGGGCGAATCCGACAAGCTGGTGACGCCTGCCTACGCTGAGAAATTCCAGGCGTTAGTGACGAGTGCAGAGGTGCACAAAATACCGGGCGGCCACATGGTGCATTACGAATCGACCGCGGCGGCGGTTGATGTCATGGCGGGATTCGTAGGCGGGTAGTCCACCAGCACGAGTCGGCTGCAGTTTGTTGACGGGCACATCCCCTCCCCTGGAGTGCAGCGGTCACGATTGGCATCACCGACGACCCTACGCTAGTGCGAGATATGGCGCTCGCTGGCTGCACCGGCGTCTTCGTCGGCTTTGAGAGCTTGAGCGAAGCCAACTTGATCGCCGCCGGAAAACGCTCCCCCGCGCCCGGGGACTACGCCTGACGCGTGCGGATTCTTCACGACAACGGCACTCAGGTGAACGGCAGCTTCGTCCTCGGCTTCGACTCTGACCGGCCGGACATCTTCGACATCACGACCCGCTGCTGTGAAGAAAACCACCTGGAATCAGCAACTTTTCACATCCTGACGCTGTATCCCGGCACGCCGCTATTCCGGCAAATGGAAGCCGAGAACTGCCTGCTTACAAGTAACTGGTCCCTCTACGATACGGCCCATGTCGTGTTCGAGCCAAAGCATATGACACCCGAGGAACTTCAGGCGGGCTACGAATCCTTCTACAAGCGGCTCTTTACCCGACAATCCATCTGGCAGCGACACCCCGAAGACTGGCGCGCCGTGCCCGCTTATCTCGCGATGCGCTATCTCTACAAACGGTCGAACCGCCTGTGGTACTTCCTGATCCGCCATCGGTTAACCAGTCTCGTTTGGCGACCACTGATCCAGCCCACCCGACAGCGCCATCGAGGCTTCCGGCGGCGCTTGTCTAACAACAAGCGCGGTTCGTCGTCCGCCGTCGTCAGCGCGAGCGTGTAGCACATCGACCTCTGATACCTGGCCGCGCCACCACCTTGACGATGAGCGTGGCAGGGGCACCCCACCAATCGCGGACAACGCCCGTCAACCGTTCAAGGTATGCTGCTGCGCCTGCGTCGCTTGCCATCCGCCAGTGAGGACATCAACATACGCCCGGTCATCCTGATACTCACCTTTGTCAGCGCCTTCGTCGGCGCTTTCGTTGCTTGCGCAGCCCATGCAGAGCGAGGCTCCGCCGTCTTCGGCAGCTTCGCCAGCGAGACCCCGGCGCACGTACTACAAAAGGCAATCGAAGTGGATCTCCAGGTCGACGCGCGACTGGTGTCAGCGCTCGTCAACGGCCAGCGTTATCACCGCGTGATGAGCGAAGAGTCAATCGAGTCATTTGCCCGGGAGATTGTGGAGATCGCCAGGCGTCGCGGCTACAGCGCCTGGTTCCTGGCAGCGGACCCGCGCGTTGCGGACGAACGCCCGGCGCCGACAATCGCACGACCTGCCGCACCTCGTCGCAGCCCGGCGCCACGTCGAGCAGATGTTAGTACCGCACCGGCGTCATCTGGGGCGCCGATCGGGGGCGATGACGTTGGCCCAACCCTTGTCGACCAACGTCCCCCGGTCACGTGGGGTGCCCGTCTAAAAGCAACAACTAATCCGCAGACCCGCTCAGAGACGCGACCATCCGCCGGCGCTGCAGGCGCATCGCAACCCGCGCTGTCCAACACCGGCGCGTCTGAACACATCACCGTGCAGCGCTTCGATGACCTGGACATCGAGATCGACGGCATGCTCAGTGAGCCGGTCTGGCAGGCCGTTCCCGGCTACACCAACATGCTGGTTACCGAACCCATCACCCTCGAACCGGCCAGGCACCTTACGACCAGCCGTTTCGTCGCGACCGCCAGAGGACTCTACGTCGGTGCCACAATGGAGCAACCCGCGGACACCTTGATCTCACGACTCTCGGCACGCGACGAGTATCTAAACCGCGATGCTTACGGCATCACAATTGATACCTCAGGTGAGGGCAATTATGGCTACTGGTTCATCGTTAACCTCGGCGGGTCCGTGCAGGACGGCAAGGTCGCCCCGGAACGAAGCTTCACTACCGAGTGGGATGGGCCATGGATCAGTGACACGGCGATAACCGCCGACGGCTGGAGCGTTGAGATGTTCCTGCCCTGGTCAATGATGACGATGCCAGCGGATGCCGATGAGCGAACAATGGGATTCTGGGTCAATCGCAAGGTCGCTTATACGGACGAGCGGTACGGCTGGCCGGCATTGCCGTTCACAGCCCCACGTTTTATGTCTGCGCTTAACACGATGGGGTTACCCAAGGTCCAGCCGAAACAACAGTGGGCCGTGTTTCCGTATTTGACCGCTGTGAACGACGGCATCCTCGACCAGTCCGATGGCAAGGCCGGTGCCGAGTTGTTCTGGCGACCAACGACCAACCTGCAGGTGACCGCCGCACTGAACCCTGACTTTGGTGCTGTCGAGTCGGACGACGTCGTGGTCAATCTGACCGCATTCGAGACCTTCTTCGCCGAGAAGCGCCTGTTCTTTCTGGAAGGCAACGAGGTCTTCGTCTCAACGCCGCGGGCGAACCCGCAAAGCGGGTCCTCCCGTGGCAGCGGCGGCCGCCGCGCACCATCGACCTTCTCGCGCGAGCCCATCACCCTCATGAACACCCGCCGCGTTGGCGGTGCCCCCCGGCACGTCACTATCCCGGATGGAATTACTGTCGATGGTGTGGAACGCTCCAAACCAACCGACCTCCTGGGCGCCGTCAAAGTGGTCGGCCAGACCGGGAACCTGCGCTACGGCACACTGGCGGCTTTCGAGGACGAGGTTGACCTGCGCGGCACGCTCGACGCGACGGGCGAGCAGGTCCGGGTGCGCGCGCCGGGTCGCGACTTCGGTGTGGTGCGCGCCCTCTACGAAGCCGATACCAAGGGCCGCCGCTCCATCGGCTATCTCGGCACCGTAGTCGACAAGTCAATCGATACCGCAACCGTCCACGGCATAGACACGCATTTCCAGACCGGCAATGGCGAACTCACATGGGATGCACAGACCCTCTATTCATCCGTCGACGGCATCAGCGGCGGCGGCATTCTTAATGACTTCCGGTACGTTAGCAAAGGCGGCATCTTCCAGAGTCTGTCAGTCGACTATCTGGACAAGAAGGTAAACATCGGCGACTTCGGTTTCATCCGACGTAACGACGAGATGTCCTTCAACTACAACATTTTCGGCCAGCGTGGACGCGACCTACCAACCTGGCTACGCCAGCGGCGGCAAGGCGTCTTTGCGACGGGTGCCGCGAACACCGACGGACTGGTCACGCGCGCGGCGCTGTCAGCGTTCGTTGTATGGACGCTCGCCGACAATTCCGATGTGCGCATGTTCTGGAACTTCTATGCGGCTACATGGGACGATCGCAACAGCCGCGGCAATGGCATCTACAAGACAGATGAACGACTCACCGGTTCGTTCTCTTACGGCACAGATTCGGCTCGCCCATTCAGCTACAGCGTTCAGGTCGGCTTTGAAGGCGAGGACACCGGTGACGTCAGCTATTCGGGCGACATCGGCTTCACTTACAGTCCGACCGCAAACATGTCGATCGATCTCGATTTCACCTACCGTCGTCGCGACGAATGGTTGCTGCACACCGGGGACGCCAACTTCACTACGTTCGACGCCACCAACCTGCAGACAAACCTTGCGATTGACTACTTCATCACCGCCCGGCAACAACTTCGCCTGACTCTGCAATGGGTTGGCATCGAGGCGAAGGAGCAGCGCTTCTTCCAGGTACCGGCGATACGTGGTGATCTTTATGCCCGCATGAAAGATCCACTCGACGACGTCGACGACTTCACCATCTCGAGACTGACTGCGCAACTGCGTTATCGTTGGCAACTCGGCCCGTTGTCTGATCTCTTCGTCGTCTACACGCGGGGCAGCAATTTACCGAACAGAACGAGCGAGGACTTCGAAGACCTCTTCACCGACGCACTGTCAGATCCAATCGTTGACGTGCTTGTCGTAAAACTCCGGTATCGCTTCGGCTCCTGAGCGGGCGGTCTGGTCATGTTCACCGATACCGAGGGCAACTCGGTCGGTGCGATGCGGTACGTCGAAGGACACTAGCCCGCGCTGGCATCCGGACTGATACTACTCACACCAAGTGGGCCCTAATTTCCCAAAGCGTCTTTTAGCGTC
>CAVOBC010000256.1:0-7095 GCA_963693635.1 Gammaproteobacteria bacterium | reverse complement strand
AGTCGCACGCCGTCGCATTCGGGACACGGTTGCGTTGACATATATCGCGACAAGGTCTCACGGATCATCTGCGAATCGGTCTCGTGAAATCGCCGCTCCATATTGGGAATGATGCCCTCAAAAGCATGTGACCGCGTGTATTCGTCACCGCGGTCGTTCACATAGCGAAAACGCACCTTCTCCTCGCCGCTACCGTACAGGACGGCCTTTTGTTGTTTCGGGGTCAGGGAGGTAAAGGGCGCGTCGAGGTCAAACCGGTAGTGCTCAGCGAGCGAAGTCAGCATTTGATAGTAATAAACGTTCCGGCGATCCCAGCCATGAATCGCGCCCTCAGAGAGTGACAGTTCGCGATCCTTCATCACGTTCTCGGGATCAAAGAACTGATTGAGGCCAAGTCCATCGCACTTGGCACAAGCTCCTGCAGGATTGTTGAACGAGAAGAGGCGTGGCTCGAGATCGGGGATCGAATGCCCGCAACTGGGACAGGCGAAGCGCGCCGAGAAGACGAGGTCGGGTTCGTCTTCGTCATCCATCATGGCGACTGCGGCAACGCCGTCAGAGACCGCGACGGCCGTTTCGAACGAGTCAGCGATGCGCGTACGGTTGTCTTCGCGGACACGCAACCGGTCGATCACCACGTCAATGGAGTGTGTCTTGTTCTTGTCGAGTTCCGGCGCCTGATCGAGTTCGACGACGATGCCGTCGATGCGTGCGCGTACAAACCCCTGGGCGCGCAACTCGCTGATGGCATGCAGGTGTTCGCCCTTACGCTCCTTGATCAGAGGCGCGATCAGCATGATCCGCTGCTCATCCATGGTCAGCACTTGATCGACCATCTGCGATATCGACTGCGCTGCGAGCGGAATGCCGTGTTCGGGGCAAGTCGGCTCGCCAACCCGGGCAAACAGCAAACGAAGATAGTCGTAGATCTCGGTGATAGTTCCGACGGTTGACCGCGGGTTGTGGGACGTCGACTTTTGTTCGATGGAGATCGCGGGCGACAAGCCTTCGATGTGGTCGACGTCAGGCTTTTCCATGAGTGATAGGAACTGCCGCGCGTAGGCTGACAGCGATTCGACATAGCGCCGCTGACCCTCCGCATACAGTGTATCGAAGGCGAGTGATGACTTGCCCGAGCCGGAGAGACCGGTGATGACGATGAGTTGGTCCCGCGGGATGGAAAGATCAAAATTCTTGAGATTGTGGGTGCGGGCACCCTGGATCGAAATGTTGCTCAAGCCTTGCCACCGAATCGAAGTTAGCCGCAGATGATAGCGTCCGCGGGGAAAGAAGGTCCACAACAGGCTGGGATTAGATTCGGGACCGTTAGTTCTCCGCAATGGCGCGGACGTTGTTGGTCGCAGCAGGCTTGTCGTGCGACCTTGGCTATCGCCGGTGTCGGCGATAGCTCAACCTGCCGTCGGAAAACACGCCGCCGACCGTGCGATGAGCGCCGGGAATTGTGTGCGCGATTACCGCTCTTTGCTATCATCCATCGCCCGCCTCGGTTGGCAGCGCCTGCGGCTGAATGAAGTGCCTTGCCGACGAGTACCAAGCGGCTGCGTTCTTAAGCAAGCGTGCGGCCTAATGAAGCGCGGTTGTCTGGCGAAAAGGCGCGACTGTCTGCCAAGACCTGCGCCCTTTTGACGCGAGCTGGCGTAGCCCCGGTGGACGCCCGCCCTTCTGAATGTGTAATGATTTGGACACGATATGACTCCCCAGGAACTTCGCGACGCGAGCACCATCGGGTTGGTCTACATCGTGCGGATGCTCGGGCTGTTTATGGTCCTGCCGGTACTCCCGCTCTCAGGTGGGTCGATTTCCGGCGCAACGGTGACCCTGATCGGTGTTGCAATCGGCATCTACGGTTTGTCCCAGGGCCTCTTTCAGATTCCCCTCGGCATGTTGTCGGATCGCATTGGTCGTCGGCCGGTGGTGATCGGAGGTTTGATGATTTTCGTCGTGGGCAGCGTGGTTGCCGCGGTCTCGGATGACATCTACGGGCTCATTGTCGGCCGTTTGCTCCAGGGTTGTGGTGCTATTTCAGGCACTTTGATGGCGCTTGCCGCCGATGCGACCCGGCCCTCGGAACGGACGACCGCGATGGCGATTATTGGTGCGTGTATCGGGGGCTCGTTTGGCCTCGCTTTCGTGCTTGGCCCCCTCCTTGCCAGTCGTTACGGGCTCGCGGGCATCTTTTGGACCAACGCTGGCTTGGGCGTGGTCGGTACGCTGCTGGTCGCGTTTATGCGAGTGCCGGAACGGCCGCAGGTCGATGCGAATCTCAGCCTGCGGGTCGGTCGTCTGTTAGAGGTGCTCAGAAACACTTCGCTGTTACGCCTGAACTTCAGCATCTTTGCGCTGCATTTCCTGCTGATGGCGACGTTCATGATCTTCCCGGCGCGTCTGGTCGCGAGCGGCGTCGATAATCATGCGCTGGCGTATCTCGTCGTCCTTGGTGCAACGTTCGTGCTTGCGGGTCCGTTCATGCGCAAGGCTCGAACGCCGGCAAGCGCACGTCCGATCATGTTGGCGATGATCGCCGCCTTCATCGTCTCGATGGGTATTCTAATGGGTGATGGGTTGCCCATGCTTTACCTGGGTATGGGCGTCTTCTTCTTTGCATTCAATCTGCTCGAGGTGGTATTGCCGGCAACCGTCACGCGCGTCGCGCCGGCCGGTGCGAGGGGGACCGCGCTCGGTGTCTATGCAACCTGCCAGTTTGTCGGGACATTTGCCGGTGGCGCTCTCGGAGGATGGATTACGGACCTGTGGTCGATGTCGCACCTCTTGTACGTTAATGCGGGTCTCGCGTTCATCTGGCTCCTACTGCTCTATCGCCTGAAGGGTCAGGGCAATGTCGAGAACCGCAGGATAGCGCTATCAGGTATGGGGCAGCGCGGTGCCAATCAGTTGTACGACGCGCTATCATCTATCGAAGGTGTCGTCGATATTGTTCGGGCAGACGATGATGAATCGGTCTATCTGAAAGTGGACACAGACCGGTTCGATGAAGCATCAATCGACGTGGATAACTTGACGAGGAGCGTGCAATGTCGCGTGGAGTAAATAAGGTAATTCTGATCGGCAATCTGGGTCGTGACCCGGAGACTCGATACATGCCGAGTGGTGGTGCGGTGACCAACGTCAGTCTGGCGACGACCAACAGTTGGCGCGATCGCGAGTCCGGCGAGCAGCAGACGAGAACCGAATGGCATCGTCTGGTTTTCTTCCGGCGTCTCGGAGAGATTGCTGGCCAATACCTGAAGAAGGGATCGAAGGTTTATATTGAAGGTTCGCTCCGCACGCGTGAATGGGAGCGGGACGGGCAGAAACATTACACCACCGAAATAGTCGCCGACGAGATGACCATGCTTGACGGTCGCGGTGAGATGGACGGCAGTACGGGTGACTGGGCTGGATCTTCAAATCAGCCTTCAAACGAGTCTTCAAGCCAGCCTTCAAACCAATCTTCAAACCAGTCTTCGCCGGTCAGGGAGATGTCGGCCGGGAACAGCGCACCGGATTTTTCTGCGCCACCGGCGGACGACGGTTTTGAGGACGACATCCCGTTTTAACGGGTTGCGAGCCTATCTTGCGCGCGGATTTAGCGCCTTCGAATTGCTTCCGCGGCGAACGCCGCTTGCAGGTGCCACTGCGCGCGCCCGCAGGCAATCCTGATCCAGTCCGGTCGGGTAGCTGATGGCCGAGATCCCATTATTTCCCCTGCCCCTCGTGTTCTTTCCAGGCGGACGACTGCCGCTGCAAATCTTTGAAACCCGTTACCTCGACATGGTCAAGCAGTGCGTTAAGGACAAGACCGGGTTTGGCGTCGTTCTGATCGATGAGGGCGATCATGTGCTGCGTGATCAGGAGTCGCAATTGCCGACGATTCGGCACACGGGAACCTACGGCACGATCGTCGACTTCGATCAGCGCGACAACGGCATGCTCAGCATCCTGGTCGAAGGGCAGGTCAAATTCGTCATCAGGGACCATTACGAGCAGGCCGACCGTTTGATGCTGGGGGATGTGGAGTTCCTCGCGACCGAAGAGGCCGTCGCGTTGCCGGATCACCAGCAGCATCTGTCTGAATTACTAAAGGCGCTGATGGAGCACGACAACGTCAGCCAACTCAACCTGCAAGTGGATTATGAGCGAGCGACCGATGTCGGCTGCCGTCTCGCGGAACTCGTGCGCTCCCCCCTCGATTTCCAGCAGCGTCTGCTCGAGATGAAAGACCCGCTACGACGGGTAGATGCGGTCGAAAAGTTGATCCAGAAGATTCAGGAACAACCTCGAGAATAGGCGTGTCTGCGGGCGCTATAAGGACCCGTAAAAGTGTCATCGGTAGGACTCTCCCAGCGGCGGGACGCTCAACACGCAAGCGGACTCTCCCAAGCGCGAGATGGCGAAGCCTAAGGCCGGCGGGTCATCACGTAGTCGTGGCCCTCGCGCCAGTCACGCCGGGTCAGTGGGTTGGATGTGCAATGCATGCACTCGCCCGCGTCAACGAACCGGTACATCAGGTGTTCGTCCCGCCCCTCTGGAATGCCAAGCCGGCGGCATTGTACGATCGCCGGCGGTCGGTGGCCGAGATCGGCGACGTAGAAACGCGCCGGGTCCGGTGTCTGCTGATTCCACTCGGTTAGCTTGAGCCCAAGTGCCCGGCAGAGTAGCGTCTGGCCTGCGCACAACTTGCCCTCGTCCCGCACCTGGTTACCCCGTGGGTTAAATCGCTGCATGATCGACAGGCAGGGGTCGCGGGGACTGATCGGGTCAAACCAGGGACGCCCGCTTTTCATGAGCACCGCGTTACCTGCACCCCGGGCGCTGAAATTGAGTGAGCCAGACCCGTGCGCGTAATACATGTAGATGGTGCCCGCCGGCATGAAGAGTGCGCGCCGCTTGTCGGTGTAGCCGAGCGATGAGTGTGAGCCTGCCTCGCGGCGGTAGTACGCTTCGGTTTCGATGATGCGGGCAGCTAGCCAATATTCGCCGAACTCAGGATCGACCACCCGGTGCCGCAAGACCTTGCCGAGGAGCGCGCGGGCGACGACGCGTGCGTCGCGGTCGAAGAACGCAGGGCTAAGCAACATGGTCGGGGAGTGCCGGGTAATCGGGTATGATGGTGCCGGCCCAGGCGGCTGGGGTGGTTTCCCACCGATCGGACGGCCACCCTTCAATCGAGTCAATCGATTCATTGGATTCATCGGGGGGGTCGACGACGGCTCTCAGGCATTTTTTCAGACACCTCTCATCCCGAGACGGCAGGCGACGATGGAAGACATTGCAAGCTACATGTTGCGACTCGGCGAGGACGCCCGCGCGGCGGCGCGGCATGTCAGTCGAGCGGACACCAGCGTCAAGAATCATGCGCTGCGCGCCATCGGCGATGTGATTGATGCGGGTCGCGATGCCCTCACGACTGCCAATGCAGCGGACCTCGATGACGCCCGCAAGCGTGGGATCAGCGATGCATTGCTTGACCGACTAATGCTCAACGACGCGCGCATTGACGCGATGATCGAGGGCCTCAGCCAGGTCGCGGCGCTACCCGACCCGGTCGGCGAGATCAGCGACATGGTGAGCCGGCCGAGCGGGATCCAGGTTGGACACATGCGCGTGCCGCTCGGCGTGATAGGCATCATCTATGAGTCCCGCCCGAACGTGACGATTGATGCGGCAAGTCTGTGTCTCAAGTCAGGCAACGCGGCAATCCTGCGGGGTGGTTCGGAATCCATCCACTCTAATACCTATCTCGCCGGTTGCATTCGGCGCGGCCTCAAAGTCGCCGGTCTGCCGGAGACGGCGATACAGTTGGTGGCGACGGCTGACCGCGCGGCAGTCGGTGAATTGATCACGCTCCAGGACCACGTCGACGTTATCATCCCGCGTGGCGGCAAGGGCCTGATCGAACGGATTATGAGTGAAGCGCGCATTCCGGTCATCAAACACCTCGACGGCGTCTGTCACGTCTACATCGACGACGACGCAGACACGGCAAAGGCGATTTCCATCGCCGTCAATGCGAAAACGCAGCGCTATGCGGTCTGCAACGCCATCGAAACGCTGCTGGTGTCGCGTGCGGTTGCCCGGAAGGTCTTACCTGCCCTTGCTGAAGAGTACGCGACGGCGGGGGTCGAACTACGCGGCTGTGAGGAGACCTGCAGCATCGTGCCAGCGGCGAATGCCGCGAGCGAGGCGGATTGGGGCGAGGAGTATCTCGCACCCGTACTCGCGGTGAGGGTCGTGGGCGGCGTGGATGAGGCGATCGATCACATTGCCCGGTACGGCTCGCAGCATACAGACACAATTGTCACCGAGAACTACACCAATGGTCGCCGTTTTCTGCGTGAAGTGGACTCAAGCTCGGTCATGATCAATGCGTCGCCGCGCTTCGCGGATGGATTTGAGTACGGACTGGGGGCAGAGATCGGCATCTCCACCAACAAGCTGCACGCCCGCGGGCCGGTTGGCCTGATAGGGCTGACGACGCAGAAATTCATCGTCTTCGGTGACGGTCAAATTCGCCAGTGATGTCATCTTGTCCGCGATGACCCGGCTGGGGCTCCTGGGCGGCACGTTTGACCCCGTGCACCACGGTCATCTGCGAGCGGCTGTCGAGGTCAAATCGTATCTCGGTGCTGACGAACTGCGCCTTGTGCCCAGTCACACGCCGCCACACAGGGACCCAACCGGCGGCTCGTCGGAAGATCGTTTGGCGATGCTGCGCATCGCGATCGGGGACAACGCCGGTCTTGAGATAGACGACCGGGAAGTGCGTCGCGGCGGGCGTTCATACACCGTCGACACGCTGCGATCGATTCGCGATTCCGGGGAGGCGAACAGCATCATCCTGGTGCTGGGCATGGACTCGTTCCTGACGCTCCCCGAGTGGTTTAAGTGGCGTGAGGTGAGGTCGCTCGCACATATTGCGG
Organism: Gammaproteobacteria bacterium; assembly: GCA_963693635.1. Classification (GTDB taxonomy): domain Bacteria; phylum Pseudomonadota; class Gammaproteobacteria; order Pseudomonadales; family Azotimanducaceae; genus CAVOBC01. The sequence continues at coordinate 154 of CAVOBC010000256.1, read as the reverse complement.
TGTTGACACGACCGGGCGCTGAGGAGCCCCTGCCGCCTGCGCTTGCCGAATGGACGCGCGGACGCTGGGTTGACGACACAGATTTGCTGGGTGACGTAACGCACGGCAACTTCCTGCGCTTTACACCGACGCAGATGGCGGTTTCTGCGACTGC
>CAVOBC010000255.1:0-7172 GCA_963693635.1 Gammaproteobacteria bacterium | reverse complement strand
CAGCGTTTGAGGCCTGGCATGAGATGCAAGCCGAAGCAAAGCAGCTGATGGCGACGGATCTCGCGGCCGCGAGGGATAGTCAGGAGACCGCGCTCCTGATCGCAGAAGAGAGCTTTGGTGGCGGCCATTGGATCACGGCGGTGTCATTGCGTGACATGGGGGTTATTTATCGGAACCTGGGGATGGCGGCGGAGGCCGAGGAGTCTTACACCGGCGCCCTAGCGATCGCCGGGTCTGTGCTTGGTGAGAACCATCCGGAGACAGTTCAGATCATCGGGCTCCTTGCAGAACTGAGTGAGGTGACCGGGGACGCGGACCAGGCTCTCGGGTTGCGGGACATGGCGCGCAGTTTGTTGGCCGAGTCCTTTGGGCCAGATCATGCGCTCACCCTGGCGGGGGCATACGAGCTTGCGCTAACCATGGATGGGGTGGGGATGTCAGCCGAGTCAGTCAGTTTGCTGGCAGCGACCTGCGGACAGGTGGGCGCGTCCTACGGCGCTTATCATCCGAGTGCGATCGATTGTGCGCAGAGACTGGCCGAGTCGATGACAAATGCCGGTGCTTTCGACGATGCGGCGATAGTTTATCAAAATAATATCAAGCTGCTCGCAGCCAGTAATGCCGGTACGACAACACAAGCACTGACCTATGTCGCCCAGCTCGCCGAGATTTATCGGGAGCAGGGTCGATACAGTGAGAGTCAGGAACTGCTTGCAGGCGTGGAGGCGACAGCAGCGCAAGCGGGCGAGACAGAGACGTTGATCCTCGCACGGTCGTACCTTGGCCGGGTGCTCAACAACACGGGCAACTATGAAGGTGCACTCCAACTCACCGGCAGCGTGCTTGATCACGGCCGCGCGAACTGGCAGGGAAGGCCGCTCGAGGTCCTCAATACCATGACGGTGCTGGGCGACATCTACGGCAGTCTCGGGCGGTTGGGCGACGCGGAGGTCATCTTCGAAGAAGCCCTCGCTGGCTTCACGAGTGTCGTCGGTGGCGGCCATCCGTCCACCATTGTCGCGCTTAGCAACCTCGGTCAGATCTACGAAAAGGAAGGCCTGTACGACCTTGCGGAGCCGGCTTTGGCCGGGGCGCTGGAGCAGGCGAAATCGGTCTTCGGGGACGAGGACGGCAATACCCAACGCATTCGCAACAATCTTGCGCTGTTCCACGAGAGCCAGGGCAGCTTTCGTGAAGCGGAGCCGCTTTATCTGCAGTCGCTCGCCGCTCTTGAGCGAATAGCCGGCCCCACCCATTCAGACACGATTGCCGTACGCAACAACCTCGGCTTCCTGTACATGATGATGGAAGACTTTGCGGCAGCAGCGCCTATCTTTCAAACCGTCAACGAGCAATGGCAGTTGATGCTCGGGCGGGATCATCAGAACACGCTCAAGGCGGCCAACAACCTGGGTCGGGTTCACCTGAAGACGGGTGATCTTGGAGCCGCAGAACAGTTATTCACCGAGACACTTGCGACCCGTGCGTCGGTGCTGGGTGCCGAACATCTTGACACGCTGCGGTCGATGATTGATCTCGGCAGCCTCTATACCGCGCAGGAGCGAACTGTCGAGGCCATCGCAATGCTGGAAAAGGCGCTCGCGCTGGCAGAGGCGACCCTGGGTGCCCATCACCCCTACGCATTTGATGCCCTGAACGCACTTGCCGAGGCGCAGGAGAAGGCTGAGCTTCTGACGGTGGCGCTCGACACCCGCGAACGCGGTTTTCGGCGCCGCAGCGAGTTTCTCGACAGGATGTTGTGGGTCACAGGGGAAAACGCGCGCGAGGGCTATTTGCGATTGCATCGGCCTGAGTTCGACCGTTTCCTTGCATTGGTTGCAAGGGTAGGTGGTGATAGTGCGGGCCGATTGGCACTGGATGCGAGTCTCCAGCGCAAGGGTCTGCTGCTCAAGATCACATCCGAGATCCAGCAAATTGCGCAGCTTTCAAAGGACGCCAGCCTCACGGCGCTTGCCGGAGAACTGGAGGCCGCGCGCAAGCAACTGGCGGCCAATACGCTCTCCGGACCAACGCCGGAAACCGCGGGACGGCACACGGAAGTCCTGTACCAACTTGAGACCCGGGTCAACGAACTCCAAGCAGAGCTTGGGCGGGCGAGCGTCAGGTATCGGAGTTCCATCGCACACGTGAGTGCCGGGGAGGTTCCTGCGCAACTCCAATCCGGCACGGCGCTGGTCGACTTCTTGATGTACCGGGCCGACGGCGAAGATCGCGTGTTGGCGAGTGTCGTCGCCCGAGATGGTGAAACCGTCAAGTACGATCTCGTGCGTTATCCGTCACGGACAGAAATCGAGGACGTGGTCCTTGAGTACCGAAGCATCATTCAGGACGACTCGGCCGATGAGGACGAGTTGCTGGAGTTGGGGCAGCTCGCGCACGAACTGATCTGGCAACCGATCGTAGCCGTGACGGGCGCGATGGACTACCTCTATCTGGTGCCTGATGGCATATTGAATATTTTGCCGTTCAATGCCTTGATCAATGCAGAAGAAATCTATGTCATTCAGTCTCACGACTTGCATATCCTGACGTCAGCTCGCGATCTATTGCCCAACGAGTTCGAGTTGGCTGAGGGCCAGTACGTGATTGTCGCTGGTCCGGATTATGATTCCGACAAGGTCACAAGCCTCGAAGAACTGGCGGCAGCGCAGGGTCGGCGGTCAACCGTGATGCAGCTCGGTATTCGAGGGGGTGCGGCAGGTTTGCGGGGTCTCAACTTTGAACCGTTGCCGGGTGCCGAGAAAGAAGGGCAACTCATCGTCGATCGCGTCGTCGAGGGCGAGAAGGCGAGCCAGGTGTTCTTTCGCGGTGACGCGCAGGAGCAGGTCCTTGCCGGGCTGTCGCGACCACCGGAAATCCTGCACATTGCGACTCACGGGTTTTTCCTGGAAGCCGATGACAATCTGCGTAAGCGCTTGCTCAAGCTACAGCGAGGCACGGATCTTCACGTGCCTCCGCCCGGCGACAATCCGTTGTTGCGGGCCGGACTCGCCTTTGCGGGCATCAATACCAATGCCCAGTTCCTCGGCGACATCGATACCGTCAACGACGGCGTGTTGACGGCGCTTGAGGTGCTCGGGCTCAACTTGACGGGGACAAGACTGGTAGTGTTGTCGGCGTGTGAGACCGGGCTTGGCGAGATCCACGAAGGTGAGGGTGTCTATGGGTTGCGTCGGTCTTTCCAGGAGGCCGGGGTCGCCGAGGTGGTTAGCTCGTTGTGGGAGGTCAGTGATGCTGGCACACAGGCGCTAATGACCAGTTTCTACAATCGCATGCTTTCAGGTGAGCAGGCGCGGGACGCGCTGCGGGCCACGCAGTTGGAGATGATCGATTCGCCCGAGTGGGGGTACCCGTACGTCTGGTCTGCGTTCATGATCGTTGGCAGCTACGAGTCTGCGGGGTACGCGATCAACTGAGGTATGACTCGGATCGGAGGTTGTGCCAGGTTATGAATTTGCGGATGTGATGGCTAAAATGTGGTCAAGAGTGAACGGCGAATAGATTCGATCAACAAAATGGCGCGAAGGGGAGTTATGAATCAAATCGCGGACAATGCTGTCGTTACGAACGCAGCAAGGGTTTCCGAGCGAGTGCGGCGCGGATCGGTGGTGCAGACTCTGATCTTGCGGCTCTGTCCGCTCCTGCTGGGTGCGCTGGCCGCGAGCCCTGCGGCGGCGCAAACGCTGCTCGAAGCGGTGCAACAGACCCTCGCCACCCATCCGGAGTTGCTGGCGAGTCGGCACAACCTTGAGGCCGCGTCCCAACTCGAGCGTCAGGCCAGGGGTGCCTTTCTGCCCAGTATCGATCTGGTGCTCGCCGGCGGCGAGGAGAATTCCAACAATACGACGACCCGCGCCGCGGGCGCAGACGACTTGTCGCTGACGCGCCGCGAGAGCAGCCTGAAGCTCACACAACTGCTGTGGGACGGGGGCGCGACCGGAAGTTTCGCCGACCAGCAAAGTGCGCTCGCCGTAGCGGCCGCATCTCAATTGTTGACGCAGCAGGAGAACACGAGCCTGCTTGCCATTCAGGTCTATCTCGAAATGCTTCGGCGACAGAGCGTTGTCGATCTGACCCGCGAGAACCTCGACCATCACGAGGGCACGTTGCGCAAAATCGAAGAGCGCTTTGAAAGCGGCGTCGGTACGCGTGTCGATGTGATCCAGACGCAAGGTCGGCGGGCGCAGTCAAAGTCGAACGTCCTGGTCTCGGAACGAGACGTAAGAATCGGTGAGGCAAACTTCAAGCGCATCGTGGGCGAACTGCCATCCTCGCTGGGCGTTCCCGGTCCACTCCGCGACTTGCCCGGGACGCTTGATGATGCGCTCGCCGTTGCCCGGGTCAGTAATCCGATCCTGACAACCGCCAGTGCCGAACTAGACGCCGCACTTGCTGCAAAGAAACAAGCTCACGCCGGATTTCGCCCGAGGTTTGACCTTGAATTGGGTGCTACCCGCAATGACGACACCGATGGCTTGCTGGGGCCCAATGACGACGAGACGGCGATCGTGCGCATGACCTTGAATCTTTACCGAGGCGGGGCTGACCGCGCCCGTCTGAACGAAGCCGAAGCGCGGGAGTTCGCGGCGCGTGAAACGCTGCGCAATAACCAGCGCCTGGTCGAGGAGAATGTCACGGTCATTTGGAACGCACTCAAGGACATCGAAGCGCGGCGCCAATACCTGACGGCGCACGTGGACGCGACCCGTGAGGTACTGGTCGTCTATAACGAGCAATTGTCACTGGGCAAACGCACGCTACTGGATCTACTGGACGTTCAAAATGAACTTTTGCGCGCGCACGCGGCCGACGTAACGGGCGAATTCACCGAACTGTTGGCGGGATATCGCCTGATGGCAAGTCTTGGCCGGCTGTTGCCGTCGCTGGGAATCAAACCCGAGTAAGGCTCGTGGAGCGCGTTTCGACTTAACGTTCGTGATGACGATCAAGGTCGGTAACGAAGGCCAGTAACAAGGTCCGTAATGACGTCAGATTGCACGCCTGGCGGTTCGATAGCTCGCTGGCATCCGTGATACTCTTGGGTCGAGTTGACACACCCGGACCAAGCGAAGCATCGAAGCGGCTTCGCGCGATCGAGGTGACAAGCGACTCTTATAGCCATGTGTGTAATGTTTAGATGGCGAGGTTCCAATGAGTGAAGCGGCGAAGCCGGACGAGGCCGAGAACCGAATACTGACTGTTGAAAACGTGAGCGTCAGTTTTCGTGGCGTGTCTGCCGTCCGCGGCATTAGTTTTGAGATCGATCGAGGCGAGACCCTGGCCCTTGTCGGCGAGTCGGGCTCTGGCAAGTCAGTGTCTGCACTGTCGGTGTTGCAGTTGTTGCCGTACCCGGTAGCGAGCCATCCAACGGGATCTGTGATCCTCAAAGGCACGCAGATGATGGGCGCATCGGACGCGGACCTGCGCAGTATCCGTGGTTCACGGGTCTCGATGATCTTCCAGGAGCCAATGACATCGCTCAATCCGTTGCACCGGATCGAGAAACAGATTGGTGAGACGCTGCTCATCCATCGCGGCATCAGGCTCAGAGACGCGAGGCCGCAGATTCTTGATCTGCTACATCTTGTTGGCCTTCAGGATGCTGAAAACAAGATGCGCGCCTATCCCCATGAACTTTCGGGGGGCCAGCGACAACGGATCATGATTGCAATGGCCCTCGCCAACGAACCTGATCTGTTGATTGCTGACGAACCAACCACAGCACTCGATGTCACGATCCAGGCGCAGATTCTGACATTGCTCAAGGACCTGCAGGATCGACTCGGTATGGCGATGCTGCTTATCACGCACGATCTCGGGGTTGTGAGGAAGATGGCGGATCGCGTCTGTGTCATGACGCAGGGAGAGATCGTCGAGGCTGGCATCTGTGGTGAGGTATTCGACGCGCCGCAGCACGAGTACACCCGTCACCTGCTGGGCGCGGAGCCCAAAGGCAGGCCGCTTCCGGCGGAAGACGGGGCGCCATTGCTGACCTGCGACGACGTCAAAGTGCACTTTCCGATCGGCAAGGGCTTCCTGTTCAAGCGCGAATACTTCAAGGCGGTCGACGGCGTTTCTTTCAAGATCGGCGAAGGAGAAACCCTCGGAATCGTTGGAGAGTCAGGGTCTGGCAAGACTACGCTCGGGATGGCAATCCTGCGATTGGTCAGCTCCATGGGCACTATCGAGTTCGATGGCACGCGAATCGACCCCTTGAGTGCAGGTGAATTCCGGCCTTACCGTCGCCACATGCAGATTGTGTTTCAGGATCCGTTCGGCAGTCTGTCTCCACGTCTGTCGGTTCATCAGATCATCGAGGAAGGTTTGCTCGTTCACGAGCCGGCCATGAGCGAGGAGGAACGCCGTCAAGCGGTGGCGGTTGTGCTGGACGAGGTCGGGCTGGACGCGGACGCCCAGGATCGTTATCCACACGAGTTCTCGGGCGGGCAGCGCCAGCGGATCGCCGTCGCGAGGGCGCTGATTCTGAAGCCCAGGTTACTCATTCTGGATGAGCCAACGTCTGCACTCGACATGTCCGTTCAGGCGCAGATCGTTGAGCTACTGCGCGCGCTGCAACGGGACCACCAACTGACCTATCTCTTCATCAGCCATGACCTCAAGGTCGTGCGGGCCCTTTCCAATCGGGTGTTGGTTATGAAAGACGGTCTGGTGGTGGAGCAGGGCACCGCAGACGAGATCTTCGAGAATCCGAAGACTGACTATACGCGGGACCTGATCAGCGCGGCGTTCGACCTCAGTATCTCAGGCAAGGGCGCGGGCGACTAAGGGCGCTCGACGCGGTTCGACGCGAGGTAAACAGCAAGTTGCGGAAGTGGTCTTCGCGATAACCTTACTCCGTGTGGTTCCGGCCTTTGTCGCATTTTCTTCATGATGTGCCTCCTCTGGCAGGTTGCCAGATTCCGCGTCCGTTCTTGTCGAGGCACCCCCTGCCCCAAGAGCATCGTGTCCCCGGATCCCGACTTTGATAGGCCAGGAAACTGTGTCTAAATGACGCGCTTTGGAAGGGCTAGTATCGGTCACAGTCGTTGACCCTTTAACGAACTCAACCAACGTCGGTGTTGGCGCACGGTTTTAAGGTCAAATCTCAGGAGGGGGGATGATTGGGATAGGGGTAGATTTCGGGACCTCCA
>CAVOBC010000254.1:0-7209 GCA_963693635.1 Gammaproteobacteria bacterium | reverse complement strand
CGACGATGGTCTCACCCTTGGCGAAGGATGCGACCTTGTAACGCACCCGAATGACGTAGGCGAGTTGTTCGCCCTTGATGGACTTGATGAACTTCAGTTCACCACGGCCGGTCCGGATATCCTTGCCGCACAGGTACATACCGAGCGCCGTCGGATAGCCGTTTTCGATCGCGTCGGACAGTTTGAAGAACTCACTATGGCGGCAGTTCTCCTGGTCCATCTGGTCCTGGTGAGACAGTATCTCGACCGGTTCTGCACTGCGCAGCGAGGCTGACGCCTCGAAGCTGACTTTGATCGTCCAGTTGCTCGCATCTTCGGGGCCCGGGACAAACTCCGAGATCCGCGTCTCGTCGAGGTTCATCTGGTAGATGCGGGTCCAGCCCTCCGGTGGCGTCGCGAGCAAATGTTCACCGGCCCGTTCGGGCAAGGACGCGAGAGTCGGGGCACCAGTGCACCCGGCTGTGCCGAGCGCAAGGCACAGCATGAGTGCTGACAAGGAGAGCGCTCTCGGTTCCACCCACCCTGGGCGATGACTATGATGGCCAGTCAATGTGTTCTCATCTCCGCCCATGTTCCTTTCTGTTGTCATCTTGACCTTCAGGTATCCCGGCTGTCGATCCTTGAAGGAGAAACGTCACCGCACCGGTGGATTCCGCGAACGCCTGGGTCGACAGACTGGCATCGCTATCGGCGAGGTGCGTGACCAGAGCAGTCTCAAACAGGGCGAGTGGCACGTTGCGGTCCTTGCGAACTCCCGGGCGTTGCTCGATCAACGGCTGGCAACCGTTGAGGCGGAAGCGTTACGGGTCGACGGCGTCATCGTCGGCCAGAAGATCGAGCGCATCGATTAGCAACTAACTCTTTGGCCAAAACCTCGCGCCTTCGACGGGTGGGCTTGTGTCTGGGTGGGCTTGTGGCCGGTTGGGCTTTTGACCGGGTGGCGCTTTCGACCAGGTGGCGCTTTCGACCAGGTGGCGCTTTCGACAAGGTCAACGGTGCACCACCTTGCTACAAGCGTGCGGCGCGGTACGGTTCCGGACCAGGCAACCGCGAACACCCCTACATGAACTCGAACGCTTCACGCTCGAGCGCAAGCAGTCGCCCCACCCAGTTGTCGATCAGTTCGAAATCGGGGTTGCTAAGTTCAAAGGCGCGGGACAGGTCGCGCAGAAAGCACTGTTCTTCGATCTCGAAAGCACCGTCTGCATAGGCGAGGCGGATGAGAGCGATCATCGCGACTGCCCGGACCTGCTTCGTGTCAAAGACCTCGTCCATTCCTTTGATGTTGAGATAACAGGCTTCCACGGATTCTGGCAGCGCCATCTCCCGACGCATGTCGTCCAGCATGCCCTGTTCCCCGGGAGACAGGTCGCCGTCCGAGACGACAACACTATGCGCGAGACAGATGAATGACTCCTGTTGCTTGCGGTTTAGCGTGCTGAGAAGCATGCCGTTACTCGGGCGCCTCAAGTTTGATGTTGTAGTTCTGGACGCGATCATCGCGAATGGTCGTCACCTTTACCGTGTCGCCCGGTTCGTGCTGTTCGAGGAGCGAAAGCAGCGTGTCCTCGTTAGTCACGGGGGCGTCGTTCACACCGATGATGATGTCACCGAGATGGATATTGCCCCGACGATCCTCCCGCACACCGATCAGGCCGGCGCGTGCCGCAGCGCGTCCTTTCTGTACGCTCATCACTGCGGCACCGCGTGTGCGGAACCGCTTCGCCCAGCCATCGCTCAGGAGGGTCACCCCTAATACCGGACGGTAAAGGCGCCCGTGCTCGATCAATTGGGGCATGATTTTCTTGATCGTGTTCACCGGGATCGCAAAGCCGATTCCGGCGCTGGCACCCGACGGGCTGTAGATCGCGGCGTTGATGCCAACCAGTTCACCCATCGAATTCAGCAGGGGGCCCCCGGAATTTCCGGGGTTGATGGCGGCATCAGTCTGGATGACATCCTTGATCGTGCGGTTGTCAGGCGACTTGATCTCGCGACCGAGGGCCGATATGACACCTACCGTCAGGGACGTGTCGAGTGCGAATGGATTGCCGATTGCGAGGACCTTGCGGCCCACGACAAGCGTGGATGAATCGCCGAGTGGAATCGGCTTCAGTTCTTCCTCGGGGGCGTCGATGCGGAGGACCGCGAGGTCTTTCTCTGGTGCCACGCCGACGATGGTCGCATCGTATTCATTGCCTGACTGCAGTGTGATCGTTACCTTGTTGGCGCCCGAGACCACGTGAAAATTGGTCACGATCAAGCCTTCCTCGTCCCATACGAATCCCGTGCCAGACCCTTGCGGGATCTCCATGACGTTCAGCGAGAAGAGTTGGCGACGCACCTGCGTATTAGTGACAAAAACAACAGCAGGGCTGACGTCGTGGAATACCGCGATGTTGTTACGCTCATCGTCGGTATAGAACGGATGCGAAGCAAGCTTGGGGTCATCGGTTGATTCGCTGGTCGCCACCGCAACGCTCAACGTCAGAACGATAGCAGCGAGGATGACGCCGGCTCGGGTAGGGAAATTCAAATGGCGTAGCTCAGTGTGCGATGGATGTCCTTTAGATCAGTGATTTCCGGTTGAGTTCCGAGTGCGTCTCGAGCAGGCGACGACCGTTAGCAGTCAGCCGACTACTGGGTGGAGGGCGTGGTCTTGTGAACGGTTTTCTCGGCAACGAGGAAGGCGTTGAGGTCGTAGATGTCCTGCGGATTGAGCGCACCAACGTTCGCCTTCAGGCGCAGGGTGTCCTTGATGTACCGATAGCGCGCGCTCGCGTATTGAAACTGGGCCAGGAATAATCGCTGCTGGGCGACGAGAACGTCGACGATGTTGCGTGTGCCGACCTCGTAGCCCGTCTCGGTCGCGTCAAGGGCGCTCTGGATCGACTCGATGTTCTTCAGTCTGGCGCGGACGCGGGCGACATCGGTGTTGATTGCTGAGAATAGATTGCGTGTCGACTCAACGGTCTGACGTTGCACGAGATCGAAGTTTCGCTGCGCCTGCTCCATCTGATATGCCGCCTGTTTGGAGGCGGAGCGGACAGCGCCACCCGAATAGAGGGGCACGTTGAGACTAAGCGAGATGTTCTGGGTGTCCGTCGGCCGGTTGTCGACCGCGCTGTGGTTGGCGCTCGCAAACGCATCGAGCGTCGGCAGGTGTTTGGCGCGCGCGCTTTGCAATTGTTTGCGGGTGACGTTCAATGATTCCCGCGCCGCGATCAGCTCCAGATTTTGCTGCAATGCGGTCTGCACCCAGGCTTCTTCGTCGTGAGGATCGGGGTAACCGACCGGGAAAACGTCGGAGAGCCCCGAGACATTGTCGAACTTTTCGCCCGTCAGTCGTAGTAGCGTTTCGAAGGTGACGACCTGGCCGCCCTCCGCCTCGATGACCGATACGGTTGACGTGTCGTATGCTGCCCGGGCCTCAAGTACATCGGTGATCGCCACAAGGCCGACGTCGAAGCGTTGCTGGACCTGCTCAAGCTGGCGTTGCACAGCGTCACGCTCTGCATTCGCCGATGTCAGAAGATCCTGGGCTTCAAGGATATTGAGATAGCCTTCGGCCGCACGCACGATGAGGTCCTGCTGGGCTGAGGCAAATTCCGCCTGCGCCTGGGCCTGCAAATTCTTGGCGCCGCGAAACAGGAACCAGGCATCCAGCCGGAAGATCGGCTGCTGAATGGAGAGCGTCCAGCTTTGACTTGAGCTGTCCTGGGTGACCGCGGTGCCAGGTGTTGCGATGACCTCGCCGAACGTGGGGCTGTCGGGGTTGGTGTCGATGCCGGCGCCGCCGCTGACCTCGAACGTTGTTTCCCGCTCGGTCAGATTGGCCCCGAGCCGCACCTGTGGCAGCAGCGCGGACCGCGCCTGGACAACCTGTTCGTTACGCGACATGAACGTCGCTTTCGCGATGCCGAGTTGGGGATCGTTATTAACCGCGATGTCGTAGATGGTGCGGAGGTCCGCCGCGACCGTGCTCTGGGCTAAAGACAAGCCGATGGCGACGGTAGCTAATCTCAGTGTGATCATGTGGTGCCTCTGGTTCGCGGACGCATCGTAGCATATGGCTCCTGGCTCCCCTATCCACGTTTGTTCGGGCCTGGTCAGCCTTTGCGCTGCCCCCTGCGTCACCCGTTGTGCTGCCCGAGGGGGGGGTAACAACGTGGCAATGTGTATGCGCCGCCAATGGCAGACCCCATGGGTCGCGGAACAGTCATTTTACGCGCGATGCCCTGGGCGCATCGTGTCTTGGGTGAACGGTGTTCTGGGTGAACCGTGTCTTGGGTGAATTGCCGGGGTGCTTCGCATGGTCAGTGAATTTACGTGCACCGACCTTAGACGGGTGGGTCTGCCGTTTGGTTTGAAGTCGTGCGCGACCGCGGACGGCACCGGTCGCAGTTTGCCGGTTCGGCCACAGGAGCGCGCTACGACTCATCGTTGGGTGCTTGCGCTGGCGCCGGGAACGCGTTGATCGCTGGCGGCTGAAACGGACCCATCCGATTCTGCAACCAACCTGCAACTGCGAGAGAAATGTCCTCCCGAAATGGCCGCGCGATGACTTGAATGCCAATCGGCAGACCCTTGTCATCGGTTCCCGCGCGGATAACGGTCGAAGGCCAGCCGGTCAGGTTGTAGGCAATTGTGTAGCTGTAATCGGCCATGTCGACCGGTTCTGAATGCAACGCGGCGGTTTTTGCATTTACCGGGCAGATGAGGACGTCGAAGTCGTTCCAGAAGCTCAGCATGGAGGACTTGAAGTTGTGCCAGAGCGTGATTACCTGGGCGAACTCGCGCGCGTCAATCGGGTCGATGGGTTCTCTGCCTGCGGGTCGCAAAAGGGGTGACGGCGTCGTGGTATGAGAGTCTTCCAGCAGCATGTCGACCATGTCGCCAGCGTCGGCCGAGAAGACCCGTGACGCGATGAATTGGGCCATTTCGACGCCCGTGGGCCGCGCTTCGCTGACGGCTGCGACGGCGGGGCGCATTGCCTGGGTTACGTTGTTGATGACGGTGATGGTATTGGCTTCTGGCGTACGAATGCCGTTGTCTGCGTGATAACTCACCCGCAGACGACTGAGATCTACGTTTGCGGGGTCGCCCAGGGTGGCATCGACGGCATGCGGATCGATCAGGTCCGGCCCGGCAATGATCGGTAAAACATAGGCCAGATCGTCGACGCAAGCCGCCATGGGGCCCGGTTGCGATGCGGGTGCCGTCAGCCCCGAGGTCGGCAACGCGTTGCCGGTGCAGGGTACGCGCCCGGTCGTTGGCTTGATCCCGGAGATGCCGCAGAAGTGGCTGGGGAGACGAATGCTGCCACCGGTGTCGGTGCCAATGTCCAGCAGCGAGGCGCCGGCCGCGATGAGCGCGGCGGCCCCGCCGCTGCTGCCACCTGGCGTCCGCTCGACGTCGTATGGGTTGTTGGTTCGTCCGTAGACCAGATTGTCGGTGCGAAACGAGAGCGTGAACTCCGGTGTATTGGTCTTGCCAAGGATAATGGCACCCGCGTCACGCAGGCGGGCAACGCAGGTCGCATCCTGCCCGGGTCGAACGTCCTTGCGCCCGAGCGTGCCCCAGGTCGTCGTTGCGTCCTTCGTATCAAGGCTGTCCTTGATCGTGATGGGCACGCCGTGTAACGGGCCCATAGGCGCGCCTTCCTTCCGCGCGGTGTCGGCGTTGGCGGCATGTGTCATTGCCCGCTCACCCATGTCGAAGACCATAGCGTTCAGAGCCCCGTTGACCTGGGCGATGCGGTCGAGATAGTCGCGCACGAGGGCTTCAGACGTAATTTCGCCCGATCTGACTGCGGCGGCCAACTTACGAATCGTTTGCATTTTGGTGACTTTGTAAACTTCAGGGCCGGTTACTATAGCCTTCCGTCAACCGTGCTTGCAGTGGTTTCAGCGGCCCCTGTGCTGGCTGAGTTCGGAGCCGCGGATTTGACGGATGTGTGGCGCGAGTGTTTAGCGTGTATTGAAGGTACCGAGCGGAGCGTTCCAGCAGTGGATTTCATTCTAAGCGTAGGCCGCCGGCGATCTTTTCCCTCGCGCTCGCGGTCATCCTCTTCCGGGTTTCCCAGCGCGTTGGTTACGAATACCTGAGTCTTGCCCGATTAAGTGCGGTCTTTGCGACCATCTCGTTGTGTCCGCTGTTCGCCTATGAGGCCACTAACGACCCGCGCATCTTCCTGCTGAGCGCCGCTTGCCAGGTCTGGTTCGCGCTGTTGATGCTCGCTGCGTCCGCGGACATTGTGGGTAAGCGGGTGTCTGCACTCTTCATGGTGTCGTTCTTCGGCGTTTTCCTCGTCTTCTATCTCTTTTCATCGACGATTGCGGGCGGCAATGAGTGGTTTGCGATCCAGATACCGGCGGTTGTCGCGACGGTCTGGGCGGGGACACTACTCGTGCGTTTTCGCCACCATGTTTTTGCGCAGTCTCTGCTTGCGTTCATTCTGTTCACCTATGCGACATTGTCGGTTGCGATGACCGGCTTCGTGGGTGACGTGTGGGGGATGCTCGTATTCGCCAATGCGGTTCTTGTAACGATGGCACTGACCGTGGTCCTCGTGCTTGCCGCAGAGCAGCTAATTGCCTCGCTCGGGGCCCGTGAAGAGTTACTCGACGCGGTGGAACGCGAGCGCGATCGTCTGCAGCAGAAGGTCGTTCAGAGCAAGAAGATGGAGAGTCTCGGCGCGCTCGCGGCCGGCATCGCACATGATTTCAATAACATGCTGACCGGCATCGTCGGCTATACCAACCTCGCGATGCGCAAATTGCCGCCGGATGGGGAGGCAATCAAAGGTCTCTACATGGTGATGTCTGGTGCGAGGCAAGCGGTCGACCTGACGTCGCAGATGCTCGCGTACACCGGCAAAGGACCGATTCACTTTGAGCCGCTGGACGTGACGGGAGTTGCGAATCGGATGCGGGGTCTGGTTGAGTCGGTGGTCGCCCGAAAAACGCGCGTCTTGTGGACGCTTGGGGGCAATCTGCCACGTATCAGGGGCGATGCCGGGCAGTTGGGACAGGTGCTGATGAATCTGGCGGTCAATGCGGCGGAATCGCTGGTTGGGCGCGAGGGGGGCACGATCGAGACCGGCCTCGCTGACGTCGATGCAAAAAAGATTCATGAAGGCATCGACGATGATGGCTTGCAACCAGGCGAGTTCGTCTACGTGCGCATTCGTGATGACGGCACCGGCGT
>CAVOBC010000253.1:0-7237 GCA_963693635.1 Gammaproteobacteria bacterium | reverse complement strand
AAACCGGCTTGTCCACGACATGCTTTCTGATCGTCGCGATCGTGAAGACTTCAGACCAGTGACCGCGTCCGTGCAGAGCCGTCAGGTGATCCGCTGCCGCAAGGCGGATTGCTCGAACCGCGTCGGCATCCGCCCGTTTCGTCATTCGCAGAGCAATCATGGGTATGAGCCTCTACCGGAAGCAACCAAGACCATAAGCGCGAGGACCCGCAGAACGCAATCGAGCGATGATCCGCAAGGACGTGACGACGTACGACTACCGAATGTACTCAGTCTCGGCATTGAGGGGCCACACGGCGTGTTTGAGGTTTTGCCGCTCAAACCCGTTGATCCGGTGCGTCGTCAATCCCGGCGGGTCTGCCGTAATGATCTCTGCCGCCAGATCCTGGAAGCCGCCCCGGAAGTGATGGCTCGATTTCAACGCAACCACGCGGTATCGCGTCACATCGATGCCGACCGCCAGAAAGGGTTCCGTGTCAAATGTCTGCGAGCGCCGCGAGCCAACCACGACATCGACGCCTCCAATCACCAGGCGGACGATGGGGCCGATTCGCCAACGCGCTCCGCGGAACATTGCCTGCAATATCAGGTCACCATCGTGAATGGCCTTCACGTAGGCGGCGGCGTGGATCGGTGTGCCATGCAAATCGTCATATCTTGCGCCCAGCACAACGTCGATCGTCGATCCGGCGCCCGCCTCGACCGCTTGCCGGGCGGTCTCGGCATCGACGATGTAGCCAAAGCACGCGTCCTCAAGCCCCGCGTCGATCATCGCACGCAAAAGGTGCGTGCCGTCGCCGGGCCCACCGCAGCCGGGATTGTCAGAGGTCTCGTTGATCACCACCGGCCACGCGTCCGACTGCAGCGCACGTTCGATCGCTTCCTCCGGCGTCAAGCCGCGCGGGCGAAACGACTCCCGGGACTCCCAAAGCCGCTCGCCCATGCGCTTGGCGACGGACTCTGCCAGTTGCTGATCGCCGTCGGTGGTCACCGCCACGTGCGTACCGACAAGGTCGATGTCCGCATAGGGGAAGCCGTGGAACCAGCTCACATCAATGACACCAGGCGTCGACTCCGCTTCCAGCATCTCGGCCAGCATCGCCTGCCCCGCACCAACAAACGTGGTAGTCATGGGAACGAGCAACGGTACCGACTCGACAAAGGTCGTGGGCCGGAACGACTCATCCAGCATACGAACGATCAGTGCGACCGCCTCTTCGCTTCGCTCGTGGGGGTCCATGTGTGGGTACTGGTGGCACGCGAATACGCCGTCAAGGGCGTCGGCCATTCGTTGCGACACGTTGCCGTGCAGGTCGAAGGTACCCACAAGAGGCGTGCCCTCCCCAATCAGATCCCGCACCGCCTCAGAAAGGTCTGCTTCCAGATCGTCGATGCCGTCGACGACGCCCGCGCCGTGCAGTCCGAGCAGCACACCGTCGAGGGGCCTCGCGTCTGCGATGCCCTCCAGAATCTCGGCCTTAAAGCCGTCATAAGCAGCGCGAGCAATGGTTCCTGACGGTTCGGCACCCACCGTCAGAATCGGCACGGGTTCGATACCGCGCGACTCGCACGCGGTTACGAATCCGCCGATGTCGGTCGCATTGCCGCGTGATCGCAGAATCTGCTCACCGCGGGCCTGACCAAAATCGCTGGCGTCAGTTTGTTCCCGTCGGTAGGTGTTGGTTTCGTGTGAGATTCCAGCAATGGCAAAGCGCATCGACGTTCTCCTGCGTCGCTACACGGGCAAGCGACAGGTGATCAAATGAGTTGGACCGTCATCAGAATACCTGCACAACGGAGTTTTGCCATCGGCCAAAGTGAAAAATGCAAAAAAGCAGGGTGAAAGGCGCAAAGTCATTAGCACGCCGGCCGCACCTGGATCAGCCAAGGCCTGCGACAAACACCTTCACAAACGCGACAACCCGGTTCTTGTATGTCGCAAGATCAGGCGCTTGTTGCTTTAGCCCTGCTGCCGCCAGATTCAGGATCTCGGCGGCAGCGGTCGCTGCTATCCCCACACCCTTGAGATCAATCTCACCCGTGCGCGACGCCGCATTCAATGCGGCCGCAAGCATCGTCTGGAAACGAACGTGGGCATCCGCGACGATGTCACCGCAAAGCCGGCCGTGCTCATCAAACAACTCACTGCCATGCGCTGACTCCGTCACGGCGCTCTGAAAGGGCCCGTGGTGAGCGAGCAGCGCACTTTGAACACGCGCGCGCAGGTTCCGGGCACTGACGCTGTCTGCCAAATGACTTTCCGCGCCCCGCAGCGCTTCTTCGTGAATCGCGATAGAAACGCCGCGAAATATCTCGTCCTTGTTACCAAAGTACGAATACAGTGAAGCCCGTGAGATGCCAAGTCGAGTGGATATATCATCCATCGATGTCTT
This sequence comes from Gammaproteobacteria bacterium, assembly GCA_963693635.1. Classification (GTDB taxonomy): domain Bacteria; phylum Pseudomonadota; class Gammaproteobacteria; order Pseudomonadales; family Azotimanducaceae; genus CAVOBC01. Next base: position 4,844 of record CAVOBC010000253.1, on the reverse strand, counting down.
GCGAAAGCCGTACTGACGGAACTGCTCGTTCGCGGCGCCAAGAATGGCATCGCGTTTCGCGACCCCGGCAGCGTGACCGGGCCGGTCTTCCTGACGATTGTGTAAGGTCTTGCTGTCAACGGCTACAGACCTCCCGACACTGGCGTCTCCCATCAAACCGACTTGCGCCTGACCTTCACCGGCAGATGCGTGTATCCCTTGACGAACGATGAAAGCGTACGAGTCGGCTCTTCCTGCACTTCTATCTTGTCGAAGCGCGCCAGGATCTCCTCCCACAGTATCCGCAGTTGCTGCTCGGCCAGTCGATTGCCCATGCAGCGGTGGATGCCGAATCCAAACGACAGATGCTGGCGTGCGTTGGGGCGTTCGATATCGAGCACATCCGCATTGGCAAAAACGTCCGCGTCCCGATTGCCGGAGACATACCACATGAGAATCTGATCGTCTTTCTTAATCTGTTTGCCGCTGATCTCACAATCATTATTGGCGGTGCGCCGCATGTACGAGAGCGGGGTTTGCCAGCGGATCATCTCCGCCACCATCCCGGGCATCAGTTCGGGTCTCGCGATCAGCTTGTCGTACTGGTCCGGGAACTTATCGAGTGCATAGACACTGCCTGACATCGAGTTGCGCGTTGTGTCATTGCCGCCGACGATCAACAGAATGAGGTTGCCGAGATACTCCATCGGCGGCATGTCTTTCGTGTCCTCGCCGTGTGCCAGCATGGAAACAAGGTCGCTGCCCGGATTCACGAGTCGCTCTTCCTTGAGTAGTGTGAAGTACTCAAGACACTCCAACAGTTCGTCACGGCGCTGCTCGGTTGATTCAACAATGCCGCCCGGTCGGGGGATCGCGAACGTCACGTCAGACCACCGCGTCAGCTTGCGCCGGTCCTCAAACGGAAAGTCAAACAAGGTCGCAAGCATCATCGTGGTCAACTCGATGGACACGGTGTCCACCCAGTCAAACGTCTCGCCCTCTGGCAGCGAGTCCAGCACCTGGCAAGTTCGCTCCCGGATCAGGGGCTCAAGATTGGCGAGGTTGCGTGGCGCGACGACGCCGGTGACAGTCTTTCTCTGCACATCGTGCACAGGGGGGTCCTGCGCGATGAAGGTGCTGAGGGCCAGCATGCCTTCGGGCGGTTCGGCGTCCACCGGGAAGCCGAGGGTAATACCCTTTGCAGAACTAAAGTTCTGCCAGTCGGCATCAACCCGTTTGATGTCCTCATACCGTGCCAGGGACCAGAATCTGCCCGCCATGTCCGTTTGGTTGAAATGGACCGGGTCCTCTGCGCGCAGCCGCTCGAAGTACTCCTGCCAGCGATTCTCGCTAAAGAGTCGCGGGTTGATCGGCAAGATGCTGTCCAGCGGAACATCGTACGCGGACGGAATCTCACCCTGTTCTTCGGCACCCGCCGCACTCGGCATTGCGGGGGGTGGGGGTGCGTTTGCAGTGTCGCCTGGCCTTGCGCTCATTGTTGAATGGCCTGGTCGGGGTGGTTGAGGGGCTTAACGCGCCGTGTAGATAGCGGGCGTGGATGTAACGTGCGTGGACATACGGGTGTGGATATAGAAGGGCGGGATCGCCGGTCGCGCGCGTCGTCAGATTGACAGTCTGTGTCTATATTGTCAATTTCCACTCGTCCGTCCGACGTCAGCTTGCCCTTTGCAGACCGACCATTACAGGCTCTCCTGACACCACTCGACCGTGTCTCTCAGAATCTCCGGAATCGCGCGCACGGGCACGCCCAAACTGTCGCGACGCGCAAAGTCAAAACTGGTCGGTGTTACCTGAGCGTCCTTCAACTCAGTCGGCATTGGCGTCTCTGGCAACAGGTCATGAAGAACCGCGTAGATATCCTGCCAATGCCATGAGTCGTAAACGCCAAAGTACCGGCCACGAGCATCCGGATTCTCGTAGACAGCCATGAAAAGATTGGCAAGGTCGTGCAGGTGGATCATCGACGAGGAGTCGTTGGGGACCGCAGCATGGCGACCGGGTTCGCCCTTGACGAGATCAGCGAGAGACGACAGAAAGCCCCGGGTCGCGTGTTCAGGAATGACCGCAGGCCCCAGCATCAGCGTGGGCAGCACGATGGACAACCGAATGCCATTGTCGTCCGCAAACTTCATGGCCGCTTTTTCCATGACCGTCTTGGCGGCAGACGTGTATTTTTTCGCACGATATTGCACGTGCTCGTCCGACCAGTGATCAACCTCATTCTTGTTCGCGACCGCAGGGACCGGATTGGTACTGCTGGTACTGCTGCAAATGACGACCTTGGACAACCCTGCGCTCCTGGCTGAATGCAGGATGTTCATGCAGCCATCCAATGTTGGCCGGACAATTTGCTCATAACCCTCGTCATCTTCCATCTCGCGCGCGGCTTTTCCATCTGGGCCCGCATACGTTGGGATCAGGCAGGCGATGAAAACACAGTCGCAGCCTGCAACGGGTTCATCGAAGTCCGTGGCGTTTGCCATGTCGGCATCAAACAGCGTCAATCCATCCGTACCGGGTTCCCCTGCGCCTGGAAGTGCTTGCAGAAACGGCGCTTTGTCGGGGTCAGTGCTGTCGCGAAGGGTGCCATTGACCCGATAGCCACGAGCGAGTGCCTCGCGCGTGATATTTGCGCCAACGAGGCCACTCGCGCCTGCAACACATAGTTTTAGTCGCGTCCCCGCGAACGCGTCACCTCGACGTTGGTCACTCTGTTCCGAAGTTGCCATCCACTTATCCCCTCACTTAATTGTCCCGGTCTGTGCCAACCGGGTCTGTGCAAACTGTGTCAATTAGATCCGTGCAGAGCAGGACATCACCCGCGCGTTCTATCGTTCTTTCTATATAGCACGGTCAGGCGCTCGCCAGGACGCTTACCTTCAGTCGCCAGAGGAGCTCGGCAGGAGAACAACTGGAAATGATCCTCGTAACCGTTTTATTGTTCACCCTTGAACCACGTTCGAGCACTTGCCCATGGACTTCACCGGAAAGCTGAATTTTCCTAACCCTGCCACCTTGAATCGGGCAACGGAGGAGGAAAAGCAAAAAATCATGCAAGCGCGCTTTCGTCAGCCCACGTTGATTCGGGACGCGCGTGCGACACAGCAAGTGACCGACAAACCGGTCGATTCGACAGAGCTACTGGCCAACGGCATCGGCTTCATGCTGGTGCGCGCGCCCTCTCGGGTGACGAACTGGGCCGATGCCCACGAGGTTCGAGAATTCTATTACGACGAGATACTGGCGCTGGGGAAGACGTTGCTTCCCGGCGCGCACTTTTCCGGGCTTGACAGCCACACGTACCGCAACGAAGAAATCAAGGATCACTACTGGCAGGACGGCATCCAGTACGGGCCCTGCGCGCAGGCGGTGCACAATGACTATGCGGACTTTGTGTCTGACGACGGCCTGACCACCATCAAGAAGTTCAGCGAAGTTCAGTCGATGCCAAGCGACAAGCGTGTGGTGGGCATCAACATCTGGCGTTCGGTATCCCCCGAACCGCTCGCTCGATTACCCCTCGCCGTGTGCGATCGCACCTCCATCGATCCGCGCGACCTTGAGTACGACCTGAATGAAAACGCCAAACCCGTTCCATTCAATGCCCACTACTGCAAGCCGAATGATGGCCAGCGCTGGAGCTATTTCTCCGACATGACGTGCGACGAGGCGCTGGTCTTTACTACCTACGATTCACACCCGCCACACGGCGAGGTTTTTCGCCCGACCCTGCACTCCGCAGTGCCCATTCCAGATACGGAAGGACTGCAGCCACGGGTGAGTGTCGAGGTGCGTCTGTTTGGGATTAGGCCGCTTGATGAGTCATCAGATCTCTAACTCCGATCACCTAACCAGGAGCGCATCGTGGTACTAACAAGCGCCGCCGCTTCACGTTGCACCCAGTGATTGCAGTCCGGAATCGTCACGAGCGTGTAGTCAGCGTCAATCCAGTTCCAGGTGTCACGTAAGCCATCTTTGTCCACCGCCTTGTCCAGCAAGCCGTGGAACTGCAGGACCGGCATCGGGAGTTGCGGCAACTCCCGCGGTTGACCGCCTTGCCCTGTGTTCAGGCCACCGAACGCTGCCCGATAGTAATCGAGCATCCCCTTCACCGAGGAATTCGAGAACGCTTCAAGGTATCGCGCCTTAACCTCATCGGCCGCGTCACCGGCCGAGATCCCTGTCAGCACTTCCGGTGTCAGGCGATCTTCAAAGCCCGGTGTCTGAAAGTCAGTGATGTACTGGGTGTTGGCTTTCTGGTCAGCCGATGCATTCTGGCGCACGGTCATGTAGCCGCGCGGATGCGTCAGATTGCAGATCACCAGTTTGTTGACCTGCTGTGGGTAGTGCATCGCAAACTGCCAGGAGATGGAGCCACCCCAGTCGTGACCGACCAGCGTCACTGACTCCACACCGAGGTCACGTATTACTGCTTCAACATCACCCAGCAGATTCGGCATCGTGTAGTTTTCTACACCGTCCGGCTTGCCACTCAGGTTGTTTGCGCGGGTGTCCATGGCAACGGTCTTGAAGTCGCCGCACAGCGCATTCATCTGTTCACGCCATGTGTACCAAAAATCCGGAAATCCGTGCACGAACAACACAACGGGGCCTTCACCCAGCGTTACGTAGTGCAGCGCAACCCCATCATTCTCGGTCTCGTGATGCTCTACCCGGTCAAACACGTCATCGCTCATCAAAACTCTCCTCATACCCGCAGGTTGCTGGAAAAGTGCTTCCTGCACTTTTCCAGAGCGCGGGCCTCAGCCCGCTCGCGAAGCGAACGTGAAATCCACGTATCGGTCTGTCAGGCTGCTTTTTCAGCAGCCTGACAGACCCGAACC
>CAVOBC010000252.1:0-7238 GCA_963693635.1 Gammaproteobacteria bacterium | reverse complement strand
ATAAGTTCAACGACTTCGTCTGTGATTGGCTGACACCCGAGAACATCTGGCGCTGGATCCATTTCTATCCGTAGTATTACTTCACGACCGACAGTGAAGGCACCGACCGGGTCGACTTTGTCGGCCGTTTCGAATCAATCGATGCCGACTTTGCCACCATCGCCGAACGCTTCGGTGCGAACCCAACGTTGCCCGTCGCAAACCGATCTGACCGGCCCGCATTCGGGGAGGTCTACACCGCCGAAAGCCGCGCCCGCGTGGAAGCGGTATACGCCGAGGATATCCGACGGTTTCGCTACGCCTTTCCGGCGGACTAAATCCTGTTCTCGACCCGCGAAGCCATCTGAAATCCTGTTCATCGCTCACACGTATCGGTCCGGCAGACTGCGTCTTAACCTTGATACAACGTAGACCGTGATATTGTTCGCGCCCGCCCTGGTGGCCCCGTGGAGCCTTGCTCTTTGACGATCACAACCCGATTTTTTTACGGCTGGGTCGTGGTCGCGGTGGGTGCAACACTCACCTTCTTCGGAACCGGCTTTTACTCCTATTCTCGCGGCGTCTTCCTGCCGGCGCTTTCCGAGGAACTCGCCGACGGCAGCCGGTTTGCAATCGCGATGGGCTTCTCCGTCGCCTCGATCACGAGCGCAATCGCCGCGCCTTTCCTTGGCGCCTACCTTGACCGCAACTCGCCTCGCATTGTCATCCTCTGCGGCATCGGCATCGTCACAAGCTCTTACTTGCTCCTCGCCGTGTGCCAGACGCTGTGGCAGTTCTACCTGATCGTCGGGGTCGGAATGGGGCTCGGCATGACCTGCATGGGCAACCTTGCATACCACAAGACCATCATCAGTTGGTTCGACCACTGGCGCGGTCGCGCGCTCGCGCTCGGCGTTCTGGGTGCGTCCGTTTCGGGCGTCGTCATGCCGCCGCTCGTGACCGCACTCGTGGCTAACATCGGCTGGCGCGGCACCTATGTGGTCTTTGCCGGTATCGTCGCCGCGATTCTGGTCCCGCTCATCTGGTTCCTGCTGCGCGATCGACCGGAAGATGTGGGCGAGGTTCGTGACGGCAGAAACTACACCGAGAGCCATCAGGATGAAATCATAGAGGCCGACTCGGAGGCCCGCCTCTGGACCCGGATGGAGATGTTGCGCTATCCAACCTTCTGGGCGATCGCCGGCATCTTCGGCGCGATGGGCTGCGTGTACTCAGCCGTGATGCTGCACCTGTTCGGGCATCTGAAAGACGTCGGCATGGACGGCAGCGACGCGGCGCTCATCCTGTCGGGAACTGCCCTCTTTGCCGCCCTCGGCAAACCGCTCGTGGGCTGGATGTCCGATCAGTTCGGGGCGCGCATCACGACCTGGGTCGCCCTCGTCTGCCAGGCCATCGCCCTCGTTACCTTCGCCAACGCCGATCACTTCACGACCGCACTCGCCGCGGGCTTCATGTATGGATTCGGCTATGCCGGCATGAGTCCGCTGCGGGCCTTCGCCCTGTCGGTGGCGGTCGGCAATCGTTCCTTTGGTACCGGCAACGGCTTGATTCGCATCCTTGAATTGCCGCTCGTCATCTCCGCGTCGCCGCTCGCCGGGTACATCTACGACAGCACAGGGAGTTACCAGCTCGCCTTCTACATCCTGGCCGGATTGATGCTGGTAAGCTGCGTCGGCCCGCTCCTGCTCCGCGCTGGCGGGCGTCGTGAGCGTCAACAGTTGCTTGATCGCAAAGAGCGGGAAAACGGCAAAACCGAGGTGGCTAGTCAATGAATTTCACGGGTGTCTTTCCGATACTGCCAACGCCTTTCAAGCCCGATCAATCCGTTGATCTCGCGAGCTTCACCCGCATCGTGCACTTCATGCGCGACCTCGGCGTTGACGGCGTCACCATCCTCGGCGTCCTCGGCGAGGCTAATCGTTTGACTGACAAGGAACGTGAGGCGATCACCAAAGTTGCCGTCACGGCTGCGGGCGGATTGCCGGTCATTGTGGGCACATCCCATAGTGGCACGCAGGCATGTATCGATCTTAGTCAGATGGCAGCCGATCTGGGTGCGAACGCCATCATGGTGACACCCCATCAGGAGGCAGTGCCCAACGAAGACCGGATCTTCGAGCACTTTGCTGCGGTGGCGAACGGCGTGCCGCTGCCGATGGTGCTGCAGGACCATCCGGGATCGACCGGGGTGAACATGTCACTCGATCTTGTTCTACGCATGATCACCGACATCCCAGGGGTTGCCTGTATCAAACAGGAAGCGCTGCCGTCGCCATTCCGCGTCGCCGCACTGGTCGCGCAGATGTCCCGAAAACTGCCGATCCTGACGGGTCTCGGCGCGCTCTACGGCGCCTTTGAGCTAACCGCCGGCGCTGACGGTTTCATGACCGGCTTCGCCTTTCCGGAGGTACTGGTGGCCATGGTCGCAGCCCACGCGAGCCGCGACCCTGATCGTGCATTTGCCATTTATCAGCAGTACCTGCCACTAATGGTATTCGAGGCCCAACCGGGCGTCGCCATCCGCAAGCACCTCTTCATGCAGCGGGGATTGATCGACAGTGACACCGTCCGCAAACCCGCCTCGGGCATTAACGATCTTGCGGCCACGCAGTTGAGCGAGTTGCTGTCGCGGGTCGTTGGCGATGTGGACCTGACGCAACCAATCAGCGTTTGAGCACCACCTAATTGCTACATTCAGCGGACAACCGACGTCTGACTTCGTTACTGTGGTGACGTCGACACGTCTAACATCCGAGCGAGGCAATCATGAAAGTTAAGAACATCCGTTATCTTCCAGGCGGTGGCGCCGACATCGTTGATCTTGAGGTTGGCGAACCCGGTCCCGGCGAGGTACAAATCGAAGTCCAGGCGTGCGGGATCTGCTCGTGGGACCTGCAGACCTTCAGAACCGGCTCCGATTCTGGTTTCGCAGCGCCGCCCGGACACGAAGGCGTGGGCTATGTCGTCAAGCTCGGCGAAGGCGTCCGTGGCTTTGAGATCGGTGACCGGGTCGCCGGCGGCGGCTTCGCCCGCTTGCGGAACTCACCCGTAAAACGGGCCTACAAAATCCCGGATTCCAATCTCGAGAACCAACACTGGATCGTGGAGCCCGTTTCCTGCGTGGTGACGGGCATGGACCTTTGTTATCTAAAGGCCGGTGAGCGACTCGCGATGGTCGGTTGCGGCTTCATGGGTCTGATGATGATCCAGGGCCTTGCAGGCTTCGGCGCGGACCAGTTGATCGCACTCGACGTTGATGACGCGCGACTCGACCTTGCAATGTCGATGGGTGCGACCGAGGCACACAACGTGACCGAGCCCGACTTCGCGGACGTCAGGAAGGACCTCATGGGCCGTGGCATCGACATCGTCGTTGACACCAGCGGCTCGCAGCAAGGACTCGACCTCGCGACCGACATCGTCAAAGTCGCCGGCCGTATCAATCTCTTCGGCTGGATCAAGGGCACTGAGGCGCACTTCAATCCGAGCGCCTGGCACGGCAAAGCCATCAGCCTTGTCAACTCATCCCCGGCCGCGCAGATTCGCGATCCCTTCCCACCTGCTATCAAATTGATACAGAACGGGATCATCGACCTCAAGCCTCTGGTCACCCACGTCGTGCCAATTGATGAGTTTCCGAGCTTCTTGTCCGAGGCGACGACCGGCAAGATCGACGGCTACATCAAGGGTGTGATCACGACCGCGTGATACAGGCCGATCGGGACTCGCTCAGAAGATGCGGGAAAACGCCTCTCTCAGAGCGACCCGATCAACTCCTGGTTCAGGCGATGCCCTAACCCCGGCTCATCATTGAGCGTCAGATATCCATCGTTGACGGGCTCCGGCGGAATCAGCACATCTGCCCGCCACGGCACCTCGCCAAAGGGGAACTCCAGCAAGTAAGCGTTGGCGCACGTGCTCATGACCTGCCCGCTTGCGACGGTTGCGACCGGTCCGGCGGGGTTGTGCGGCGAGAAGCGCAGACCTTGCAGGCGACTCGCTTCGCCGATGCTGCGGGTCTCCGCGAGGCCACCATCGTGTTTGACATCGGGCATCACCACTTCCACAACGCGACGCATGAAGAGCGGCTTGCAGGCTTCAAGACTCAGAAGGTTCTCACCACCCGCGGTCGCCATTGGCACGACTCGCGTAATCTCCGCCAGGTCGTCCATGCGGTCACGTCCGACCGCTTCTTCCAGCCACAGCAGATCAAGGGGTGCCATGGCACGAGCGGCGGCCAGGGCCTCGGACACATCGAAGCGTTCATGGCAGTCAACGGCGAGTTCAACACCCGGTCCGATTGCCTCACGCACCGCCGCGACCCGCGCCACACCCTTGCGCCAGGCGGCGTGCGCCCCGGTTCGGACCCGCACTGCGCCGCGCACCTCGTCAAACGGCGCAAGCTTCAGCGCGGTAAACCCTGCATTGGTCGCTGCCTTCGCAGCGGCCACAAATCCTGCCGGCGTCCGGTCCACCACGCCGCGATTGATATTCGCGTAGAGGCGGATAGGCGCAAGCGCAACAGCCCCGCCCATCAGTTGGCGAATAGACACACCAAGTTGCTGGCCCAGAATGTCCCACAACGCATGTTCAATACCGCTCACGGCCGTGCCATAAGCCCGACCACCACCGGCGCTCGCCAACTGACCGCGCAAGCGATGAATCTGGGTTGGGTCTTTGCCCGCGAGTGCGGCGGATTGCGCGGCAAGCACCGCCAACACGCGGCCATCGTCGCCGCTCTGTGACGCCTCACCGAGGCCGACCAGACCCGTGTCGGTATGTACCTCAACAAAGAGCCAGTCCCCCCGGTGGTTGACCGGCACGCGAATGCCCCGGACAGACGCAATCTGCATCGTTTGCCTTCTCGAAAAGCGTTCAGCTTGCCCGCAACGTTGTCCGCCCCGCAAGGCCGACAGTCGCCTCGAAACCCGGGAGACTGACTGATCTCCAGAAAAACCGACCCGCCAATATTCGATTGGGAAGATCCGTTAAGCCTTGAGCACCGGACATGTCGCACAATTGGCGAATCACGTTGCAAACCAGCTGCAATACGAAGACTCGACATGAATGCCTCAGAACGAACCAGACGCGCGCTCGATGGTTGCTCGGTGACCGTCGGCGACGGGTTCACCTACATGACGGCGGTGGAAGTCGCTGCGGATGACGTGCCGGCCCAGTTTGGTCGTCACCATTCCGGCGGCCGAATATGCAGTCTTCACGCAGGAAGGCCCGCTGCTGTGCGTCCACGATACGACCGCCTACATCTTCGGCACCTGGTTGCCCGGGTCGGACTACGAACTGATCGGCATTCCCGATTTCGAGTATTACGGACCGCATTTTGACCCAAAGACCATGACAGGAGAACTCGCGTACTGGATGCCGGTACGCCGCCTGCCGTGAACCGCAGGTCGGGGCCCGCCGGCGCAACTCGATTCTCGGGGGCAAGAAGTTCATAATACGCGGTCAAACTCCGCCGGATGAACCCCGCTCTTGAGGCCCGACCCCCGCCCACTGCCAACCGCCCAATCCACAAAGAGGGCGCACGAGACGGGTATATCTGCGACAACGTGGGCGACGCGCTCACCCGCTGACCCGGGTCGAGCCGGTGTGCACAAAGCCGGGTGCGAAATGCGGCGTACACCCCAATGAATGCGCCAGCGAGCACCTTTGCAGACGCGTCCACAGCGGACGACCCCATTCAGTTCGAGCCCGTTGACGTTGTCGCGCGCTTCGAAAACCCCCGCGCGGACATCGACCGGGACACGTCGCGCGGTTGGCTGACCCGTCTCGTTCCGATTCTACTCGTGAACCGGTGGCCGTTTGTGATCGGCATCACGCTCACGGTGGTGTCGATGGTGAGTGGGGTTGCAGTTCCAGCCGTGACCGGCAAGTTGATTGATGCCATCGGTCCCGCTATCACCGATGGCACTGTGGCCGCGCTCTACTGGCTGATGCTAATACTCGGCGCACTTGGCCTCGTGAGCTTCGTCGCGAGCTTCTTCGGTCGTTATCTGATGAGCAAGGTGTCGAACCAACTGGAAGCAGACCTCCGCTCCATCATCTACAACCATCTGGTCACGCTGTCGTTTGCCTTCTACGACAAGATCCAGACCGGGCAGGTGATCTCTCGGGCCAACAGCGACATCCGGGCGATCCAGATGTTCCTGATGATGGCACCCATGATGCTGACCAGTGTCTTCAGCTTCGTCTTCGCGTTCGCCTACATGCTGACGGTCAATGTCTCCCTGACCCTCGCCGCTATGATCTCGATGCCGGTGGTCTACTGGCTGTCCATGCGCCTGCGTCGCATGATCTTTCCGCTGTCATGGCTGGTGCAGGCGCGCACCGCTGACGTCGCCGTTGTCGTCGACGAGAACATCAACGGCCAACGTGTGGTCAAGTCGTTTGCCCAGGAAGCCAACCAGGTCAATCTGCTGGCGGTCGCCGCGCACAAGCTGCAATGGGCGCAGATCAAGTCGATCGACATCAACGCCATCTACAGTCCGGTCATCGAGAACCTGACGGCCATCGGCCAGGTGCTGGTGTGGGTCTACGGGGGCTATCTGGTGATCGAGGGCGAACTGGCGCTCGGCAGCCTCGTCGCCTTCAACATGTACATCATGCTCGTGCAGATGCCGTTTCGTTTCCTCGGTTTTCTCCTGCAAATGGAGCAGCGCGCAAGGGCGTCCGCAGGCCGCATCTACGAGATTCTTGACCGCACGCCTGACATTGTCGACAGCGGCAGCCCCACGCATCTCATCAACCCGGCCGGCCTCATCGAGTTTCGCGATGTGCACTTCGCGTATGACGATGAACCGGTCCTAAAAGGGGCGACCTTTACCGTGGAACCGGGTGAGACCGTGGCGGTGGTTGGGCGCACGGGATCCGGCAAGAGCACCATCGTGCGCTTGCTATCGCGCTTTTATGAAGTAGACGCAGGCACGATTCACATTGATGGCGTCGACATTCGTGATCTGTCGACCAAGAGCCTGCACTTTCATGTTGGCCAGGTGCTCGATGAGCCGTTCCTGTTCTCAGAGAGCGTCCGCAAGAACATCGCCTACGGCCGACCGGACGCGTCCATTGAGGAGGTTATGACCGCGGCGCGGGCGGCACAGGCCCACGACTTCATCATGGATATGCGCGACGGTTACGACACGGTGGTCGGTGAGCGCGGGTACACGCTCTCAGGTGGCCAGCGCCAGCGTATCGGCATTGCACGTTCGCTGCTGCTCAAT
>CAVOBC010000251.1:0-7265 GCA_963693635.1 Gammaproteobacteria bacterium | reverse complement strand
CAGTAAGATTGACGCGGGGCTCAATCGCGGCAGGGAGGGATTCTACGGCTGGATGGGCCTCGGCGGATCGATCTTTCAATGGCACCCCGAGCGCAAAATCGGCTTCGCGTATGTGCCCACGTCATTGAATGTCCTGGACCTCGTCAACGAACGGGGCAAGGCGTACCAGGCCGAAGTGGTCGGATGTTTGGAGAGCGTGCAGTAGGGTCGGTACAGTAGGTGAGCATAAAATGGGGAACGCACAGATGGCAGAACTAGAAGGCAAGGTCGCGATCATAACGGGTGGCGCAAGTGGCATCGGCGAGGCCGCTGCGCGGCTATTTGTCGCCGAGGGCGCCAACGTTGTTGTTGCCGACATGCAACGAGAACGGGGCGAGGCGTTGGCGCTGGAGTTGGGTGACGCGGCGCTGTTTGAGTTCTGCGAAGTTCGTCAGGAGGCGCAGGTAAAGGCCGCAGTTGACCTCGCCCTTGACCGTTGGGGCCGGCTGGACTGTATGTTTAACAATGCCGGTTTCGGTGGCGCTCTCGGGCCGATCGAGGATATTCCCGTCGACGACTTCGATATGACCATCGACGTGCTCTTGCGGGGTGTATTCCTTGGCATGAAACACGCGGTGCCGGTCATGAAAAAGCAGAAGTCCGGCTCCATTATCAACACCGGCTCCATCGCGGGTGTAACCGCGGGTCGCGGCCCTCTTGTTTATTCGGCCGCCAAAGCTGCAGTCATCCACCTGGGCAAGGCCGCATCCATGGAACTCGGCGAGCACAACATTCGTGTTAACAGCGTGTGCCCGGGCTACATCGCAACGCCACTTTCTGCGAACACCGTTGGCCGGCCAGATTCGTTGATCGAGGAACGTCTCACCGGCTACGAGGAACGTCAACCGATTCCCCGCATCGGTCGGCCGCATGATATCGCCGAGATGGCGCTGTTTCTCGCGAGCGACCGGTCGACCTTTGTAACCGGGCAGGCCCTTGTGGTCGACGGCGGCGCTGCGACGGGTGTGATGTGGTCGGAGCAAAAGGAGGTCTACAAGACATACCGACCAATCAAGGTCTACAACCCTGACGCCGCCTGATCTGTCTCGTAGCGACACCCTGAGCTTCGCGCCTGCATGCGATGGATTGCCGGGCTCAGTAACCGAAGAACCGGGTGAGCGTGCTGCCCGCTGATCGGATACCGGATGGCCCGGCCACACAATGCGCCGTCAGGTCAGGGCTTGATTCCCGAAACCCGCGCGAGAACGCCGGGGATGAAGTCGTCAATCGCGATCCCGGTAAAGCCGGCGCTTTCGAAGTAACGGGCACATTCGGATCGCGTGTGCGCGAGGCCGGTGCTGTTGGCGAGGGCCTCGGCCAATCCCCAGATCGCGGCGTCGCCGGGTCCCATGTGGTCGTTGTCGAGCATCTCGCCGATGAGATGCATTTCGCCTCCCGTTTCCAGGGCGCCCTGACGCCGCGTCCGGCCTGTCACTGAAATCACGCGCCGCGCTGCACGATGTAGCAGAGGACAAGCGGCTCGGAATAGATCTCGGCGTGCTTGAGCAGGCAGCCAGCCGCTGCGATCACGCGAACGGTCGCCGGCATGCCGAGATCGCTGTAGGAGACCTCGGGCCCCATCGCCTAGTTTGCGAAATCTGATGGCTCGTTGGTGCCGGCACCGGTAAACAACATCACGCCGCCGGGTGCGAGCGCGCGCATGAGCTTGGATAGCACCCCTTCACGCTCGCCGAGTGGCACGTGCCAGATGCTCTCCCAGGCAGTGATGAAGTCATAGGTTGCGGGTGGCTCCCAGGTACAAATGTCCGCCTGGATGAAGTGCTGACCGGGGTTGGCAATGCGTGCAAGTTCCAGCATGCGGGGGGAGACATCGACGCCGACAACAACGAGGTTGTGCTGTCGAAGGAGATTGCTCACACGGCTTGAGCAACCGCAGCCGACATCGAGGGCTGCGCCGGTCACGGGATCTGACTTCGCGGTGAGTTCAAGGGCGCGTTCGTGTAGCGCAATGCCACGGGTCGAATCGAAAGTGCCGTCCTGCCAGCGCTCGGCGATCTCATCGTAGGCAACCCCGATCGCGTCCGGGGCCAAACCCGGCTGGAACAGGAAGTGGTTACGCAGGGCGTCCCAGTCCGGGTGTCCATGGCGAGTTGCCGTCTTCTGGCGCGCGGAGGCGAGATCGATGTTGGCGCTTCGAGCGAGTGAGGTTGCGGCAGCCTCGGCCGCGGCGAGTGAGTCAGGCGGCGGTTGGTCATTCACGGGGCCGTGCCTTGAATGTGATAAGTCCCGTTGAATGTGATGAAAGTCCCGTTGCGCCATGGAACTACTAAGCAGCGCGGGTAAGCACGCTTGTTAGCGACGCTTGTTAGTGAAAGGGGTCGAAGCGAGATTTCCATCGGCAGCAAGGGAAAGCGCTTCATCTTGATCGTCGCTGTCTGCACAACCTGATGGACACTGAGGCTGAAAGATGTCGGCTGGCAAGTCAAATCAGCACACATGGGTGACTGCAGATCCGCTTCGGAAGCTCGCCAGGGCCATGCGTCACAGACCTATGCGTCGTCGTCGCGCGCGAGTCGGGCCTTGGTCTTGCCCGTGGGCTTCGCGTTGAGCGGATCTTCGGGCCATGGGTGTTTCGGGTACCGGCCGCGCATTTCGCGCCGCACGTCGCGATATCCGTCTGTCCAGAAGCTCGCGAGGTCGGACGTCACCTGCAGGGGCCGGCCCGCAGGTGACAGCAGGTGCAGCACGAGTGGCACGCGACCGCCCGCGATGCGCGGTGTCTCAAGTGCGCTGAACATCTCCTGCAGCTTGACCGCGAGCGTTGGGGGGCTCGCCGTGTAGTCGATAGCAGCCATCGAACCGCCGGGTGCCCGCAGATGTGTCGGTGCGTGCCGGTTGAGGTCTCGAGACAGCGGCCAGGGCAAGCGTGTTTGCAGCGCCGCGTTCAAGTCGAGCCTCGCCAGTTGCTTGCGGGTGCCGACGGTTTCGAGCCAGGGACCGAGCCAGTTTTCAAGCGTATCGATCAAGGTGTCGTCGGTGACGTCCGGCCATGGGGCTCCAAGCGTTTGGTGGAGCAGGGTAACGCGGGACTGCCACTGCCTTAGTTCGCGGGTCCACGGCAAGCTGTCCACGCCCTGGCGGCGTATATAGTTCGCGAGTGCAACCACCTTCGCGTCGGCGCGCACGGGAATTGCTTCTGCGGACAGATTGAGCGCACCGATGTGGCGACGACGCTCAGCGACGAACTTGCCGGATCTGTCGTCGAACTCGACGGCCTCCGAGATTTCGATGGCGGGAGACAGCAGGGTTTCGAAGAGCGCAGGGTCGAGTGCAACACACGTGTGAATGGTATCGCCACGGCTGCGCGCGACACTGCCAACTTCTGCGACGGCCAACCATTGGGCACGGGCGAATCGGTGCTTTACGGCGAGCTGAGCACTGCGCCCGTTGGCAAGTTGGAAGCCACCCGAATGCCGGCGTCGTGCGATACGGTCCGGGTATGCGCTCGCGAGCAGAAAGGCGAGTCGATCGTCGCGATTAAGGTTTAACGGATGCTCTGTCTTGAATCCGGCGCGTTGCAGATGGCCGGAAAAGGTCGCAGCAAGGTCGCGTGTGCGCCGGGCCCAGCCGCGATGGCGTTCTGCGTTCGCGCCCTTGCCCTCGAGTGTAGCGAGACGCATCGCGAGGTCCGGGTCGTCTCGGCCGAACGGGTCGCGGTCAGACAGCAGCGCCGCGATCTGGCAGGCATCATTGCCCATGCTGAGCTCCGTGCCAGCGATCATCATGTGAGCCAGGCGGGGGTGCACCGGCAGTTGTGCCATCAGCTCGCCGTGATGAGTGATGGCGAGTGTCGTGTCGACTGCGCCCAGGGACTGCAGCAATGAGAGCGCTTGCTGCCAGGGACCGACGCCTGGCGGATTCAGCCACGCGAGGACAGATGGGTCGCCAATCCCCCAGGACAGGAGCGTCAGCACGATGGGCGTGAGGTCAGTCTGCTGGATCTCCGGGGTGATGTGCGGCGCGAGTTCATCCTGCTGGGATGCCGCCCAGAGTCGGTAGCAGCGGCCCGGCGCAAGCCGCCCGGCGCGGCCCATGCGCTGAATACTCGATGCGCGTGAGATACGGCGGGTGGTGAGGCGAGTCATGCCGGTGCCAGCATCGAAAAGGGGCTCACGCGCCTGACCCGAGTCGACCACAACGTGGATGCCGTCGATGGTGAGGCTGGTTTCAGCGATGTTGGTGGCAAGGACAACCTTGCGTGAGTCAGGGGCAGAGGGCGAAATGGCCGCGCGCTGCGCTTCGATCGACATGCCGCCAAAGAGGGGGTGGATTGTGACGCTGTTATCCACGTCCGACTGGGAGATAGCGCGCTCGCACCGTGCTATCTCTGCCTGACCGGGCAGGAAAACCAGGATGCTGCTCGACGGGTTCTCGCGCAATGCGCGAACCGTCAGCGCGGCGGTGCTGTCCGCGATATTCTCGCGCGGGCCGTGGCGCCGGGGGTTCGGTGGCGGGGCGTGGATCACCTCGACCGGGAACGCGCGGCCGGTGCAGGACACGACCGGGGCATCGTTGATCATGGCGGCGAGGTCGCCGGCGGGCAGGGTTGCTGACATCACAATCAGGCGCAGCGGGTCGTCCTCACGAAAGACGCCGCGTGCATAAAGCGTTAGCGCGAGGCCCAGATCCGCATCGAGGCTGCGTTCGTGGAACTCATCGAAAATCACGAGGCCAACGTCGGCAAGCGACGGGTCGGACGTCAACATGCGGGTGAGAATGCCCTCGGTGATGACTTCGATTCGCGTGGACGCGGACACCCGGGTGTCCTGGCGCATGCGGTAGCCAACGGTCCGCCCGACGGTGTCATTGAGCATCTCGGACATTCGCTCGGCCGCGGCCCGCGCTGCGAGGCGCCGGGGCTCAAGGACAAGGATGCGCCGACCTGCGAGCCACGGCTCGTCCAGCAGGGCGATGGGCACGACGGTGGTTTTACCTGCTCCCGGTGGTGCCTCCAGGATCAGTTCGTAGCGGTGACCGAGGTGCTGTCTGATAGACGGGAGCACCTCGTCAATGGGAAGGCCGCTATGGCCGGCAGCTGCCACGATTTGTTGGTTCGATTCAGGCTTCCTGCGTTACATATTTCAGAATCTCGACTACCTGCGTGGGCGTCGACGCCCAGGCCATTGCCGCCGCGTCGACCTCTTTCAATGGATGGATCAACGCTTCGTCGTGCAGGGTGATGTAGGGAACCTCGGCCGCAGCCGCGAGGCCCGCATCGAATGCGGCATTCCACTGCTTGAACTTGTCGCCGAAGCGGATGATCGCAAGATCGGATTGGGCGATCAGCGTGCGCGTTCGAATGCTATTGATCTTGGCCGACTTATGGTCCTTCCAGAACGGTGTTGATTCGGGTCCCAGCACATCGCCCGCATCATCGCTTGCGGCATGGTCGGTGACAGGCCCGCGAAACTCGACCTGCAGGTTTGCATCCCTGCAGCCTTTGGCAATCTGCTCGCGCCAGTCGGTGTGAATCTCGCCGGACAGATAGATGGTCCAGAACATTGCTTGGCCTCGCCGCTGATTGAATGTTACGAGTGTACTGGATGTCGGCACCGCAGGATGGGGCCAACCGGCCATAATCCAATGGCCGGGTTGGCCAAAAGAAAGTAAGGGTGGGTGTGAGGGACCGGAGTCCGCGCGACGTTGCCACAGATCGTCCTGCGATGCGCTCGCCCCGTTATGCCGACGGACATGCGACGCTCAATGTCAGTTAATCGTGGCTTCAGTGCGAGATTCTCGTGCTCCGGGTTTGACGGTGTACAATGCCGCGCGTTGGAATAATGGCAATTCATCAGCAATTCATTAGCAATTCATTAGCAATTCATTAGCAATTCATTAGCGAGGGGAGGGACAGGTGCCCGGGATAAATGCAGACGTAGATCCGGACGGCTTGCTTGAATACTCCGTGGTCTTCACCGACCGCGCGTTGAATCACATGTCGAAGACCTTCCAGGGTGTCATGAACGACATCTCGACGACCATGCGCGGCGTCTACAACGCGGACGGTATGGCGGTCATTCCGGGCGGTGGTACCTTCGGGATGGAGGCCGTCACTCGCCAGTTTGCCAACGATGAAGAGTGCCTCGTTATCCGCAATGGCTTTTTCAGCTTTCGGTGGAGCCAGATCCTCGAAACCGGCCGCATCGCGAGCAACACGAGCGTGCTGAAGGCGCACACCGTGAATGAAGCGAGCGAGGCATCGTGGGAACCCGCACCCGTTGCCGAGGTGGTCTCGGCCGTTCATGCAAAGAAACCGAAGGTCGTGTTTGCGCCCCACGTCGAGACAGCCTCGGGCATGTTGCTGCCGGATGATTATCTGAAGTCTGTTGCTGACGCGACCCACGCCGAGGGCGGCCTCTTTGTGCTTGATTGCATTGCGTCGGGCACGCTTTGGGTGGACATGAAAGCGGTAGGCGTTGATGTGCTGTTATCCGCGCCGCAGAAGGGCTGGAGTTCAACGCCGTGCGCCGCGCTCGTCATGATGAGCGATCGTGCGCTCGCTCAGCTAGAGACGACGACCAGCAGCAGCTTTGCGTGCGACCTCGCGAAGTGGCATAGCATCATGAAGGTTTATGAGGCGGGTGGGCATGCCTACCATGCGACCCTGCCAACAGATGGACTGCGCAAACTCACCGAGGAGATGAACGCAACCAGGGCTGCGGGATTCGATGCGATGCGAAACGCGCAGATAGAGCTTGGCAGCCGCGTGCGTGCGGTCCTGGCAGATGCCGGATTCAAGAGCGTCGCAGGGCCTGGCTTCGAAGCACCGGGCGTTATCGTCAGCTACACCGACGACCCCAACATCCAGAATGGCAGCCGATTTGCGGCCGCGGGCCTACAGATTGCGGCCGGTGTGCCACTGCATTGCGATGAGCCGGCGGACTTTCGCACATTCCGACTTGGCCTCTTCGGCCTCGACAAACTGAACAACATTGACCGAACCGTCGCCAACCTTGAAAAGGGGCTTGCGGCGATCAAAGACTGAAACCTCCCGGGTATGCGAGCGAGGTGCCTCTCTGCTTGCACGACGGTGGTGTAGTTCGAGAATCTTCAGGAGACGATGATGGCGTTAAAGCTCGCAATCTTTGGTCAGGCACCCGTTGCCGTTGACTGTATTGACAGACTGCTTGCAGCGGGACATGAGATTGCAGCGGTCTACGCACCAGAAGACGGGAGTCGGCCGGATCAGCTCGCGGCACGCGCCC
>CAVOBC010000250.1:0-7266 GCA_963693635.1 Gammaproteobacteria bacterium | reverse complement strand
ATTGCACACCTCTGTCTGATGGCAGCACGCGGCGTACTTCTTCATCTCGGCATCACCCACGGTCCAGCTCATCTTGGGCTCGGGGTTGAGCCAGATGACGCGTTTGGACTTGTCGTACATTTCTCGCAGTATCTCGGCACGAGGGTCGCCAAAGTTGTTGCGCGCGTCGCCCAGGATAATGATCGTTGTTTTGTTGTTGACGTCGTCCATGCAGTTGGACTTGAAGTCCTGCAACATCTGGCCGTAGTCGGTTGAGCCGTTGCCGTAGTCGCGCATGGTCTTGGCGATGGCGTCTTCGAGTCCGCTCTGGTCAAACAGGCGAGTCACCTCACCGAGATCGGACGAGAAGGCGAACGCGCGAACCTTGGGCAGGATTTCGGAGAGGCTGTACAGAAACATCAGCAGAAAGCGGGAGTAGTTGCTGACCGATCCGCTCACGTCGCATATCGCCATCACTTTTGGCCGGTCTATCTTGGTCGCCTTCCACTTGATGTCGAAGAGCGCGCCGTCGTATTGCATGTTGTGCCGCAGGGTCTTGCGCACATCGAGTTGGCCGCGCTTGACGGTCTTGCGTTGCTTGGAGTGAACCGCGATCAGCTTCTTCGCCATTTTGAAGACGACTTGCTGCACGTCCTTGTAGTTGCGCTTCTCAAGGTTTGAGAGTTTGACCTTTTTTAGCAGTTCTTCGCGCAACTGCTTGCCCTGCTCGTCGGCATGCAGAAAGAACTGTCGCTCGACATAGTCACGCACGCGCTCGCGCAGCGTGTCGCGGCCCGACTTCAGAAGATTGGACAGCTTGCGCTGGGGCAGTCCGCCGTGGCCCTTGAGTTCAGAGATCTCGTCCTGCAATTCAGGCAGGCCCATCGCGTCCATGATCTTGCGCGTATAGAGCCCCTTCTGGGTAAAGACGACGATCTGATTGACCTCAACCTCGCGCCCGGCCTCGACGACGGCGATGGTGATCTCGGTCTTGTCGTTGTTCATCAGCAGTTGGCCGAGCCGGGACTCGGGTTGCATCGTGTTGGGCACGTCTGCGGTGGAATCGGACTCGTCGCCTTCGCTCGCGCTGCCGCCACCCCCGCCCATGCCAGCCCCGCCACCGCGGCCTTCCCCGGCTTGCGGGTTGTCGTCATCGGAGGGGTCGAACTCGCCGCCGTCATCGTCGTGCGAGACGTCGTCTGCAGGAATGAGGTTGCCTTGAAACTGCTCGAACGTGAAGAACTGCTCGAAGCAGGTCTCGAACGACTCTTTTTCCTCCGGCGTTTTCGAGAGCACCATCGAGAGCGTGTTCTTCAGAAATTCCCGGTCTTCGATGCCAATGACGTCGAGCGCTGCCATCGCGTCCAGGGTCTCGGCCGGCGACACTTTGAGTTCGGCAGTGCGCAGGGCTTTGACGAAGTCGACGATTGTGCGGTCCATAGCATCTCCGGGCGATGGGCGCGGCATCGCCGCACCCGTGGCGTGCGAATCAGGTTTCTTTTACAGCCTTGTTGGTGATCGTCTGAACTTCCGCGTCGATCGACTCGATGTCCTCCTGGAATTTCAGGATGACGTTGAGGGTCTGTCTGACCAGATCCGCGTCAAGTGATTCTGAGTGCAACAGAATCAGCGTGCGGGCCCAGTCGATGGTCTCGCTGATAGCAGGGACCTTCTTGAGGTCCATGTCCCTCAGTTCCTGGATGAAGGTGACCAGTTGGTTGCGCAGTTTTTCAGAGATGTCAGGCACGCGGGCCTGAATGATGCGGCGTTCGAGCGGTGCGTCAGGGAATGGGATGTAGAGGTGCAGGCAGCGACGCTTCAGTGCGTCGGAAATCTCCCGGGTGTTGTTGCTCGTCAGAAACACCAACGGCTTGTGCTCCGGGTCGGCCTTGATAGTGCCGATCTCCGGAATCGAAAGCTGGAAGTCCGACAGCAATTCGAGCAGCAGTGATTCGAATTCGTGATCGGATTTGTCGACCTCGTCAATCAGCAGCACGCAGCCGTCTTCGTGGCGAAGCGCTTTGAGCAGAGGGCGTGGCTCGAGGAATTCCTCAGAGAAGAAAATGTCACCGAAATCGTGCAACTTGCTGACTGACTCGGCGAGCCCGGTCGCGCCCTGGAGGATTTCGCTCAGGGTCTCTTTCAGAACCTGGGTGTAAAGCAACTGCTTGCCGTACTTCCACTCGTAGATAGCCTTCGATTCATCGAGGCCCTCGTAACACTGCAAGCGGATGCACTCCAGGTCCAGCATGTCTGCGCAGGTCTTTGCGAGTTCGGTTTTGCCGACGCCGGGGGGCCCTTCGATCAGGATTGGCTTGCCGAGGTGATAGGCAAGGAAGACGGCAGTCGCAATTTGCAGATTGCAGATGTAGTCGAGTTTCTCAAAGTTCTCCTGGATGACTTCGATGCTGGCAAGTCTTTCCTCGTTCTTGATACTCACTGGGGATCCCTTTTATATGGCAGGTAGTTGGCAGGTGTTGTCATTGCAGGCCGGCGTATGTCTGGCAAATGTAAATGTAACGGTTGTGCCTGGACGATTCTCATGTTGGTGCGATCACGGCGCATTGGAGAGTCTCGGTCCGCAGGGGCACTGGACACCCTAGACCGCGTTTTGGTGTCGTCGCGATCAATCCGGGGATTTCGAAAGCGGTGCATTATGTGAAGCTGACCTCGGTTTGTACAGATTTGGCGATTATTCGTTCGGATAAGAGTGAATGATGGACCGGTGTCGCGACCCTCACCGCTAATTGGCGTGCAGCCGTATCAGCCCTTCCTGAGCGCCCGACGCGATCAGCTCACCACTGCGGCTAAAGAAGGTGCCTCGGCTGAAGCCCCGGCCGCCGCCGGAATTGGGACTGTCCTGAGCATAGAGCAGCCAGTCATCGAGTTGGAACGGCCGGTGGAACCACATCGCGTGGTCGAGGCTGGCCACCTGAAAATTGCCCGCCGTCCAATCGACCCCGTGTGGCCGGTAGCTCGTGTCGAGCAGCGTCATGTCAGAGGCATAGGCGAGCACGCATTGGTTGAGTCGCAGATCGTCCGGCGGTTCACCTACGGTTCGAACCCAGGTGTGCTGTACCGGCGGCTGTGGCGTCGGCTTTTGATCGCGTGCCACCGGTTCCACCGAGCGCATATCGATAGGCCACGAGCGCTTGCCGCCGGCCTCGTCCGAGAGAAGATGCATCATTGGTTCACAGTTTTCGGGCGGCGGGACGTCCGGCATCGCGTCGGCGTGGCTGAGTCCTGTTTCGTGGACCTGGAACGACGCGGACATGCTGAAAATGGCGACACCGTTCTGAATGGCGACCACGCGGCGGGTGGTGAAACTGCGACCGTCGCGAATACGGTCCACCGAGTAGAGGATCGGTTGGCTTGTGTCGCCGGGACGCAAAAAGTAGCCGTGTAGCGAGTGGGCGGACCGGTTGTCCCCATCGACCGTGCGGGACGCTGCGACCAGTGCCTGCCCGAGCACCTGTCCGCCGTAAACGCGCTGCCAGCCCTCGGTCGGGCTTGTGCCGCGGAACAGATTGAGCTCAATCTGCTCAAGCGAAAGGATGTCGACCAACTCCGCGAGTTCACTTCGCATCTTTTGAAATCTCGTGTCTGACTCGTGAGGCTAGTGTCCTGTCCCAAATTGTCATCCTGATAATCCCTGGGAGTCGGTTTGTACGTAAACCTCGCAGGCTCTTGCAGAAAAGAGGCCTGCAGAAAATGGCGGTGCATCCCTGCACCGCTCGCGACGGCCTGGTCTTGCTCCCGGTCCCCTCTTGCGGGAGGGGGAGCGTGGGGCGGAGGGTGGTGGGGCAGGGCGCTAGTAACGGTAGGTATCGGGCTTGAACGGGCCCTCAACCGGCACGTTGATGTAGTCGGCCTGCGTTGATGTCAGGCGCGTGACGACACCGCCGAAGCCTTCAACCATATAGGTAGCGACCTCTTCGTCCAGTGACTTTGGCAGAACCTCGACCGTAATCGGGGCACGCTGGTCCGGATCGTTGTTTGCCCACGCGGCGTCAAAGAGGTGCATCTGGGCCAGGACCTGGTTGGCAAACGAACCGTCCATGATGCGTGACGGATGACCGGTGGCGTTGCCGAGATTCACGAGCCGTCCTTCGGAGAGCAGAATTACGTAGTCGAGCTTCGAGTCGGTGCGGTAAACGGTGTGCACCTGGGGCTTGATCTCTTCCCAGCGCCAGTTGTCGCGCATGAACCGGGTATCGATCTCATTGTCGAAGTGGCCGATGTTACAGACGATGGCGCCGGGCTTGATGCTGCTGAGAAGATTGGCATCGCAAACGTTGGTGTTGCCGGTGCACGTGACCAGCAGATCGGTCGTCCCCATGACTGCGGTGTCCACGTCGCCGATGTTGCCAGTGTTGACGCCGCCCACGTACGGCGAGACGACCTCGAAGCCGTCCATACATGCCTGCATCGCGCAGATGGGGTCGATTTCGACGACCCGGACGATCATGCCTTCTTGCCGGAGACTCTGGGCAGAACCCTTGCCGACATCGCCATAGCCGATCACAAGTGCTTTCTTGCCGGCCATCAACATGTCGGTGCCGCGCTTGATCGCATCGTTCAGGCTGTGCCGACAGCCGTACTTGTTGTCGTTCTTGGATTTGGTCACCGAGTCGTTGACGTTGATGGCGGGGACCTTCAGTTCATCGGCCTCGAGCATTTCGAACAGGCGGTGGACGCCGGTCGTGGTCTCTTCGGTGATGCCGTGAATCTCGTCCAGCATCTCGGGGTACTTGTCGTGGACCATCGCGGTGAGATCGCCGCCATCATCCAGGATCATGTTGGCCTTCCAGGGCTTGCCCGCGTCGAGAATGGTCTGCTCGATGCACCACATGAATTCTTCCTCGGTCTCACCTTTCCAGGCAAAGACCGGGATGTCTTGGGCCGCGATGGCTGCTGCCGCGTGATCCTGGGTTGAGAAGATGTTGCAGGACGACCAGCGCACCTCCGCGCCGAGCGCGATGAGCGTCTCGATCAATACGGCGGTCTGGATGGTCATGTGGATGCAGCCCATGATGCGGGCGTCCCTGAGCGGTTGCTGGCTCTCGTATTTCCTGCGCAAGGCCATAAGCGCCGGCATTTCTGCTTCGGCGAGGGCAATCTCTTTGCGGCCGTAATCGGCCTGGGAAATGTCTGCTACTTTGTAATCGGCCATGTGGTCCTCTCTGGCAATGTCGAAGGTTGTGATCGGTCTGTTGTCTGGTTTGGTGATTAGTCTGCTGCTGATGACTGACGGACATCGGTGTCAGCATCGTTGGTAAGTTGCGAGACCGGTTGGCCTGCCGTATCGCTGGCGTCGCCGATGTCGTTCGAAAAGGTCTGGATCTGGACCTGGAATCCGTTACGCAGACCCAGATAGCTCTCGTCTCGATGGTTGAGACCGGACGCACTTGCCCAGGTCACCATTTCCTCCGGGTCAAACCCCAGCCATTGATCGCCGCAGGTCTCCTGCACCCACTCCTGATCATGGGGGCACAGATCAATGACAAGGAGCTTGCCATTCGTTTTCAGCAGTCGGTGTGCCAATTCGAAAAATGCGGCAGGCGACGGCAGGTGGTGGAGCACCATGTTGAGTACCAGCAGGTCTGCCGGGTCGCCGGCGAGTGCGTCCAGTTCGCCGAGCTTGAGGTGGACGTTCGAAAGGCCCTCGGCATCAACCAGCGAACGTGTCTTGTCGAGCATGGAATGGGAGTTGTCGACGGCGATGACCGTATCGAAGCGGCGCGCGAGATCGATGATCAGACTCGAGTCAGCGGGGCCGATCTCCGTCGCCAGATTGAAGTGTGCAAAGCCCGCGTTTTCGATCTGATGCCAGACGGCGTCTCGGTACTGTTCGTACTGCGCGATGAGTGCCTGATTCTGTTTGAGTTGCGGCGCATTGCGCGAGAAAAACTCGCGTGAATGTTCATTGCGGACATGGTGCACTGCGCGAATTTGCGTTGTAACGATAGCGGGTTGCGGGGTTTGGTCGATTGCCGCAAAGAGCGTGGCGACCAGGTCGTGCGCGGGATTGCCGACGTCGACCAGCGCGCGCCGGTAGAAGATCGCGTTGCCTTCTCGCCGTGAGGAGACGAGTCCTGCGTTCAGGAGGATCTTGAGGTGATGGCTCATACCTGGCTGGGCGGTGTCAAAGATATGGCAAAGCTCCAGTACGCCGAACGATTCGTGCCGAAGCGCCCGCAGGATGGACGCGCGAAGCGAGTCACCGGTCGCTTTGGTGATGCCGACCACATCGCTAGTTTGAAGGGGGAGAGAGGACACGCAGAGGCCATATCAAAGTTTTTCGATATGCTACGAGTCGGGTCTGGCGGGGTCAAGATCTATATCGATTTATTTTGATGCAGCGTGTCCGATTCAATTTTTGCGTGTCGGTTTGCGAGAGACCGCGCACTTTCTTGCAGCTTTCATAATGACGTCATCAAGTGGGGAGGATGTCTGGCCGGCTCGATCAACCAAATGCAGATGCTCTACAAATCGGAGGAGGACCGGGTGCTCTTTCGGGTCAATTCAATCGACGGCAGCGAGTTTAAATTCTGGATAACGCGCCGGTTTGCGATCCTGATGTTGCGGGTGCTCGAGCAGCACATGTTGGGCGACCCGGACGTGAGCACACAGGGGACGCAGGAGGCGCGCAAGGCGTTGTAGAGCTTCAAGGAGGAACAGGCCCGTAGAGAACGCCAACTTCAAAGACGACTTTCGGGAGGATGCCGCCCAGTACCCGCTTGGCCAGGATGGACAGTTGGCCTATCGGTTAACGTACAACATCAAAGATGACCAGTTGCACATGAGCATCCAGCCCAAGACGGGTCAGGGCATAAACCTGACGTTGACTCGCGATATCAATGCGAGCTTGACACAGTTGTTGCGGGGGTGGGCCTCCAAAGCCGAGTGGCTTCTGGACGGGCTGTTGGCGCCGCCACCCCCGCCAACGCGGGTCATCAACTGAACCACACGATTTCTTCCATAGTCTTTCCACTTTCGATCGCTAGACTGAATTGCAAGACTTCATACTCCGAATTTGCCAGTTGAATTGGCAATCAAGGTCCTAACGCCACTCCCCCCGACTTGTTAGGACTTTTTTTTGGGCGGGATTTGGTGACGCCTAACGCCGCTTCCCGGTGCAGTGGGGGAGCTGAGGGGGGTTGGGACGCGTACCCGTTGAATCGATTGCGACGAGAGCAAACGCAGACGGCCTTCTCTACAACGCAGGACAGGACCTATGCCGCGGCGCGCTCCTGGGGATGAATCAGGGGCAGGTTGACCCGAATG
>CAVOBC010000249.1:0-7281 GCA_963693635.1 Gammaproteobacteria bacterium | reverse complement strand
ATCCGGCACCAGCCGCCAGTTGAGCGGCACGACTACGCCGCCAATCTTGGCGATGGCGAAGTAGGAGGCAACAAATTCCGCGCTGTTCATGAGCAGGAGTGCCACCCGGTCGCCTTTACCGACGCCAGCGTCCAGCAACCCGTTGGCGACCTGATTACACCGCGCATTGAGTTCCCGGAAAGTCAGCCGCACACCGTCACCGCCCTCGACGTAGGCCTCCCGATCAGGATTGAGATGGGCTCGTCGGCTCAGTAACAGACCGATGTTGTTCTTCATGGATGCATTCCCCTCAAGTGGAATTGGACAGACGAGCGCCGGTTGCCAGTTGCCCGGCTTTCAATGAATATCGCGTGACGAGCGACTGACGTGACAGTCTTGCCATCAGGAGCCGGTGAACCTGCCTTTGCGCTTTTCACGAAAGGCAGCCGCTTGCTCAACCACGTCATTGGGTGCGAGCCGACCATAGCTCAGGCCCATCGTCTCGTTTTGCAGGGCCCGCTGGAAGTCCAGATCCTGATTCTGCTGTAGAACCCGCTTGCCGGAGCGAATGGCGATGGGCGGCAAAGCGGCCGCTTGCACGGCAATCTCGCGCGCGGTGTCCAGCACCTCGCCGGCCGCAACAAAGCGGTCCAACAACCCAAGCCTGTACGCCTCTTCGCCGAAGACATCCCGGCTTGTGAAGATCAAATCCGCGGCGCGCCCGTAGCCAATAAGACGGGGCAGGAAATATGACATGCCGGTATCGGGCGACAGGTTGCGCTCCGCGAACACCGTCTTGAAACGACTCTCGGCGCTGCCAACGCGTATGTCACAGGCAAGACTCATGCTCATGCCCGCGCCGGCGGCGACGCCATTCATCGCTGCAATCGTCGGGACACCAATCTTGTAGATTGCAGTCGCAAGGGTCCCGGTCCAGCCCATTTGGTCGACGCGGTCGTTCTGGCTGGGCGGCGCGGGTTCGTCATCGCCGGCAGACCCGCCACTCAGATCCGCGCCTGCGCAAAAGCCGCGGCCGGCACCCGTCAGAATGACCGCACGAACCGAGTCATCACTCGTAATTTCGCGCGAGACTGCGAATAAGTCGGCACGCAACCCAGCCGACAACGCGTTCAACCGATCCGGTCGATTGAAGGTAACGGTAGCGACAAAGTCGCTCACTTCGTACAGTAGAAACTCATAGGCCATCGGTCAAAACTCCAGATTGCAGACCGGCCGATTTAGTCACAATCCGTCCGCCGGTGTCCAACGAATAGATGACTCATACGACGCCCCCGACTCTGTCAGGACGTCTCTCGAAGCCGCGACCCAGCGTGCTGTTCCCGACGCCTCGCGTATTCCCGATGCCTGCGTAAGAAGCGACCCCGCGATCCATCGTCCTGTCCATCGCCCAATCTAGCGGCCGACGAGAGACCTGGAGATCAGCTCTTTCATGATCTCCGACGTGCCGCCATAAATCCGCTGGACCCGTGCGTCGACATACGCCCGCGAGATCGGAAATTCTTTCATGTAGCCGTACCCGCCAAACATCTGCACACACGTGTCCGCGACCCGACCCTGCATTTCGCTCGCGGCGAGTTTGCACATCGACGCTTCCTCGGTCGTCAGGTCACCGTTGACATACTTGCCCACAAACTTTTCAGCCATGGCGCGGTTGAGTTCGATTTCAGTCTTCATGTCCGCCAGCGAGTACCGGATGTTCTGGAAACTTGACAGCGACTCGCCAAACGCCTTTCGCTCCATCACGTAGTCAACGGTCCATGCCAGCATGCCGTCCGCCGCACCAACGCAGCCGACGCCCAGGATCAAACGCTCGCGGGGTAGTTCGTTCATCAGATTGGCAAAGCCCTTGCCTTCTCCCCCAAGCACCTGGTCCATCGGTACACGCAGGTCCGAGAAGAAGAGTTCAGACGTGTCGCCGGAGTGCAGGCCCATCTTGTCGAGGTTGCGACCCTTGTTGAAGCCGGGCAGGTGCGTGTCGACGGTAAAGAGCGTGATACCTCGCGCGCCAAGCTTGGGGTCTGTTTTGGCCGAAAGCACGATGACATCCGCATGCTGGCCATTGGTGATGAACGTCTTCTGGCCATTGATCACATAGTCGTCACCGTCTTTGAGCGCCGACGTCTTCATCCCCTGCAGGTCTGATCCCGCGGCCGGCTCACTCATGCCGATACAGCCGACGACTTCGCCGGTGACCATACCGGGCAACCACTGCTGTTTCTGCGCCTCTGAACCGAGGTGAAGGATGTACGGTGCAACAATGTCCGAGTGGACCGACACGCCAGACGCAAGCGCTGCGTAGCCGCCGCGGCTCAACTCCTCAGCAACGACGCAGGACAGCTCAAACGAGGCATCGTAGCCACCGTACGCTGATGGCACATCGACGCAGAGGAAACCGTTCTCCCCAAGCTTGTTCCAGAGTTCCCGCGGCCAGATACCCGCGTCTTCCCACTTCTCGTAATCGGGGGCAACTTCGCTTGCCAGAAACCGCCGAATGCTGTCTCGAAACAACTCCTTTTCCTGTGGGTCCAGACTGACGGTTTCACTCATTGACACTTGCTCCTTCTTTAGGACACGGGATGGCGGCGCATTCTAGGCCGAAGCGACCGACACCTCAATCAATCTGCAGTCGGCCTGTATGAACCTCGCAGATCCCGGGCGGCACCGACAACGGGACCAAGAGCAAGCCAGGACCCGCTGCGACGCACCCACCCGTCCTCGCCCTCGTCGGCCCCCCGCGCGGCCTTTTCCCGCTTGCCAACGGCGCGTTACATTGCGCCGAAGATCCCGAGTGTCCATTGACGCTGATCCGGTTGTTCTCGTCCCCATCGCCGGAAGTCGCCTTGTCACTTGTGACAACGATGCGATCCTCTTCGGCCAACCGCCGGAAGTCCTCAAAGGTCTCCTGCTCGGGGGCGTCACCCACTTCAACGCAATGGTACTAACCGACACCCGGGAAAAGGACGGGGCACTACTCAACAACCTTGAATTTCCGCTCTACTTCTTCCTGTTCGTTGCCAACGGCCTGAAAGAGGGGCGGCGAATCACGATGGTCGGGGAAGAGACGGACATATCCCGCGCGGTACATCTTCTGCGTCTGACCCTGCTCGGCCCGAATGAAGCGGAGTTCCGGCGGTGGGTACTGACCCGGCACGCACGCAGGAATGGCTACGAATCTCGCGCGAACTCGCGCTCAAACGTGATGATGGCAGCCCGATCCCCATCGAGGACTTCTTCAACTTCGCACCGTTTGTCGATGGCAAAGTACATTCAGGCGACACGGTCATCTCCCATACGGGGTTCGACCAGTACACGGTGAAGACCGGCGTGCACGAAGTGATCGTCGACCTGCGTGAAGACACAACGATTGCGCCACCCTATCGCGTGCAGTCGGACTATGTTCCGGGCGGCCTCGTCAAGATGGGGCTCGAGGTGCTTGGCGGCGCTTCTGGTTTCACGCCACCGAACCCTGCACCGGACTCGCGCTCTGCTACAACGGCGATTACATCCTCATCGATTCGATTCCATTCCTGGACCAGCATCTGATCGCGCCTGGCATCTCCAAGAATCAGATCTCAGCACTCTTTCTGACTCGCCTGCACGACGACCACTGCGCCATGTTCCCGCTCATGATGATGCCTCACCGCGTGGAGGTGATCACCAGCCGGGAGATCTTCAACACGGCGATGGAGAAACTCGCGTACAACCTCGGTTGGGACGCGCCGTGGTCGCCGAGCACTTCTCACTGGTTGGAGTGATGCCCGGCGCCAGCACTAACTACTACGGGCTCGTGATACGCCCCACGTGACCGTTCACAGCGTCCCGACCATCGGCGCCACGTTTACAAACACCGACCGGGGCAACGTCCGCCGGATATGCGTTGTCGGTGACAATCACAGCATGACCTTCATCCGCGACTTTGCCGAACGGGGCATGGTTTCGGCGGAAACACTGGAGGGACTCGAGCAAATCTACCGGGACAACTTCAGCCTGCTGGTCGCCGATGGCGGCGCAGGCGCTATTCACGGCGACCCGGCGGACGCTTTGCAGTCCGCTTCAGACCGCGTCATCTTCGTCCACATTGAAGAACTCCCCAACGAATTCCGCACCACGTTCTCACTCGCGAATTCAGGCAAGCGATATACCGTCATCGATTCCGATCCGAGCGTCTACACATCCCAGGTCAATCACTATCTGTCCCTCTGGCTCGGTGACCGCTTTCCAAACCGCTGGATGCGCAGCCTGCTCACCGATGAGGAAACCCGCCGCTACAACGCCGAAGACGTGATCATCGTCCAGGGCGCCAAGACCCGAGACGATGTTTACCTGATACTAACCGGTTACTGCAATGTCGTGCGTCACCACGGTCAGCAATCACACACCGTGGCGCACCTGCAGGCAGGCGATATCATCGGCGAAATGGCGGTCATTACCGGCCGTGGTAGTCGCAATGCGAGCGTGGTCGCGCGAACGCCGGTAACCGTCTGCATGTTCCCGGAGGAGACGTTTAGTGCCTTCGTCGCAAGCGAAGGCCTGCGTGATCGATTGCTGCAGCGCTGGTCTCTGCGGCCCGTGATCAAGTCACTACCGTACTTTGCGCCGCTCACACCGACCGTCATCGAGAAAGTCGGGCGCACCGCCGAGTGGCGGGATATCGCGGCCGATTCGGTCCATGAGACCGACGGCGATCGTTGGTACCTGATGGTCGAGGACGACGCGAATGCAACCGACAATCGTATCGAGTTTGCGGACGAACTAGGTTGGTTGCCGTTTTCCGCGCCCCGACCGGCTCGTATTGAGACAAAGACACCCTGCAGATTCGTAACTTTCGAGCGCACAGCATTCGAGGCATTGCGCCTTGAAGTTCCTGAGCTAAATTACCGAATGCGAAAACTGCGCATAGAGCAGAACGACCCGGCGGTAGACTGGATGCTTGGCTTGGTGTAACGCCTTTTCACCCGCCTTCTTTCCTTCTTTCCTTCTTTCACACGTCGGGCGCGGGTCGTGATCCAGGCTATGCGCCCAGTTCTACCTCAATCAGGCGCGGGCCAGTTGCAGCCATGGCCGCCTCGAACTGTGCAGCAAATTCGGCAGTGGTCCCGGCCCGGGTCGACGGCATGCCCAGTCCTTCGCCCATCTTCACGAAGTCGAGCGTTGGGTTCGTCAGATCCAGCATATCGAGCGTCTTTTTGTTCATGCTCTGCGCACCAACCCTCGCGAGTTCGATCTGCAGAATCTGATATTTGTGGTTCGAGAGAATCACGACGCAAATATCGAGGTTCTCCCGAACCATGGTCCACAACGCTTGTACCGTATACATCGCGCCACCATCACCGTGCAGGGCAATGACCTTTCGATCGGGACAGGCGACCGCCGCGCCGACCGCACAGGGCAAGCCGAATCCAATCGATCCTCCCGTCAGCGACAGCCAGTCGTGTGCGGGCGCGTTTGCCGTTGCGGGGTAGGTGGCACCGCCGGCCGTCGCACCCTCGTCCACCACGACCGCATGCTCCGGCAGGTTCGCGCCGATCACGCGGGCGATACACCCAGGACCCAGTTCGCCATCTTCGACCGTCGGACGGTTGAGCGGTGCACGCCGGGGCTGAAGATCAAGCGCGCCCAGGGAATCGGCCAGACGCGTCAGCGCGTCTTCAGCGTCTTCGCCAACCCCGGCCAATGTATGCAGTTCACAGCCCTCGGGAAAGAACTCACTCGGCTTGTCAGGATAAGCAAAGAAGCCCACGGGCGCTTTGGTCCCGACCATAATCATCTGCTGTGCCTCGGCAAGTTGCACCGTCGCCTGCTCCGCAAAATAACCCAGCCGCTCGATCGTCGGGCGCCCTTCGCCGCGCGGCAGGCGCGGTGTGAACGTGTCACAAAAGACACGGCAACCCGCCGCTTGTGCGATCCGATCCGCCATTTCAAGGCTCTTTTCAGAGAGTGCCAGGTTCGACAGGAGGATGACCGTCGGCTTGTCGTTGGCAAGCAGGGTCGACGCGCGACTGATCTGGGTCTCATCGGCGATCAGGGCAGCGGGAAGCGCCCTCGCACCGACGGGCTCAACCGATTCGTTCCAGGCACAGTCAGCCGGGATGATCAACGTCGATATCTGGCCGGGTGCAGCATTAGCAGCAGCCACCGCTTCGGCGGCATCACGCGGCAGGCTCTGCGCATCCCTGACCGTGCGAACCCAGTGCGAGACGGGGTGGGACAAACCAATGATGTCACTGGTCAGCGGTGCATCGAGTCGCTTGTGATCAGTCGCATGATCGCCGATCAGATTGATCACCGGGGTGTTGGCCTTGCGCGCGTTATGCAGATTGGCCGATCCGTTGGACAAACCGGGTCCGAGATGGAGCAGCGTGCAAGCAGGCTTGCCGGTCATGCGCCCATAGCCGTCGGCCGCACCCGTGCAGACACCCTCGAACAGCGACAAGATCGATCGCATACCCTCCGTGCGGCCAATCGCCGCGACCATGTGCATCTCTGACGTTCCGGGGTTGGTGAAGCAAACCTCAACGCCGTTCGCGATCAAAGTCTCGAGCATACTCTCGGCACCGTTCATGTCTGTCCTCCTGGCTGACCTTTGTAATTCTGGATGTACTGATTCTTTTGTGAGTCGACTATCTCGTTCTTGTCCCAAAATTGTCGTCCTGACAATTCCTGGGCGACGGTTTGCAAACAAACCTCGCATTTCCTGCAGAAAAGAGCCCTGCAGAAAATGGCGGTGCATCTCTGGACTGCACGATCTCGGCTGTTTCGTCATGCTGCATGCCGATCCGGTGGCCCAGCAAGCACGCTGTGGCGCTGCTCGCATATCGCTCGTGCAATCTCGTGCCCCACCGGGCGCGCCGGAAGTATACGTGCTCGCCAGTGTCATTGGTCAATGACACCAAATCGACTCTACGCACGTCGTTGGCACATAGACACAGACTCCAGGACGATAACATTTATTTTATATATCAATGAGATACATACAATTTGGCGAAGTTGGCACGCATCGTGTTAATACCTTGCTATCAGACACTTCTTATCCCGCACTACACCAATCGAGAGATCGAGGGAAAAACCAATGACACACACGCTTGCTCGGCCTCGTCCTGCTTCCAACTGGATCACTACGCTCCTGCTGATAGCATTCGTCACCGCGTTTGGCATCTGGGGTCAGACCCAGGTCGACGGCTCGAGCCAGATTGACAACCATCCCTGCGAGACCGCGACAACATCCTGCACGGCGCGCACGACCTCAAATGCACCTGCCCACTCCTAGCAACGTGCTGAAAA
>CAVOBC010000248.1:0-7291 GCA_963693635.1 Gammaproteobacteria bacterium | reverse complement strand
TGCGCGATACGCTGGGACTTCTCGTCGTCGGACAAGTAGCGCTCGCCGCCGTCGCCGTCAGCGATCCGAATGCGGGCGAATGCTTCCAGCTGTGCCAGGTTGCGCTTGCCGAGCGAACAGTTCTCTTTGCGCTGGGTGTCAGCGGCAGCGCGCGCGGTCTGACGCGCCTCTGCTAGTTGCTCGTTAACACCGGGGCCTTGGGGCTCGGAGCCTTGCTCGGCCTGTGGTACCGCGTCGCCGAGCTGAGGTTCGCGGGCAGGGTAGCCGAAACGTTGCCCCTTGGTCACGTGACGGGCTTCAAAGCCCTGCGGGTTGTGCTCTCCGTAGTTGGTCACGCCGTTTTCGTCGACCCACACGTAGTAGTCTTCAGCGGCGACCGCGAGCGACGGCAACCAGACCAGGTTGGCGAATACCAGGTTGGCAAACAAGATGACGAGTGTCGCGGATAACTTTAACTTCTTCATGCAACTCAATGGCAGTGAAAGAAAAAAGGGTCAATAATTGTACTGCAATCCTGTGCCTGTTTCGACTGGCTCGACCGAGCGGCGTTGATTGACAGACAGGGGGCAAACCCTGAAAATCCCCGCCCTTGAATTGTAGCCCGCCGGAGTCGCTTCCGTTGCTTGTTTTGCCAGGCGTCCGGCACCGGTCACAGGCATCTGAACTGTCGTGCAAGGAACGCCCCAATGGTCGCCTCAGTTGCGTCAAATGGTGGGGGTTCTTGGCACGCCGTCGATAAATGGCGGGAACTGCCGCCCTGCCCGCTACGACTGAACTCGGTTCGAAGAGGATTCCAAGTGGAAATGCTATCTGGCGCGGACATGTTGATCCGCAGCCTGCAGGAAGAAGATGTTGACTACATCTTTGGTTATCCTGGCGGCGCTGCGTTGCACATCTATGACGCAGTCTTCAAACAGAATCGGATTCAGCATGTGCTCGTGCGCCACGAGCAGGCGGCAACGCACATGGCCGACGGTTACGCACGTAGCACCGGGCGGCCGGGCGTTGTTCTCGTTACGTCTGGACCGGGTGCCACCAACGCGATCACCGGCATTGCGACCGCGTACATGGATTCGATTCCCATGGTCATCATCTCTGGTCAGGTCCCGAGCCATCTGATCGGGACCGATTCTTTCCAGGAAACGGATATGGTCGGGGTCTCGCGACCCATTGTTAAGCACAGCTTTCTCCTGCGCTCCGCAACTGAGATTCCCGAGGTCGTGAAAAAGGCGTTCTACATTGCGACGTCGGGGCGGCCAGGGCCCGTCGTGATCGACGTGCCCAAGGACATCACCAATCCCACGGACCTGCACGAGTTCGTGTACCCGGAAGAACTCGTGATGCGGTCTTACAGCCCGTCGAGCCGTGGCCATTCGGGTCAGATTCGCAAGGCCGCCGATATCCTGCTGCGGGCGGAGCGCCCGATGATCTACAGTGGGGGCGGCGTCGTTCAGGGCAATGGCTCACCACAGTTGCGAAAGCTCGCGCAGATGATGAACGCGCCTGTCACCAATACGTTGATGGGGTTGGGTGCCTATCCGGCGACTGATCGTCAGTTTGTCGGCATGCTAGGGATGCACGGCACCTATGAAGCGAACATGGCGATGCACAATTGCGACGTGTTGCTGGCGGTGGGCGCGCGTTTCGATGACCGCATTACCAACACGGTCTCCAAATTCTGTCCCAACGCGACCATCATCCACGTCGATATCGATCCCGCTTCGATCTCCAAGACCGTGACGGCGGATGTGCCGATCGTTGGTCCCGTCATCTCGGTGCTCGATGATCTCAATGCCATTCTGGAGACGGGGCTTGAGGGGCGCAGCGCCGAGGTCAATTCCGCGCTTGCCGCGTGGTGGGAGCAGATAGCGGGCTGGCGGCAACAGGACAGTCTGAAGGTGGACCTGGGTGATGGATCGCTCATCAAGCCGCAGCAGGTGATCCAGTCGGTTTATCGCGCGACCGGCGGTGATGCGTTCGTCACATCCGATGTTGGCCAGCACCAGATGTTTGCCGCTCTTTATTACAAATTCGATGAACCGCGTCGATGGATCAATTCCGGAGGCCTCGGGACCATGGGATTTGGCCTGCCGGCAGCAATGGGGGTCAAGATCGCCCATCCGGATGCGACGGTCGCCTGTATCACGGGTGAGGGCAGCATCCAGATGAACATCCAGGAGCTGTCAACCTGCGGCCAATACGGCCTGCCGATCAAGATTATTAACGTCAATAATCGTTCCCTCGGCATGGTCAAGCAATGGCAGGACATGCAGTACGAGGGCCGCCACTCCCACAGCTACATGGATTCACTACCGGATTTCGTGAAGCTGGTTGAGTCGTACGGGCATGTGGGCTTCAAGGTGACGTCCCCGGAAGAACTGGACCACGTCATGGACGAGGTTTTCTCGCTGACCAACAAGCTGGTATTCCTCGATGTGTGGGTTGATCCGGAAGAGCATGTGTACCCAATGCTTGTGTCCCCGAACGGGTCGCTCCGGGACATGTGGCTGGGCAAGGGGGTGCGTACCTGATGAAGCGCATTATCTCCGTGCTGATTGAAAACGAGCCGGGTGCCCTGTCGCGCGTCGTCGGGTTGTTTGCACAACGCAACTACAATATCGAGTCACTGACGGTCGCTGCCACTGACGATGCCACGCTCTCCCGGATGACCATCACAACCCTGGCGAGCGACAACCAGATCGAGCAGATCACAAAGCAGTTGAACAAGCTGATCGAGGTTGTGAAGCTGGTTGATCTGACTGAAGGCGAGCATGTGGCACGAGAGCTCATGCTGATCAAATTGCGGGCAACCGGCGCGCAGCGTGCGGAGGTCAAGCGAACGTCAGACATCTTCCGCGGTCAGATCGTTGATGTGAGTAACACCGCGTACACCGTTCTGTTAACGGGCACGTCCGAGAAACTGGATGCATTTTTGCAGGCAATCGCGGATGCTACGGTGCTTGAGGTGGTGCGTTCTGGTGTATCGGGGTTGTCCCGCGGCGAGAAAGTACTAACGATGTGACGCCCCGGTGCCGCCGGGGGCGGTGAGGGCGAGCAATGGAAGAATCGAAGATTTCTCCGATCAGAGATGTGGACGAAAACCCGGTAGATGCGGATCGAAAGCGGCCGCGCCGTGGCATCTATCTGCTGCCAAACCTGATCACGACCGGGGCCTTGTTCTCAGGCTTCTACGCCATTATTGGTGCGATGAGCGGGGCGCTTGAGAGTGCCGCGATAGCAATCGTCATCGCGGGTTTTCTGGACTCCCTGGACGGCCGCATCGCGCGCCTGACCAACACGCAGACCGAATTCGGGGTGCAATACGACAGCCTTTCGGATCTTGTCGCGTTTGGAGTCGCACCCGCGGTTCTGCTTTTCAGCTGGGTTCTCTCTGATTTCGGCAAGGTTGGCTGGATGCTGGCTTTCCTCTATATGGCCTGTGCAGCGCTCCGGCTGGCACGCTTCAACACAGCGCCTGAGTCAAAGTCATTCACGGGGCTGGCAAGTCCCGCGGCAGCCGGCACCATGGCAACGATGGTGTGGGTGTGGCAGGACA
Organism: Gammaproteobacteria bacterium; assembly: GCA_963693635.1. Lineage (GTDB taxonomy): Bacteria > Pseudomonadota > Gammaproteobacteria > Pseudomonadales > Azotimanducaceae > CAVOBC01. Next base: position 3,735 of record CAVOBC010000248.1, on the reverse strand, counting down.
ATGTCGCGCCCATCGGTCCTTTGCCGCCCGAGGTGCCGTTTCAGTTGTCGCTGGCGATTGCGGTCCTGTCCACGGTGGTTGCGCTCCTGATGGTCAGCAGCGTTCGCTACTACAGCCCGAAGCACATCGATCTGAAGGGTCGTGTGCCGTTCTTCTATATGTTGTTAATCGTCTTTCTGTTTGTCGTGGTCTTCATCTATCCACCGGGTGTGCTCTTCGCCATCGGGCTGGTCTATGCGGTCTCAGGGCCGATCCACTCGATTGTGCGTCGACGTGCGAAGGAGGTTGTAACGCCCGCGGAGCCGTAGCGTCCATTTGCAAGAACCCGTTTGCGAGGCAATGACATGCTGATCAGGAAACCGCCGGAGATTAATGCTTCAGAAATTACTGACGAGTCGGTGTATCGCTCTCGCCGCGAGATCGTCAAGGCGATGGGCCTCGGTGCAGCAGCACTTGCCATTCCAGGAGTCGCTTCTGGCAACGTGCCGTTGCGCAGTGTTCCAGGCGTGTCGGTGAGTGGTCCGGACTGGTTAAAAACGCAAATCGGCGCGGCGATGCCGAGCGATTTTTCTACGACCGGTCAAGCAACGCCGTGGGATGTTGTCACGCGCTACAACAACTTCTATGAGTTTGGTAGCGGCAAGGATGATCCCTTTGATAACGCTGGCAAACTGACGACTGATCCGTGGACCGTTGAGGTGTCAGGTGAAGCAGAGGTTACCGGCAAGGTCGGGTTGGATGACCTGCTTGGCGGCATTGACCTGGAGGAGAGGGTTTACCGATTCCGCTGTGTCGAAGCCTGGTCTATGGTCATCCCCTGGATAGGGTTCCCGCTTGCATCCTTGATCAAACGCTTCAAGCCCCTGTCGAGCGCGCGCTATGTGCGTTTTGAGACGTTGTACAGACCGTCTGAAATGCCAGGCCAGCGCTCTCGATTCTCGTCGATCGACTGGCCCTACATCGAGGGTCTGCGCATGGATGAGGCGATGAACCCGTTGACGCTGCTCGCGGTCGGGGTATACGGCAATGTCATGCCCAATCAAAACGGGGCGCCGCTGCGCCTTGTTGTGCCCTGGAAATACGGGTTCAAGAGCATCAAGTCCATCGTGAAGATTGAGTTCACGCGGACGCGTCCGAAAACGACCTGGGAGATAGCTAACTCACGCGAGTACGGCTTCTATTCCAACGTCAATCCTTCAGTCCCGCATCCGCGTTGGAGTCAGGCATCTGAGCGGCGGCTTCCTCAGCCGATCTTTGGTGGTGAAAAGATCAAGACCCGGATTTTCAACGGCTATGGTGCGCAGGTTGCCCAGATGTACGCGGACATGGACCTGCGACGCGACTTCTGAGTTGAAGTCGCCTGCCTGTTCTTGCGCAGGCACAACATGATCACGAAAGTCCAACTGCTAAGGGGTGCCGTCTTCATCGCCGCCGCCTTGCCGGCGGCCTACATCGCCCTTGAGATCGGCCGTGCGATCAATGGCCTGCCCAACGGCCTCGGCGCAGATCCTGGCAAGGCGGTTGTTGTGTTCATTGGTGAGTGGGCCCTCCGATTCCTGCTGATCACGCTCGCCATTACGCCAGTCAGGAAGTTGGGACTGCGGATGCTTGCACGAGTGCGCAGGATGCTCGGGCTCTACACTTTCTTCTATGCGACGATCCATATCTCCGCGTATTTTGTGTTGCTGCTCGACCTGAGGTGGGGCGACTTGCTGGCGGATGTCGTTGAGCGGCCCTATATCACGGTGGGTGCCGCCGCCTGGCTCGGGTTGGTGCCGCTTGCGATCACGTCGACAAATGCCTGGATGCGGCGGCTTCGACGCAACTGGATGCGTTTGCACCGGGTCGTGTACGTGGTCGCGGTCCTTGCGCTGATCCATCTTGTGTGGATTTCGCGCTCGGACTACGCTGAGGCCCTTGTCTACGCAGTCGTAGTTTGCGTATTGTTCGCAGCCCGGCTTGCCTCGGCGTGGTGGCCGAAACGGCGCTGGGACGGGGCCTCGCGGCCGGCAGGCGGGGCTGAGGGCTGCACCCGGCACTAGGCAAGATGCCGCGCTGAGACTACTCGAGCCGGCGTGTTAGAGGCCTGCAGAAAAGATTTCGAAAAGAATCAGATTGAGCGTTGTATTCGAAGGCTTCGTGAGTATAATTCGCCCCCTCGACAGCCCGGATCAACTGATTCGGACGGGTGCTAGGCCCTCCGGAGCTGACTTCCAAGTCACTCCAAAAAGGAGGAAATGGCGAGAAGCCCGACAGTCGACCGCTCTTTAAAATATCAGGACAAGCAATAGATGTGGGTGCTTGTTGTTGGAATGGTCATAGACTAACCAACGACAATTATCTGTCATATATTCATTTATAGCAGTAATTTTTTGCGTTGGAGCCATTGCGTAGTGTCTTCCTCTCGGGTTTAGGCCTCTTGAGGTTAGATTACTGCGGATGTCAAAAGATTTGCGAGCTTAACTCGCTACTGTTTCCTGAGTCTGGCCTCAAAAGGGCACGGCAAGGGGTAACAGGAAGATTTATCTTCAATTGAAGAGTTTGATCATGGCTCAGATTGAACGTTGGCGGCAGGCCTTAAACATGCAAGTCGAACGGTAACAGCGGAGCTTGCTCCGGCTGACGAGTGGCGGACGGGTGAGTAACGCGTAGGAATCTACCCAGTAGCGGGGGATAGCCCGGGGAAACCCGGATTAATACCGCATAAGCCCTAAGGGGGAAAGCGGAGGATCTTCGGACTTCGCACTATTGGAGGAGCCTGCGTTGGATTAGCTTGTTGGTGAGGTAAAGGCTCACCAAGGCGACGATCCATAGCTGGTCTGAGAGGACGATCAGCCACACTGGGACTGAGACACGGCCCAGACTTCTACGGGAGGCAGCAGTTGGGAATCTTGTGCAATGGGGGAAACCCTGACACAGCCATGCCGCGTGTGTGAAGAAGGCCCTAGGGTTGTAAAGCACTTTCAGTGGGGAGGAACTAGCAAGGCTAATACCCTTGTGAATGACGTTACCCACAGAAGAAGTACCGGCTAACTCCGTGCCAGCAGCCGCGGTAATACGGAGGGTACGAACGTTAATCGGAATTACTGGGCGTAAAGCGCGCGTAGGTGGTTGTTTAAGTTGGATGTGAAAGCCCAGGGCTCAACCTTGGAACTGCATTCAAAACTGAGCGACTAGAGTACGAGAGAGGGAGGTAGAATTCAGAGTGTAGCGGTGAAATGCGTAGATATTCTGAGGAATACCAGTGGCGAAGGCGGCCTCCTGGCTTGATACTGACACTGAGGAGCGAAAGCGTAGGGAGCAAACAGGATTAGATACCCTGGTAGTCTACGCTGTAAACGATGTCTACTAGCCGTTGGTGAGCTTGACTCATTAGTGGCGCAGCTAACGCGATAAGTAGACCGCCTGGGGAGTACGGTCGCAAGATTAAAACTCAAATGAATTGACGGGGGCCCGCACAAGCGGTGGAGCATGTGGTTTAATTCGATGCAACGCGAAGAACCTTACCAGGCCTTGACATCCTGAGAACTTTCTAGAGATAGATTGGTGCCTTCGGGAACTCAGTGACAGGTGTTGCATGGCTGTCGTCAGCTCGTGTCGTGAGATGTTGGGTTAAGTCCCGTAACGAGCGCAACCCTTATCCTTATTTGCCAGCACTTCGGGTGGGAACTCTAAGGAGACTGCCGGTGACAAACCGGAGGAAGGAGAGGACGACGTCAAGTCATCATGGCCCTT
>CAVOBC010000247.1:0-7299 GCA_963693635.1 Gammaproteobacteria bacterium | reverse complement strand
ACGCGATTGGTAAACGCCAGCGTGCCTATGGGTCCGACGACGCACTCGACGGCTGGGCAAAGCGTCACGGTTGGTGCCGCAAAGCAAAGGGACTGCCCTGACCATCGGCCTCACCCGTCCGCATCCCCAGCTGATCCCCATTCAGCGACCCTCTGCGCATTAACCGTGCCAATCCACCTTGTTGAGATCAACTGAGCCGAAAAACGTCGCTACCCGCACGCGTTCGGTGTTCATCTGTGAAACTCCAGGACCCGTCAACGACGAAAGCATCGCCCGCGGGGAAAATCGCACTCAATGTAGGCCCACTTTTATGTGTGTCTTTGTTCCGTGGTCGTTGTTTCCGAAGCGAGCCTCTTTTCGTGTGTGTCGTTTGGCTACTGGCTTCCTTTAGCTACTGGCCCGTCAACGACGGAAACATCGGCCACGGGCGAAGTCGCACTCAATGTAAGCCCATTTGTGTGTGTGTCGTTGGTCCGGTGGTCTCGATGTAAGCCATCTTTCGTGTGTGTCGTTGGGCGGGTGGTCGAGAACTGCGGCGCCGCGTGGACGAGTCATTCGTCAGTGAGTTCAGCGATTCCAGCTTCAACCCGAGCCGCTTTCTCTTCGTCGAACCACCACGTGTCCAGCCACACCGGGCGCAGCAGCCGCGGTCGGCCCTCCGGTCTGCCAAAGCGGTCCCAGTGCACCAGGCGGTACCCCGGCGCAGCAAGCCCAGGGATGTAGTAGAAATTCCAGAGCAGTATGCGATCCAGCGCCCGCGTCGCTGCGTAGAGATCCTCGGGCGTCCTCGCGGCCATCACGTGGTCGATCATGGTGTCCACCGCGGGATTCCGAACTCGATTCCAATTCTGGCCACCCGGTGAACCTGCGCTTGCGCTTCCCAGCCGATTTCGCAACATGATCCCGGGAATATTGCTCGGCGTGAACCCGTATTGGCCCCCCTCAAACTTGCCGTTACGCATCCGATAGAGCCAATTCGACACTTCATGCGTCCGTGCGGTCGTTTCGATACCAACGAGATTCAGCATAGCCATGAACGGTTTCTCCTGGCGCAGCCCGAAAGGCGAGCCAAAGCGAAAATCGATAGCCACCCGCTTGCCGGTCTTTTCATCAACCATCACACCGTCACGTACCACCCATCCGGCTGCGGCAAACAACTTGATTGCTCGCTTCACGTTCTCCCGACTGTAGCCATACCCGGACGTCTCGTTTCCGACCCACTCGTGGGTATACACCCGATCCGGTATCTGGCCGCGCAGCGGCTCAAGCAACGCAAGTTCAAGCGCCGACGGCAAACCTGACGACGCCATCTTGGAGTTGTAGAAGTAACTCTTCGCGTAGTTGTAAAAGCCGTACATCAACACCCGATTGGTGTACCGGAATTCGGACAACAACCAAAGCCCTTCACGCCGCCGGATATCCTGAAACTTGGGGTTATCAAGATTCCACATGACCGGCGCCCACAGTCCCCAGGGCAGCGACAGGTCAACCAGTTCTTTCTTGAAGATTCCGGCCTTGACCGCGGGAAAGTCGTAGCCAGTGACCCAGTTCTTGGACACCGTCTCTGTCCGGATGTCGATCACGTTCCCTTTTTGCGCCTCGAGCATGACGGACTCGTCGCGAAAGTAATCAAACTTGATGCGATCAAAATTGTGGCGACCCCGGTTCACCGGCAAGTCATCACCCCAATAGTCGTCCACGCGCTGATAGATAACATTGCGCCCAAGATCAAAGGACTCGATCCGATACGGTCCACTCGACAGCGGCGGCTCAAGCGTCGTCTCGGTAATGTCACGTGTCGACCAGTAATGCTTTGGCAATATCGAATAGGAAGCAACGATGAAGACCAGATCAGGATTACTGATCGAGTCCGCCTTCGTTGTAAACAGCACCTCGTCATCGCTCAGCCGCTCGATACTCCCCAGCTCCAACAGTGCCGCCCGCACCCCCACTGCACCATGATCCCGCAATGTCTCGAACGTGAAGATCACATCATCCACGGTCACGGGCTCGCCGTCGTGCCAGTACGCACCCTCTCGAATCCGGAATGCGAATTTACGGAAGTCATCCGAAACCCAGACACCCGATGCCAGTCGACCGTAATAACTCGCCGACTCATCGACCGCCTGTTCCAGCAACCGGTCATAGACAAGCGCGCCAAGCCCCCGTCGCCCAAACCCATTGGCGATCCGGCCCTTGTCCAGAATGCCATTGAAACTGTCAAAGGTGCCCATTTCTGCAGCACGCACGAAGCCGCCACGGGGGGCATTCGGATCTATATAGTCAAAGTGTTTGAAGTCAGGCCCGTACTTTAAAGGCTCAAGATAGGACGCGCCGTGCTCATACGGGACCGGTCGAGGTACCTCCGCGCCACCGGCGGCACCCAGCCAGAACATCACTACCGCCAACAAGCAAGCCGACGAGAGCCGCATTAGCGACGGGACCACACCAACGTGCCGGCCGGCCTTGAGGTCATACGCCAACAGATCTTCCAATGTCCCGACGAGGGCCATCAGCACCGTCTTTCCTTGTTCACTCAGGAATGTCCTCCTAAAACCATCAGCCTGCACCGACGGTTACCGCAAATCGACGCCGCAGACACAAGACGCCTTACACACAACCGTCCACGTCGACATCCACCTAAGTCCGCGTACCGCTAGAAGAGTATGTCACGTCGCAGTCGCGGCAACATTGCCCGGGTGTGCCTTGATGCCGCTTATCCGCGGACTCATATTTGGCCTCCAACGGCTCGTCGCAGCCAAAAGAGCGACCTTCAGCCGCGCGTCAGGCTCAGGCGCGGGCGCGGGCGCGGGGAACCGGCAGACCACGTCGGCAGCTTTCAGTGCGTGCTCGAAAAATGAAAGCCAGGGACCAATCGCCGCCCCGAAATTGCGGACCAAAGCGCGCGGACCAAACAGAGTCCATCTGTCACCGCCCCGCGAGGGGACAATCCAAGCTCCGCTACCGAGAGCCTCCTTGTGTCACCAACCTTGGGCTGGCAGTCAAAGCGCGGCGATCCACATTCCGTTTTCCAGAACGCAGGAAGACCGCCTTGCATCCGGCGGATTCGATGCGACGCGTTACTCGGGACCGCTTAATCTCAACGTAGATTCGCTCTCTTCAAACACCTGGACCAGGGCGCCGAACGAATCCTTCGGATGCAGATAGAAATGCTTGAAAGCAGGACTGCGGTCGTCGAAGCCGAGAATACGCAGTCCCTTCGACTCGAAGTACTCGCGCGCCTCATCGAGGTTCTCTACGGCGCAGGATATGTGATGAAAGCCCTCGCCATTTTTCGCAATGTACTGCCCGATGCCGCCCTCGCCCACCACCTGCGGCGTGACCAGTTCCATCTTCTTGCCGCCCAGCATGAATGTCATCCAGTCGAAACCCGCTGCGTCAGACTGGCCCGCGTCGGGCAGGACCTCGCCGCCCAGGATATCCACAAACAACTCGCGGGCCTTGTCCATGTCCAGCACACCAATCGACACATGATCCAATCGTTTTAACATCGCCACGCTCCTGCTACCCCGTCAAAATATCCTGCCCGTTCACTCACCACCGAACAGGTACGGGTCAAGCGACCCCTGGGCGGCGATGCGATACTTGTGCCATTGGCCGCCGCCGTAATAAGCAAGACTGCCGGGTTCCGCTTCCCCATGCCCGTTGTAGTAAGAGACGCAGTCCCGCAGCGGGCGCGATGCCACGTCCGCGTCCCGACAGTGTTTCGCATATGCATCCTCGTCCTCTTTACGAATGTCGACGGTGCTTGCACCGCGTTCGCGCATGGTCTGCAGCATCCACACGATATAGTCACCATGCTCTTCGATCGCATTGGTGAAGTTAAAACTGCCACCACCCCCCTGCGGTCCCGTCATAATGAAGAGGTTGGGGAAACCCTTGCTATGCAGGCCAAGAAAGGTCCGCGTGCCCTCAGACTGCCACTTCTCCCGCATCGTTTGGCCACTGCGCCCGGTGATCATGTTGAAGGTCGATGTCGCCATCCACTGGAACCCGGTCGCGTAGATCAACACATCGACGGGATACTCCACGCCATCATGCACAACCCCGCGTTCGCTGATCCGGTTCACGCCACGGGGCGCGGTGTCGACCAGGGTCACATGGGGCTTATTGAAGACCGGCAGGTATTCGTCGTGAAAGGTCGGGCGCTTGCAGCCGTATGGATACCACGGCTTTAAAGCCGCGGCAGTAACCGGGTTGTCAACGATCGCGTCGACCCGTGCCCGAATCTGCTCCATGATGCGAAAGTTGGAGTCCAGCTGTTTTTGCATCAGCTCGTCTGGCGAAAGTTCTCTCGCGTGCTGCTTGCGCTCTTTGAAGTCAGCAACCTTGCCCGCCAGATAGTCGTCGTTAGCTTTCATCGCCGTCCGGCCTGCCGAGATGCGCGCAAAACGGGCCCTGCGCGCCTTCGCCCAACCCGGCTCACTGGCCCAGGCGGCAACCTCTTCCTGCGAGGTCTCGCGTTGATCGCGCACGTCGATTGACGACGGCGTGCGCTGGAAGACATAGAGTTTGTCTACCACCTTTGCGATCTCGGGGATCACCTGCACCGCCGTCGCCCCGGTGCCAATGACGCCAACCCTCTTGCCTTCAAGATCGATGTTGTAGTCCCAGCGGGACGTGTGGAACGAATCGCCCTTGAAACTCGCCATGCCATCGATCCGCGCCAGCTTCGGTGTGGTCAGAATGCCATTGGCAAGAATGACGAAGCGCGCCCGCATCCGATCCCCTCGGTCCGTCGTCACGGTCCATCGTGCGTCGTCCTCGCTCCATTCGGTCTCCTCCACGGTCGTGTGAAACAGGCAGTGGTCATAAAACCCGAACTTCTCTGCCATTTTCTGGCAGTACTCCATAATCTCGAAGCCAGCGGCGAACTTCATCGTGGGCACATAGCCCATCTCTTCAAGCAACGGCAAATAACTGTATGACTCGACGTCACAAGCGATGCCGGGATAGCGATTCCAATACCACGTGCCACCAACATCGCCGCCTTTCTCGCAGAACCGAACATCGGTAAACCCTGCCTCGCGCAGCTTGTGCCAGAGCAGCAGTCCACCAAAGCCGGCGCCAACCACCAGAATCTCGCATTCGTCGGTCAGGGCGTCACGCGCAACGGGATCGGCGGAATACACATCCTCAAGATAACGACTGAACTCCCCCTCCATCGCCATGTAATCGGCAGCGCCCGCACGCGCTTCCTTGAATGCGCGATACCTCGCCTGCTCTTCGGCATTGAAAACGGCGCCAGCAGGTGGCTCCGGCAGGGTGGTCAATGCCGCGTCGGACACCGGCGCGTAGCCATGCCCCCGGATCTTGTCGTTTGCCTGTGCGGCACGCGTGGCGAATATTTTCGTCCCCGACTGCGGATCGGTCCTGATTGCTTCTTGTGACATAGTGATACTCAATTTGCCGTTAATGTGGAGGGTGAGAAAGGCGCGAAACGTATGAAAGTGTGAAAAAGGTGTGATGAGCGACCGCAGCCTGACCTGAGCGGGCACAGCCCATTCGCGCGATCCGCCATTTTGCGCGTTTAGCCGGTCCTTCGTACAGGGCCTTTCCAGCGCGCTGCACGAGGCCTGCTCTCTGGGACCGGGCGGCCTGCACGTGGATCTGCCGTAAGACTCCCGCATGTTGTGATCCGGTTCCAATGGCTTACCCTTCCCATCGGGCGCCACACGAATTCAGGCCAATGTGCGATAACGCCACCGTTAGTTTCGCTCGGCTTACTTTGCACGACCTTCGCACGACGTCCTTTTGCGTCAACACCAAAGTAGCTGACACCAAAGGTAGTCAACGCAAAAAAATTAGCACCAACCCGCGCAGGCTCCGTCACCCCACGACGGGCAAGCCTTCCTGACGATTAGCGGACTGCGGCTGCCAGCACCCGCACCGGAGAGCCCGCAAGATACGCGTCGATCGCCTCGAGGGCGCCCCCGTAGAAGAGCGCGTACGTCTCTTGGGTCACATAACCGATATGGGGCGTGACCAGGGTATTTGGCAACGACCGCAACGCGTGTGCGGGAGGTAGCGGTTCAACATCGTAGACATCGAGCCCGGCGCCAGCTATCGCACCGGTCGTCAGGGCATCGATGAGCGCTGACTCATCGACAATCGGTCCGCGCGAGGTATTGATGAGAACCGCAGTTTTCTTCATGCGGGCGAGTTCTGATCCGCCAAGCAGCCCCCGCGTGCGCTGACTCAATACGAGATGAATGCTGAGAACATCAGATTCCTGCAGCAGCGCATCCTGGGTCACGAGCGTCGCGCCTGCTGCCAGTGCCTTGTCAGCGGTCAGATTCTGACTCCACGCAATCACCCGCATGCCGAACGCACTGCCAACTCTCGCGACCTGCGACCCGAGTCGGCCGAGTCCCAACACACCAAGCGTCTTGCCCGCAACGCCCGTACCCACGCTGACCTGCCAATCGCCAGCACGCGTTGCCGCATCCTCAGCCGGCACGTGCCGCAGCAGCCCAAGAATCAGCGCCCAGGTCAACTCCGCAGTCGCGTGCGGCTCACCCGACGTGCCACAGACGGTGATGCCACACTCAATCGCAGCGTTGATATCAATCGACGCGTTGCGCATGCCGGTCGTAACCAGCAGTTTAAGATTCGGCAGTTGACGCAGCAGCGCCCGCGGGAACGGTGTCCGTTCGCGCATGGCAACGACGATATCAAATCCACCCAGCCGCGCGACCAACGCTTTTTCGTCCGTCAGATGGTCGTGGAACGACTGCACCTCGGCGTCCAGGGTGCGCCAGTCGGCAGCACTCGCGGCGACGTGCTGATAGTCGTCGAGCAAGGCAATTCGTGTCATTAGCTGGGACTCATGGGGTCGGTTTCAGGGGCGGAATCTCTCGCGCTACTCTCGGCCGGTTGAGCGAGGTCGCATACTTAAATCCACAGATCAGCGCGACGCCGCGCGGTAAAAGGCAACATGAAAGCGCACCAGCGTCTCGGCGCGAACAGCATGCCTGACATTTGGCACCAAGACACCCGACGCCAACGGTGTGACCGCGACCGGCTCCTCACGGTCAATCGTGTAAAGCAGTTGCCCTTCGCGCACACAGATCAACCCCCACACCCCGGGCTTGGTCGCATGGTCCTTGTGCAACCCGTTGGGAACGGTGTCCTGATCGAAGACGGGCGTCTCCTTATAGCAGGAAAATCCGGCAGGTAATTCGCGGTGGTCACACAGTACACAGGCAAGCACAGAGCCCAGTTTGCTGCGCCGGCCCTCGTCCGTGACCACCCAGGGGCGGTTAAAAAACGGCAGCC
>CAVOBC010000246.1:0-7305 GCA_963693635.1 Gammaproteobacteria bacterium | reverse complement strand
GGTTCGGCACCCGGAACGGGTTGAAGACAGCGGTTGTCTCCCAGATCGCCGGGTGTCGGCTGTCGGGGCCGAAGTTGGGAAACGTGATGGTGTTGACGGGGTAGCGCTCAGTGCGTGCGAGCGCGGCGATCGTGCCTGGTTCGATCACCTCGATTTCCATGTTGATGCCAACCTGACGCAGATAGTGCTGAACCGCCTCATACTCGGATGAGGCGTCGGGAGAGACCGGAGTGACAAACGTGAACGAACTAACCCCTGCGGCCTTGAGCAGTGCGCGCGCATGATCCGGGTCGTAGCGGTAAAAGTTGTCGAGGGCCGGCACGTAGCCGACGTCTTTGACCATCGGCTGGGATGCAGGTCGCGCGTAGCCGAAAAAGAGGGCGTCGGCCAGGGCTTGTCGATCGACCGCAAAGCCTAACGCCTGGCGCACCCGCGGGTCTTTCAGCTCAGGCACCAGTTCGCCGTTTCGGTCGAGCAGCGTCATCCCGAACCAACGGTTGGCACGTTCCTCGATGGCAAAGCCAAGCTGCGCAGCCGGCGCCGCCTCGAGCGGCGAGATGTTGGCGATGTCGACCTGGCCCGAGATGAGGGCGTTGAGGCGGGCGCGCGCGTTGACCAGGACATGTACCTCATACGGCGCGTCGTTGGCGATAGCATCGTTGAAATAGTCGGGCCGTGGCACGAAGCGGTGGACCTCGCCGATCGTGGAGTTGTCCTTGTCGTAGATGAATGGACCGGTTCCAACGGGATTGAGGTCAAGATCCGGATTATCGAAGGCGCCCGGGCTCACCATCATGCCCGGCGATCCAGCGAGGTTTTGCAGCAGGGTTGGGTCGGGTGCGTGCAGGTGGATGCGCAGGGTATACGGGCCGATTACCTCCGCTGATCTGACCGTGGCAACGGTGTTCACGCGGGGTCCCTTGACCTCTAGCATTCGCTCGATATTGACCTTGGCAACGCTTGCGTCGAAGCGGGTGCCGTCGGTGAATGTCGCGCCCGTGACCAGCTCAAACTCAATCGACGTGTCCGTCACCCAGTGCCAGGAATGCGCGAGGCTGGGCAGCGGGTTCCATAGATCATCCGGATTGGCCCCCGTCAAGCCGTCGTATACCAGGGTCAGGTAGGTGCTGTGTACGGGTCCTGAGTCGGAGCGATGTGGATCAAACGATTGTAGCGGCGTGCCGGTTGCAAAGCGGATCACGCCCGCGCCGGTCGTCGGACGATCGCAGCCATTGGCAAGCAAGACAGTGAGAACGGCAATCAGCAAGCGCGCAGTGCCGAGTTGCAGACATCGCCCAATGGCCACCCGTGCGGTGTGCGGCAGGCAACCGGGCGGGGCTTTGGATTCAGTGGGGCAGATGGTCGTTCGTTGTATTACGCGTCGATGACGGGAGTGTAACCCGACCCCGACCTCGACCCCATTTGCAGGTGAATCGTGCAGGTGAATCGGTGCTCTCGATCCGTTCAATCCAGTCGATGGCTCAGGCGGACGAACCGGCGTTACCGGCAGCGCCCGGTGCGCGGGATCCTTGCCTGCTGGATCCCGAAGTGTGTATCACGCCCGTCGATAGAAGAGCCCCGTGAAACGCCCCGCAGGGAGATGCTGCCGTTGACCGTTGACCGTTGACCGTTGACACGCGCACGCGGGTGTCGCCGCCGCCGTTCAGGGTGCCGTGCAGTTTCCGCTTGCTGGCGGTTCCAATCGTGACCGGCAGGTCGCTGCGGATCCGGCCATTGGCTGTTGTCACATCGAGATCTGCGGTCGTTGCCTCCGGCAGGCTCAGCACGATGCTGCCGTTGACGGTCTTCAGGTTGATATCTTCGTTCGCGTTGAGGCGAGTGAGTTCAATGTCGATGCTGCCATTGGTGGTCCGCGTCTTCATCGAGCCCGCCATGCGCTCTGCGGAAATCGATCCATTGACCGAGCGCAGGCCGTGGTTGCCGTTAACGCCGTCGGTGATTACCCGCCCGTTGGTCGTTCTTATCCGCAGGTCTGCATCCCGTGGGACCTTGATGGCGTAACTGACGCGCCCGTTAGAGCTGCCCCACTTGCGGTGATGGATGGTCTTCACGAGGACGCCTGTCGTTGACTCTTGAATCACGACTTCAATGCGATCAAGTGCATCGGTGCGGTCGCCCAGAGAGCCCGTTTTCACGACTTTTTCGGCGTAAATGTGAATCTCGCCCGGTCCCAGGCGGTAACCTCAATCGAGCCGTTGACGTTGTTTACTTCGAGCGTGCTGCGCGAGTTGAACGGCAGGGTATCCTCTATTTCTTCGGTCGCTTTGCCCGCGGTCGCGGCGTTCGCGAATGCAAGCGCAGCGAATGCAGTAATGACCTGGGTCAGATAACAACGCATGTTGTTTCCCCTGGGTTTTTTTGTTGATCGTTGGGTCGTGGGCTCAACACCGATGATTGCGGCCGGGTCGCACCCTCTCGCCTGGCTCGCAGCCCGTGCCACTGAGATGGCGGGCATGCCGGAAAGGTTTGAATCGTGCACCCCGGCCCCTGCGATGTCACGGTCGCGGCGCAGGGTCCGGCAGCGGAGACCCGCCTCGGTGTAAGATTCGACGCAGCACTCCCCAAGCAAAATTTCCCCAAGAGGAGGAAGCATGAGTCTCGATCAGTTTCGCAGCGAAGCGCGCGCATGGCTCGCGGCCAACTGCCCGCAAGGGGCGCGCGGCCCGGGTCAGGTGCACACCGGCAGCAGCAAGATTCCGCTTGAACACACGGATTTACAGGTCTGGCTGGAACGGATGGCTGAGAAGGGATGGACCACGCCGACGTGGGCGCGAGAATACGGTGGTGCCGGGCTCTCGTCCCGCGAGTACGTGACCCTGCTTGAAGAGATGAAGGCAGTGGGCGCGCGACCGCCGCTGATGAATCGGGGCGTCACGATGGTCGGGCCCACGGTCCTTGAGTTTGGCACTGAGGAGCAGAAGCGTCGGCTGCTGCCGGTGATCGCTCGCGGTGATGGCGCGTGGTGTCAGGGGTACAGCGAACCGGGGGCCGGGTCTGACCTCGCGAGTCTGCGCACGGCGGCCGTCCCTGACGGGGACCAGTTCATCATCAACGGCCACAAGATCTGGACGTCCGACGGCGACTATTGCGAATGGATGTTTCTGTTGGTGCGTACTGATCCTGAGGTGCCGAAGCACGACGGCATCAGCTTTTTCGTTCTGAAGATGGACCAGCCGGGCATCGAGGTGCGTCCGATTCGGATGATCAGCGGCAGTTCGCCGTTCTGTGAGACGTTCTTTGACGATGCCGTCGCCGACAAGCGTGACATGATCGGCGAGATAAATCGTGGCTGGACGGTCGGCAAACGGCTTCTGCAACACGAACGTTCCGGCATGGAGATGTTGGTGGCGGGCAGCACCGCCAGGCGGACCGCGGGGGTGATCGACGTAGCGCGCGAGTATGTGGGCACGCAGCACGGGCGTCTGGCTGACGGCGCGGTGCGCGACTCCGTTTCAGGGTACGAGATGAATGCCCACGCGCTGCGGCTGACACAGCGCCGCATCGTTGACGAGGCAACTGACGGCAAGACGCCTGGCGCTGTGACGTCGATCATGAAGATTGTAAGCACGGAACTCGAAAAGGAACACACGGAGCTGATGGCGGCGCTTCGGGGCAGCCAGGGTTACGGCTGGGAGGGTGATGCGTTTAACGCGGACGAACTCATGGGCACCCGCCGATGGCTCTCGACCCGTGCAGCCTCCATTTACAGCGGCAGCAATGAGATTCAAAAAAATATCATTGCGAAGAGAGTGCTCGGCCTGCCTGATTAGCGAGTTGCAGGGATGCACACCTCGTGGCACTCAATGGCTAACGCTATCTTTTCGCCGGGTCACAAACCCGTGACGAGCTTGATTTCCTGCAGGGTATCTGTAATTACCCCAAATCAGTTAGGGTTGCCTTCGGCTTACGAGAACCCTGGCGGTCGAGCACGCCATATCAGTTACTGAGATGCCGCATCTGGCGAAGAACGCCGCGCAAATTCAGACAGTAGGTTTAACAACATGACAACACTCGTGAGCCCGTCAGATACAGAAGCACCAGCAGGCTTTCGCTTGGTTGAAATATCATCAGAACCTACCGAGCTATACAAGATACTGAAGTTTGAGGGTATGGCTACCAGTGGTGGTGCAGCCAAAGTGGCTGTTGCATCTGGTCAGGTGCTGGTCAATGGGAAATCCGAGACTCAGAAGCGCAAGAAGATCGTTGCCGGCGATACGATTGAGTTCAACGATGACAAAATTTGGATCAAGCTGTCACCGTCTGTGGTTTGCGCGTCCACGCGGGTTGATGTTGAACATTCGCCGACTAAATGACCAAAATGGGTTGAAGAAACCTCCGCTAATAGTGCGTCGAGATCCCCTCCGGCGGCTTGTTCCCTGACGGCCCCAAAGTGACCGCAGCACGTGCTAAAGCCGGTGTCGTGAGGAAGTACCCATCCTGAATCGCCAGTGGATACAACCTTAACGGGCCGCAGACATTCGGGCCAAAGGCAGAAGGAGGTTTCTTTGGCAAAGAAAGAACCCACGCCAATCAGGTTTCCGCCGTCGCCAGAGAATGCCGAACTCTTCGCGAGAGTGGTGGAAATCGCGAAGACATTCCCTGGCTGTGAGGAAAGCCGGTCGTACGGAACGCCGGCGATCAAGGTCAGGCAGAAGTTCGTGGCGCGCCTGAGAACCGAAGGTGAGGGCAGTCTCGCGATTTGTTGTGATCTCATGGAGCGGGACATGCTGATGATGGCGTCGCCCGGGACCTTCTACATCACGGACCACTACGCAAACTCGGACATGGTGCTGATCAACCTTGAAACCGTGCGTTGGGACGCGATGCCGGGCATCATTGAGCAGGCATGGCGCATGGTTGCGACGGCCAAACTGATCCGCGAGTATGAAGAGCGGGAAGCCTGACAGGCTCGTCACCTGATCGGTTCATTGGACGCACAATCGAGGGCGATTGTGCGTCATCCGTGGGGCGTTCGAGGGTCATTCCGGAAGGGACAAGCGTGGGCACAGACAACGTCAACTGGACTATTCGCGCCGAAGAACCGGCGGACGTTGGCGCAATCTCTGAGGTCGTACGATCGGCTTTTGGCGACGACGAGACGCCCTGTCTGGTTGAACTGATCCGGGATCGAGACGAGTCACTCGTCTCCCTGGTTGCTTTGAGTGATGGCAAAGTCATCGGTCACGTTATGGTGTCACCGATCACGCTGGCCGGACGCAGCGACCAGTTTGGCGGCGCGGCGCCGCTCTCGGTGGTTCCTCTCCGGCAGCGAACCGGGGTCGGCAGCGCACTGATGCTTGCCATGATCGATGCGTGCCGGGCGCTTGGTCTGAAAGGCCTCTTCCTGCTCGGCAGTCCAGCTTACTACCCGAGATTTGGCTTCACGCGGTCCCACATCGGCAATGATTATGATGCGACTGATGCTTTCATGCATCTGTCGCTTGAGCCTGGCTGCATCGAAGCGCTCGTTGGCGACGCGACCTATGTCTCGGCGTTCGCCGAGTCTGGCGCTTGACACGCCTGCACTGTTCACCGGTTCCGACAAAGAAACCTGCCTGGTGATGGTCCAGCTTCTACTCGCCTTTGATTGACGCTGATTGCAGAATGGATGACATGGGCGCGGCATGTGGCCGGGCAAACAAAACGGGAGTCAGCGATGGCGGATCTGCAGATCGGGATAACGGAGAACGGCATCATGCACACGGATGCGACTGAGTTCGGCGTGGATACGCGCTTCCGCATGGTCAAGGAAAGTGGCGCGTACGACTACTACGACAAGACCCCTGAGAGCGCGGCTCTGGTCGATGAATACCTCGCTGCAAGCGAGAAGTACGGGCTGCCGGTACGCGCGGGGGGTTGGTTCTATCAACTCGGCAAGGACGAGCAATTGCTGAGGGAAAAACTGGAGCTTTCGGCCCGGCTTGGCAGCAAAGTGCACAACACGCAGATTCTGTCGAAGCATGCCGACGGTCATTTCGTCACTGATGACGAGGTCGTAGCGGCGTACCTGCAAGCGGCTGAATGGGGCGACGCGTGTGGCTGCCTGCCCACCTTCGAGGTGCACATCAACATGTGGTCCGAGGACTTCCGCCGGGTGTCACGGGTGGCTGATGCGGTTGAGGCTCGTGGTGTTCCGTACCGGATGACCCTCGATCATTCGCACGTGATCTTCAAGATGGACAACCCGGAGGAGCAGGAGGTCTTCGACATCAGGTCGGCGATCGAGGCAGGCGAACTGGTGCTGGATCCGTTTGCCAACGGCAGCGTCTGCCGCGAGTGGATCGAACGTGGCTTCGTGCATCATTGCCATGCGCGCGCGGCGGTGCCGAACAATCCCAGGAATACCCGGTATCGATACGCGGACGGTCGCCCGGGTCGAGGCGTTCAATATCCGTTCATCGAACCCGGGGCCGATGAGTACGTTGCGCCCTGGGACGAGACGCGGCTTGCGCCGTGGAAAGAGGTGGTTCGTCAGCTCTTCACCTATCACGCGACGGACAATCTGGGCCGGCTTGGCCAGGTGTCGACCGAGTTCATTCCAGCCCCGGACTACGGCGCAGGTCATGGCTACTCGATCTTTGAGCACTCGGTCGCCTGTGCGAAATGGCTGCGGTCTACCTGGAAGGAGACGGCTGCTGCCAACTCGTGATGGATATCAAAACAGAGACCGAAAACACTGAAACGGCAGACACCGAATCGGAAATCTCAGAAGCAGAGAACTTAGAAGCAGAGAACTTAGAAGCAGAGGGTTTAGAAGTAGAGAGCTTAGCATCAAGAGACGCGCGACTGGATGTTGCCGCTGCGCACCGCCTTGCGGTCCGCCATGGTCTCAATGAGGGCGTGTGGAATCACATCAGCTATGTGTGTCCGGATGATTCCTCGCGAATGCTGATCTCGCCGGGACATACGCACTGGTCTCAGGTTACCGCCAGCAGCCTCGCGTTGATGACCGAAGATGGCAATATGACATCTGGCGAGCGCCCGCCAATTCTGGCCGGGTGGATCATTCACCGACCTGTGCATGCGGCGAGGGCCGATGCGCGTTGCGTTATCCACGTTCATGCGCCTTACATCACTGCCATGTCGATACGAAAGGACGTGCTGTTTGAGACGCGCAGTTCGCAACAGTCCGCTGGATTTCATAACGATGTTGTGTACTACGATGTGTACGACGGACTGCTCGATAGTGAAGATGAAGGTGCGCGGATGGCAGAGATGCTCGGCGACAAGCGGGTGCTGATGCTGCGCAATCACGGTGCGCTTGTTGTTGCGCCGACGGTGGCG
>CAVOBC010000245.1:0-7327 GCA_963693635.1 Gammaproteobacteria bacterium | reverse complement strand
ACGCCCGCTCCCCCCGACCCCGACCCCGACTCACGCAACCGCAGACCTCTGCTATCCTCTCGGCTTTCGGTGATCGCGAGCTTCAATGGACAACTATCTCTTCTCCGCCCTCAAGGTTATAGATGCAGCAACCGTGATCGCTGCACCGGCTGCGGCGATGATGCTCGCCGACTTCGGCGCAGACGTCATCAAGATCGAGCAACCGGGTGCCGGCGACATGCTGCGCATTATTCGCGACGTCCAGGAGACCGTCCCGGGTGGCGAGGACTACATGTGGCAGATGGACGGCCACAGCAAGCGCGGCATTGCGCTCGATCTCAAGGCGCCCGCGGGCATGGAGATCCTGCGCAAACTGGTCGCCGAATGCGATGTCTTCATTACCAATCATCCGCTCTCTGTGCGTGACTCCCTGGGTATCAACTACGACGACCTGAAACCGCTCAATCCGGCCATGATCTATGCGTCGCTGACCGCTTATGGCGAGGAGGGCCCCGAGCGTGCACGCAAGGGTTTTGATCAGCTTGCCTATTGGGCCCGTAGCGGCCTCATGGACCTGATGCGCGCCCGCGACGCGGCACCGGTGCAGGGGCTCTCGGGGATGGGCGACCATCCGACCGGCGTCGCCCTTTATGCGGGCATCGTCACCGCGCTCCTGAATCGTGAACGAACCGGTGCGGGCAGCATGGTCCACACATCGCTCCTTGCGAACGGTTTGTGGTCTTGCTCTGCGATCGCCCAGGGCGCTTCAGCCGGCGGCGATGTCGCACGTTTTCGCGATATGCGGGAAGAAATGCCGGCAATGATGCAGGTCTACCAATGCAGCGATGGTCGCTGGTTGCAGCTCAACATGGTCCGAAATACTGAATTGATGTCACTGCTCTTCGTCGCCATGGATACGGTCGAACTGCTGTCAGACCCGCGCTTTGCGGACCCGATGGACATGTGGGACAACCGCGTCGCGCTTGGGGTCGAGATCGGCAAAGTCATCATCGGCAAGACCTCGATCGAGTGGATGACGCTGTTTGACGAGTACAACGTGCCCGCTAATCTCATTGCGGTAGTCGAAGAGAAGCCGGACGACCCACAGGCACGCATCAACAATATGATCATCGAACCCGAAGACCCCGAAATGGGCGTACCCCTTCTGGTCAAGCATCCCATTCAGATCGACAACATCCCGCAGCGACCGCCCCGGCGTCCGCCCCATATCGGCGAGCATTCAGCCGACATTCTGCGCGAATTGGGCTATGACCCTGCCGAGATCGAGCAACTGTTTGCAAGCGGTGTCATCGAAGCACCGTGATCAGGCGCCACCACGTCATTCGACGGACACGAACTTCATCGAGATTGAATTGACGCAGTGACGGATGTTCTTGGCGGTGAAGCCTTCTCCCTCAAAGACATGACCGAGATGGCCGTCACAGGTGGCGCACAGAATCTCGATGCGCATCCCGTCCGCATCGACTTCCTTGCGCACAGAGCCTTCAACCTCATCGTCAAATGCCGGCCAGCCACACTGAGAATGAAACTTGTGCTCTGACCGATAAAGCGGCGCATCGCACTGCTTGCAGACGTAGTGACCACCCGTTTCAAAGTGTTCGGTAAATTTGCCGGCAAACGGCATCTCGGTTGCCTTGTGCAGCAGCACCTGCTTCTCTTCGGGCGTTAACGCGTTGTATTCAGATATTCGCTCAGACATTCGTTTTCTCCTCATGCACCTGTCTCAGGCGAGACAGAAGGGTTCCGGGCATCGTTGACTCTCGCGCATGCCGTTCGCGTGCCTGGCCCGATGCGACTCTTTGACACAATTCTTTAACACGACTCTTTGATGCAACTCTTTAACACGAGAGCGTGACGCAACTCTTAACACGAGACGTGACGCGACATAGTAAAGGTAAACCCCATGGGCAGGCTACCCGGGGGACCGTCCCGTCGAATGGAGTATGCTCCGGCGACCAAAATGACAAACGGTATAGGGCGATGGAAGATCTCGAACACAAGGTAGCAGTCATTACCGGCGCGGCATCCGGCATCGGCCTCGGCATAGCCAACGCCCTGATCGCAGAGGGGGTCAATGTCGCCATGGTCGATGTGCAACAAGACGCCCTTGCAGCGGCCCGCAGCGGCCTCGGCGACACCAACGTTGACGTGCAAACCTACGTTTGCGACGTCGCGAGCAGAGATGCCGTGCGCGAGACCGCGCAAGCCGTGCGGGACCACTTTGGCAAGGTCAACATCCTCTGCAACAACGCAGGCGTCGTCGCGGGTGGCCCGGCGGACGAACTCACCTACGACGACTGGGACTGGGTGATGGGCGTTAACCTCGGCGGCGTCATCAACGGCATGCAGGAATACATTCCGCTCATCAAGGCGAGCGGCGAAGGCGGCCATATTGTCAATACCGCGTCGATACTTGGCCACATCACCGGTGCACGGCAGGCCATCTACTCAACCACCAAGTACGCGGTTGTGGGCCTCTCAGAGGCGGCGCGCGCCGACCTCGCGCCACACAATATCGGTGTCTCCGCACTCTGCCCCGGCATGATCAACACCAACATTCTGCGGTCAGACCGAAACCGCCCGGACGACCTGAGTGAGATCGGATCGTCGTTTACAGCCGACAACAAATCAATGGTCGAGACTGCTTTTGCGACCCAGGGCCTGGACCCGAATAAGGTCGGCGAGCAGGTCGTGCACGGCATTCGCATGGACAAAGCCTACATCTTCACCCACGCCCAACTACACCAGAGCATCACGGGTCGCTACGAGCAAATCATGGCTGCATTCGATGGCTCCGAAGCGGAGGGTGGCGGCATGGGCGCCTTAGCCAGCGACGATTGACGAGAGTCGCGAATGACCAACCTGACAAGAAGCGTCGCGAGCGAGCGTTCTCTGTCGTCCGCCTCGCCTACTCGCCGCCCGCACCTGCGACGCTGCGCCGGGGGTCAAACGCATCCCGCACCGCCTCACCGACGAAGATGAGTAACGTCAGCATCACCGCCAATGCGACGAACCCGGTGATTCCCAGCCACGGCGACTGAATGTTCGACTTGCCCTGGGCCAGCAATTCGCCGAGCGACGCGGACCCGGGTGGCAGACCAAAGCCCAGAAAATCGAGTGCGGTCAGCGTCGTGATACTGCCGTTCAAAATGAACGGCAGAAAGGTCAGCGTTGCGACCATCGCGTTCGGCAGCACATGGCGAACCATGATCGTGAGATCACCGACGCCGAGCGAGCGGGCCGCTCGTACGTGGTCGAAGTTGCGGGTGCGCAGAAACTCAGCACGGACCACCCCCACCAGCGCCATCCAACTAAACATGACGAGCAGTGCCAGCAGCCAGAAGGCATTTGGCTCGATCATGCTCGACAGAATGATCAGCAGGAAGAGCACGGGCAGACCCGCCCATATTTCGATGATGCGTTGCCCCAGCAGGTCAACCCAGCCACCGTAATAGCCCTGAATCGCCCCCGCCGCGACACCGATTATCGAGGCGAAGAGGGTGAGCCCCAAACCAAAGCTGATCGACAGGCGAAAGCCGTACAGCAACCTCGCCATTACATCCCGCGCTCCATCGTCCGTACCCAACCAGTGTCTGGCGGACGGCGCTGACGGTGCCGACTCTTGCGTGAACCAGTCGACCGTGTCGTAGCTGTAGCGAATGACCGGCCAGACCATCCACCCGCCGCGCTCGGCGACGAGGTTCTGCACGTACGGGTCGGCATACTGGGCTTCCGTCAAAAACTCACCGCCCAACTCACTCTCTGTATAGACAAAGAAGACCGGCATCATCAGATTGCCATCAACGCTCATGATGATGGGCTTGTCGTTCGCAATGAACTCGGAAAAAAGCGAAATGCCGTATAACAGCAGAAACAGCCACAGCGACCAGTAGCCGCGCCGATTCGCCCGAAAGTTGGCGAGACGACGTCTTGTCGGCGGTGTCAGCTTGAAGTTACCCAGCATCAGCGGGACTCAAAATCGATGCGCGGATCGATCAACGTGTAGGTCACATCACCGATCAGGTGCAGCACGAGGCCGATCACCGTAAACACGAAGAGCGTGCCAAACATGATGGGATAGTCCCGCGTGATGATCGCCTCAAAACCAAGCAGGCCAATGCCATCCAGACTGAAGATCACTTCAATCAGCATGGAGCCGGTAAAGAGTATGCCGATTAGCGCCGCCGGGAAGCCCGCGATGACAATCAACATCGCGTTCCGAAACACATGGCCATACATCACGCGCCGCTCGCTCATGCCCTTGGCCCGCGCTGTCAGCACGAACTGCTTGCTGATTTCTTCAAGGAAGGAGTTCTTCGTCAGCATGGTCAGCGTGGCAAAGCCGCCAATCGTGAGCGCGCTGATGGGTAGCGCGAGATGCCAGAAGTAGTCCTTGATGCGCGCTGGCCATGACATCTCGTCCCAGTTGTCACTGACAAGACCACGCAGGGGAAACCAGTCGTAGTAGCTGCCGCCCGCAAAGACGATGATCAGCAACACGGCAAAGATAAAGCCCGGAATAGCATAACCAATGAAGAGCGCCGCGCTGGTCCAGATATCAAACCGGGTGCCGTCGCCGACGGCCTTGCGCACGCCAAGCGGCAGCGAGATCGAGTAAATCAGCATCATTGACCACAGGCCGAGAGAGATAGACACCGGCAGTCGTTCGATCACCATGTCCACCACCGGCCGATCCTGGAAGTAGCTCTGCCCAAAGTCGAGCGTCGCGTAGTTCTTCATCATCGTAAAGAACCGCACATGCAACGGCTTGTCAAAACCGAACTGCTTCTCAAGGTCGGCGAGGATCTCCGGGTCCAGCCCCCGGGTTGCCGGATTGTTGCCGCCGTCCGTTAATGCCCGGCCGCCGCTCTCGCCGCCGCCACCCGTGGCGCGCGTGGACACAACACCCGTGTTGCCGGACTGCATTTGCTCGATGATCTGATCGATCGGGCCGCCGGGCGCCATCTGCACGATAAGAAAATTGATCAGCATGATGCCGATCAGCGTGGGGATCATCAGCAGGACACGTCGAAGAATATAAACGGCCACGTTATGCGCGTCCGCCCCGACCCGGTGCGGCACTAACCCGGCACCGTGAGATGCTGCTAATGCTCAACCGGCGACGTCCCTCAACCCTCATCGTCACCTCCATCACTCACCTGCTTTGTCAGGTAATTCTCTACCCGTGCATTTTTCACAGGATCAACCCACCACGTGTCCGGAAAGGAATGATAATTCAGCTTCGCGGACGTCTCCGGTCGACTGAAGCGATCCCAGTAGGTCCAGCGGCCGCCCGGATCAACCTGCGTCGGTATGAGGTAGTACTGGTGAAGCATGGTGCGATCGAGTGCATGTGCCGCGGCATAAAGCTCGGCCCGGTCATGTGTGCTGAGCGCGCGCTCGATGAAAGCGTCCACCGCCGGGTGGCTGATACCCGGGAAGTTTTCTGTGAACGGCATGTTGGCGGACGTCGAATGAAAGAATGACTTGATGTAGGTGCCAAGGGTCGGCGTCGCCCAGAAGTCATCAATCGCGCCGTCGAATTCAAAGTTGCGAACCCGGTTGCGATACTGGGCCGCGTCTGCTGTTCGGACCGTCGCCATGATGCCAAGTCGCTTGAGTGCGGCAACAAACGGCAGCGCTCCGCGCTCCTCGGACGCATTGCGGGTCAGCATCTCGAAACGGAACTGCTTGCCGTCACTGTTGACCAACTTGCCATCAACCACATTCCAACCGGCTTCGGCAAAGAGTTGCTGGGCCCGCAGCATGTTGTCACGGTTGAGCCCTCGGCCTGACGATTTCGGCAACGTGAACGGCTCGGTGAATATTTCAGGCGGCAGTTGGTCGGCGAACTCAAGCAACAATTCCCGTTCCAGGCCCTCCGGGATTCCAGTCGCCGCGAGCGCCGAGTTGTCGAAGAAACTCTGCACCCGGTTATAGAACCCGAAATTCAGGACCCGGTTGATCCATTCAAAGTCGTACGCATAAGTCAGGGCCCGGCGCACCCGGCGATCGGCGAGATAGGGACGGCGCGTATTGAGCATGATGGCAGAGCGCATCGCGGTGATGCGTTTGTGCGGGGTCAGTTCCTTGACAAAGACACCATCGTCGAGCGGCGGGAAGTTCTCATAGGATGTCATCCAGTCCTTGGCGACACCCTCACTGCGAAAGCTGACGATGCCCTTCTTGGCAGCCTCGCGCGCGACCGTGTTGTCCCGGAAGTACTCAAAGATGATGCGCTGGTAGTTGTGCCGCCCGCGCATGCTCGGCACCTCGAGGCCCCAGTAGTCATCCACGCGCTCATAGACAATGCGTCGACCCGGGTCCACCTCTGCTATCCGGTAAGGACCACTCCCCAGGGGCGGCGTTGTCGTTGTCTTGGTGACGTCATTGCCTTCCCGCTCCCAGTAGTGGGCAGGCAGGATCGGCAGGTGCCCGACCGTAAGACCCGCTGACGGATTCCTAAAGGCAGGGTCGGTGATGTAAAACGTGACTTCGCGATCACCCGTTTGTTCGGCCTTGCCGAAGTGGGCAAGCCCGTTGCGAATCGGCGCCGATGCGTGTTTCAGGACGTAGTTGTGGGTGAAAAGCAGATCGGTGGCCGTCACCGGCACACCATCGTGCCACCGGGCCCGGGGGTCTATCCGAACCTTGAACCAACTGTAATCGTCTGCCGCCGCGATGGATTCCGCGAGTCGCGCGTACTGTGCAGTAGGTTCGTCGTCACTGGGTTCAAGCAGACGGTCGTACAGGAAATTCCAGATGCCGACAAATCCAGCCCCGGCCGGGTTGATGCCTTTCTGAGTCCACGGCGTAAAACTGTTGAAGGTGCCAACGATCGGTATGACCAGTTCCCCGCCCACCGGGGCATCGGGGTTGACGTATTCAAAGTGTTGAAAGTCCGGCGGATAATCGAGGATGCCAAAGAAAGCAAAACCGTGGCGGAACTCGGGCGGTTCGTCTGGAAAATCGTTTGCGTGGGCCGGGGCCGCAACGCCAGCCAGCGCGAGCAGGACAGTCAGCGCGGTTAGTGCTGACTGCACGCGCCGCACCGAAAGGGCGCTCCGCACGGACAGGACGAGCCGGACTGAGATGTCGACCCAGGCTAAGGATATCCATCCCGCGCGCGAACCGGTCACCTCGACACGTCCTCCGCAAATTCAGACTTTGGAGTCATCGAAAAGGTCTGCATGCATAATCCCCCCACTTCAATCCCACACCGGATCGGTTGACCAGCTTCTGCGGCTCCCCGTCAAGGCTCGCCCGACAATAGCGCAATTCACGCCTCTTGCTCACGCGCCGGATCGACGATGGCACTGCCCCCACT
>CAVOBC010000244.1:0-7358 GCA_963693635.1 Gammaproteobacteria bacterium | reverse complement strand
CCTTGCGAACGGGGTTGCGCGATTCATCGACGACCTGCACGACGGTGCCGGGGGTGATGTACAGGCCCGCTTCGATCGTGCAGCGGTCGCCGAGTGGAATGCCGGTCCCCGCGTTGGCTGAAACGAGGCAGTCTTTGCCGATCGTGATGACGATATTGCCCCCGCCGGACAAGGTCCCGGCGGTGCTGGCGCTGCCGCCAAGATCCGAGCCGGCCCCCACGGTCACGCCCTGGCTGATGCGGCCCTCGACCATGTTGGGGCCGATTGCGCCGGCATTGAAGTTGACAAAGCCCTCGTGCATGACCGTAGTGCCCTCTCCAACATAGGCGCCAAGGCGAACGCGCGACGCGTGTGCAATGCGCACGCCGGCAGGCACTACGTAGTCGGTCATGCGCGGAAATTTGTCCACGGAGTTGACCATCAGCAAGCGGCCTGCAGCGCGCTCCTGAAGTTGCCTTGCAGGCAGGTCCTCAAGATCAACTGACCCGAGATTGGTCCAGGCAACGTTGGGCAACAAGGGATAGATATTGTCCAGGTTCTGCTCGTTGGGCAGCACATGACGATGCGACAGCAGGTGCAGCTTGAGGTACGTCTCGGGTGTGGTCGTCAGCGCGTCATCTGACTCGATGAACGTCGCGACCGCACTTCCGGATGCACCCGTCAGGCCCGTCACGATGGCCTTCTGGGCGTCAGGCACGACACCGGCGAGGGCTTCAAGTTGGGTGTCGGTGAGGTTGATGTCCTGGTTGCCGCCCGTGTAGCCAAGTGCGCCGCCGATTGCCTCGATGATCGCGGTGTCGGGATGAAAAATGGGCGCAGGAAAGAAAACCTCAAGCCACGCTCCGGCGGCGCTTCTGGTGCCTAGTCCAAACGCGATGCTATGGAATGCCATGATGTGGGTCCGTCGTTGTATGTGCGAGGGCGGAATATACGGCAATGCGGCAAGATCCTACAGCGTTCGCGCTGCGCCGCCGGGCCATGTCGAGCGCTGTTGCTGGGCGTCGTTGCACTTTGCGAGATTGCCGGAGATGCCTCTGATCAGGACAGGAACGTGCGGACCCGCTCGGCTGCCTCGACACATTCGGCAAGGGTCGCAACAAGCGCCATCCGCACACGCCCGGACCCGGGGTTTCCACCTGCCGCGTGCCGCCCCAGGAAGCTGCCCGGGATCACCTTGACGTGCTGATCGGTCCACAATTGGCGCGCGAAATCCTGATCGTCGCCGGGCGTTTCGGGCCACAGGTAAAAGCTGGCGTCCGGTTGCCGGACCGGGAGGACGTCCTCAAGAATCCGAATGACTGCTTCAAACTTGCGGCGGTACAAGTCCCGATTGGCTTCCACGTGGGTCTCGTCATTCCAGGCCATGGCGCTAACACGCTGGACGTGATGCGGCATCGCGGACCCATGGTACGTGCGATACAGCAGGAAATTGCTGATGAGTGTCGCGTCGCCCGCAACAAAGCCTGAACGCAGGCCGGGGAGGTTGGATCGCTTTGAGAGGCTATTTAGCACGACGCAGCGTTCGTACCCGTGCCGATTCATGCGCGCGCACGCGCCGAGCAATCCGGCGGGTGCTTTTTCCTGCCAGATCTCGGAGTAGCATTCGTCTGAGGCAATGATGAAGTCGTGTTTGTCAGCGAGTCGTACGAGTTCGATCAACTCGGGCTCACTCATCACCGCCCCGGTCGGGTTGCCGGGTGAACAGAGGAAGACGAGATCGCACCGGCTCCATTGGCCAGATGTCACGGCCGAGAAGTCGGGGTTAAAACGATTTGTTGCGATGCAGGGTATGTAGTGTGGTTCGCTGCCGCCCAGCAGCGCCGCCCCTTCGTAAATTTGGTAAAACGGGTTCGGCATCATCGTAATCGAGGGGCTGCCCGTGTGCAGTACGCTCTGGGCAAAGGCGAAGAGTGCCTCGCGACTGCCATTGACCGGCAGCACCTGGTTGTCCGGCGACAGTTCCGCGAGATCGAAACGTCTGCGCGCGAAGCCCGCGATTGCTTCACGCAGTTCTGGCAACCCGCCCGTCAGAGGGTATGCGCCGACGCCCTCAATGAGATTGTCACGATCAGCCAGCGCGTCTATGAGAAATGCGGGAGTCTCATGCCTGGGTTCGCCGAGGGACAGCGGAATCATCGGCAGACTGCCAGTGTGATCGTGACCGTCCAGCAACGCAGCCAGCCGCGCGAACGGGTACGGATTGAGTTGGTTCATCGCGGGGTTGACCATGGGGCGTGTCTCGGTTTTTTGCTCGGCGTTGCCAGGCAGTGCTCGCAAATGCTCGGGAATGTAGTGCACGGCGGATCGTTCTTATCCGCCGGTTGCGTGTCAAAGGGTCCGGATCCTGGCCTTTTGATGGGCGTGGCGTTCGGTGGGTAGCGGATGTCGGGGCACTAATCTGGTGACGGAAGTGCCTGGTGACGGAAGTGCCTGGTAACAGAAGTGCCTGGTGACGATGCGTTGCCTCTTCAGCTGGTCTCGCTCACGTGGTCGTCGAGTGCGGTCGCGAGTCTGTCGGCGATTTCGCGCTGAAAGTCGGCGAAGACGATTTGTGTGCCCGCGCCGTCCACGATGTAGAAGAGGTCCTCAACGCGCTCACCCAGCGTTGTGATCTTGGCGCTGTGCACGCGCACGCCCAGTTCGGCGAAGGTATTTGCGATGATCGCGAGCAGGCCCGTTCGATCAGGTGTCACAATTTCGACCGTCGTGAAAGATGTGGCGGGATCATTACTGATCGTGACATCGGTCTTGAAGGTGAACTCCCGCAACGTTCGTGGGGTGCGGCGCTCAGTCAATCGGCTGGAGGTACGCCGCTGGAGCACATCAATCAGGGTGCTCCTGATTTGTTCGATCCGCTCCGGGTCGTGACCGACGGGTTGGCCGCTCTCAAGCACGATGTAGGTATCGAAGACGAGTTGGCTGACCGAGCTTGTGATCCGCGCATCGACGATGTTCAGGCCGAGTGTCTCCATGGCGCGGGTTGTCGCCGCAAACAGCATTCGCGAGTTACGTGTATGGATGAATATCTGGGTAGCGCCCTCATCACTACGTCGCGACTGGTAGTCGTGCACGAGCACGAGTGGCCCGTCGGTATCGTGATGATAGATGGACTCGGTCTGCCAGGTAATGTCGGCGACTGACTCGCGCTGGAAGTAGTCGTCTTCTGCCGCTTCCCATATTTCGGTTATCTGACCGTCCGACAGTCCCTTTTCAAGCAGACGCACGCGTGCGGTCTCGCGGTTTTCGGTGACATACTCGGAGTGGTCGACCGGTTTCTCGAGTCCGTGTCTGAGCGCCTTGCGGGTCTCGTTGTAAAGCTTGCGCATGAGCGACGCGCGCCAGCTGTTCCACAGTGTGGGGTTTGTTGCGTTGATATCAGCGACGGTCAGCGCATAGAGATAGTTAAGACGGATTTCGTCGCCGACAAAGAGGGCGAAGTCGTGGATCACTTCCGGGTCTGAGATGTCCTTGCGCTGGGACGTGGTCGACATGATCAGATGGTGTTCAACCAGCCAGCACACGAGGTTGGTTTCCCACGTACCGAGACGATGTCGGTTGCAGAACTCACGGGCGATTTCGACGCCGAGCTTGGAGTGGTCCCCACCCATGCCCTTGGCGATGTCGTGGTACAAGCCAGCGATGTAGAGCAATTCGGTCTTGCGCAAGCGCGGATGAATGTGCGCGGCAATCGGGAACTGTTGCTCCTGATTGCGGTGACGAAACCGCCGCATGTTGCGCACGACCTGCAGGGTGTGCGCGTCAACGGTGTAGATGTGGAAGAGGTCAAATTGCATCTGCCCGATGATGCGGCCGAACTCAGGCAGATACGCGCTCAGAATGCCGTACCGCGCCATGCTGCGCAGTTGCGTGTAAAGCAGCTTGGCGTCCCGCAGGAGCGTCATAAAGAGTTCGGTCGCCCGCGGGTCGTGGCGAAAGCTCTCGTCGATGAGAGAAGCGTGTTTCTTTGCTAGGCGGATGGTGGACGCGCGTACACCTTTGACGTCGTCCTGGGTGCCGACCAGTACGAACATCTCCAGTAGCGCGGGAGGGTAGTTGACGAAGACTGCTTCACTGGCAACCTCCAGGAAATCGTTGTGGATCTGGAAGCGATCGTTGATCGGGCGGATTCGAACCCGTTCCCCGGCGCGGACGATGGTTTCCTCAAAATGCTGCAAGAGCAACTCGTTAGTCGCAGACATATCGATGGCCGCGCGGTAGTAGTCCTGCATGAAGTGCTCGACCGCGAGTTGCGCGTCGTCGCCGTAGCTGAACAGTTTTGCGAGCTCACGTTGATATTCAAATAGCAGTCGGTCGTCTTCGCGCCTGGCAACGAGGTGCAGCGCGTAGCGTACTTTCCAAAGAAAGCGTCGGCACGAGACGAGTTGCTCGATTTCGGGCTGGGTCAGAAAGTCGTTATCCACCAGATAGGCGAAGTTGTCGGTGCCAAAACTTCGTCGTGCGATCCACAGCACGGTCTGGAAGTCCCTGAGGCCCCCGGGTGACGTCTTTACGTTGGGCTCGAGACTCGATTCAGTATGTTCAAATTTCTCGTGACGTTCGTTTTGTTCGATCTGTTTCGCGAGGAAGAATTTGCGTGCGGGCCAGATTTTGTTGGGCCCGGTTGTCGCCATCATCCGCGCACGCAACTCGTCGTCGCCGGCAATGGTGCGGGTTTCCATCAGCGAGGTGACTACCGAGACATCTTTTTCCGCCTGCACACGGCATTCTGATATGGAACGCACACTGTGGCCGACTTCAAGCCCGAAGTCCCAGAGCAGCGTGAGGAACCGCTGAATGCTGTCTTCATGGAGGTGATAGTTGTTTCGTTCGAGCAGGATCAGCAGATCAATATCAGAGTGGGGGTGTAGCTCACCACGCCCGTATCCGCCGACGGCAACGAGTGCGATCCGTGTCTTGTGCCAGCTCGTGAGGTTTTCTTTCCACTCAAACCGTTGCCAGGCTATGGCCAGAATATGATCAGTGAGGGTGGCGCGATCGGCAATCAGTGGCTCGATGTCTTCGCCCGCGTAGAACCGCTTGTCCAACTCTGCGCGGGTTTGCGTGATCGCCGCTTTGAAGGCGGGTACCGCGTCTGCACCGTCAGTCAGTTGCTCGCTGAGCATCCGAATAGCTAGAGACTCCCGGACGGTGTCGTCTGATGGATCTGGTTGAGTTGGCATCGCTTAATCGTGCTGGCACGCTCGGTTGTGAGCTGCGGGGTGGGGCGGGGCTGGCTTACAACTGCGTTCAACCGCAGCGACTGATGGTCTCGTCGCTGCGCAGTGTCAGGATCTCGAAGCCGTCATCGGTGACCAAAATGGTGTGCTCCCACTGCGCCGTCAGCTTGTGATCCTTGGTCACAACAGTCCAGTTGTCGGGCAGCAGTCGCACGTCGGCCTTGCCGGCGTTGATCATCGGTTCGATGGTGAAGGTCATGCCTGCCTTCAGGACCGCGCCGGTGCCCTTCCGGCCGTAGTGGACGATCTGTGGCTCATCGTGGAAGACGCGGCCGATACCGTGGCCGCAGTACTCGCGAACGATGCTGAAACGGTGCTTCTCGGCGTGGGTCTGGATGGCGTGGCCGATGTCACCGAGGGTTGCGCCCGGCTTCACCTGCTCGA
This sequence comes from Gammaproteobacteria bacterium, assembly GCA_963693635.1. Classification (GTDB taxonomy): domain Bacteria; phylum Pseudomonadota; class Gammaproteobacteria; order Pseudomonadales; family Azotimanducaceae; genus CAVOBC01. Next base: position 1,737 of record CAVOBC010000244.1, on the reverse strand, counting down.
TGCCGAAGTAGAGACATTCCTGGCACACCTTGACCAACCGCTGCGCGAGGACCGACGTCTTGCCAACCAGAAAGGTGCAGGAGCTGTCGCCGTGAAAGTCGTCCTTGATCGGGGTGACGTCGATGTTGACGATGTCGCCGTTTTTGAGCTTCTTGTCGTCGCTTGGAATGCCGTGGCAAACCACATGATTGACGGACGTGCAGATCGACCTCGGGAAGCCCTTGTAGTTGAGCGGTGCCGGGATTGCGTCTTGATGATTCACCGTGAATTCGTGGCAGATACGATCGAGTTCCCCGGTGGTGACCCCCGGCTTGACGTGTTCCCTGATCATCTCCAGCTGCTCAGCGGCAAGCCGCCCGGCGGCACGCATTTTCTCGATATCTTCGGGCGATTTGATTTCTGCCGTCATGGTCTGATTCCGGCGGTCATCTGAGTTCTGCGCTCGTCTGAATTCGGTCTCATAGGGCCTCGGAAGTCGGTTCGCGTTTCGCGTCAGGGGCCACAAACTATAGCAGAAACGAGCGCCTGGACGGTCGGATTAGTGACGTGGCTGGGAGTTGAAGCCGTTGCTGAGCCGCGGGGCTGTGGCGCGGTGGCAGCCGGGCGGTGGCGACGGGTAAACGCTCGCGAGCAGGGCGGCGAGACAGTGGTCCGGCCCCGCTGTGCGGTCTGTTGTGCGGTCCGCGGTGAGGAGGTCTGGCGGGACGGCAAGCGGGCCCCTGTTCGGCATCGGATATGTCATTAGAGGGGCGGGTGTGCTATAAACCGCGCCCACTCGACACCCTCATGAAACTGGTGTCGGGAATTCACGCATTTTGCCGACAAATGTCATCCGGGGTGCCTTCGGGTTGGGATGGCGGGCAGGTGTAAGCACAACCCTGATTGGAGAGTCATACCTATGGCCAGTGTAACTATGCGCGACCTGCTTGAAGCAGGCGTCCATTTCGGGCATCAGACCCGTTACTGGAATCCGAAAATGAGCAAATACATTTTCGGTGCCCGCAACGATATCCATATCATCAACCTTGAGCAGACGCTGCCTGCATTGAACAATGCGATCAGCCACATCCGTGGCATGACGTCGCGGCGCAACAAGGTGATGTTCGTTGGCACCAAGCGCAGTGCCGGCAAGGTTGTCAAGGAACATGCTGAGCGTTGCGGCATGCCCTATGTCGACAAGCGCTGGCTCGGCGGCATGCTGACGAACTACAAGACCATCCGCCAATCTATTCGCCGATTGCGCGAACTGGAGACCCAGGCAGGCGATGGCACGTTCGACAAGCTGACCAAGAAAGAACGCCTGTCTCGCACCCGCAACCTTGAGAAGCTTGAGCGGAGCCTTGGCGGCATCAAGGACATGGGCGGTCTGCCGGACATCATTTTTGTGATCGATGTCGATCATGAAAAAATCGCCATCACCGAAGCGCGCAAGCTCGGCATTCCTGTGGTCGGCATTGTCGATACAAACAGCGACCCCGCCGGCGTTGATTACGTCATACCTGGCAATGACGACGCGATTCGCTCGATTCGGCTCTTTGTGCAATCGGTAGCCGACGCGGTGCTTGAAGGCCGGGCGGAGGCGGAAGGCCTTGCCACGCCGAGCGAATTCGTTGAGCTGGCTGATGCTGAGGAAGCGCCGGCCGATGAAGCGCCTGCGGCCGATGAAGCGCCTGCGGCCGATGAAGCGCCTGCGGCCGATGAAGCGCCTGCGGCCGATGAAGCGCCTGCGGCCGATGA
>CAVOBC010000243.1:0-7389 GCA_963693635.1 Gammaproteobacteria bacterium | reverse complement strand
TACGCCGCAGAGCTTCCAATCGCCCCCAGGTTTTACCAAGCCGCAGGCTTTTTACCTGAGAGCAAGCCGTAGGCTCTTACCTCCGAGCAAGCCGCAAGCGCTTTACCTGAGAGCAAGCCGCAGGCGCGTTACCTCCGGGCAAGCCGCAAGCGCTTTACCTCCGGGCAAGCCGCAGGCGCTTTACCTCCGGGCAAGCCGCAGGCGCTTCAGCCACCGCGCTCGCCGTGTGCTTACGCGGGCCACTGCGCCCACTGACGGCAGTGCTCGCCCGCTGACTATACTGAGACTTAACGACGGTCAGGGAAGGCTGGATTGGAAAACCTCATTTTTGTTGCGCTCGGTGTTGCGGGCGCCGCTATCACGCTCTCGCTCTGGGTCGCGATCCAGACGGCACAGCAACTCGGCCAGCTGCAACGCGCTGCCGCGGCGGATCGCTCGAGCAAGCCTGATGACGGGCCATTGCAACGAGTCGCAGAAATGCTGACGGATGCCTCCCTCGTGTGGCGACGACTCAGCGTGGAGTCGCACGAGTTGCGGAACCTTGCGCTCGGTACAAGCCCGGCTTTTGCGGTCAACCGCAAGGGGACCATTGACTGGCTACTAACACTGCCGGACTTCTGTGATTCATCCCGGCTCGAAGTCGACAGCGCGTACCAGATCCTGGCCTCGGAGAACATTTCGCACGCGGAAGTTCAAGGCAACTCATCGGACGTTATGCGCTTTGACAAGGAGGTAAAGAGCAACGTTCCTCTCATTTCCCAACAACTCGATCACATCCGCGACATCCATGAAGGACGCTGCGCCGCCGGGGATCGACCGTACCGCGTGACGCTGCACCGCCCCCAGGTGATGCCGCACTTTCTGCGCAAGCGCAAGAAGATCGCTGAACTCACGCGCCGGCGCAGCCGCGAGTCGACCCGCCCAGCCCCGAACGACGCGCCGCGGCCTCTCGCAGAAAGTTAACCAGCCAAGCGGCGACAAGGCGCCGATCCGGAGCACGCTCGAGCGACTGGACGCCAAGTGTGTATGTTGACTCACCGATCATTTCACGTCGAAACGCCATCGTGCCGCGCGAATATCCACGCGTGAATTCGGGATGGCCCTGCAGACCCAGCATGTGCTTGCCCAGCACAAACATGCCGTTTGGGCAGAAGTCGTTACCACCAAGTCGTTCGGCACCCGGCGGCAATGTGGTCACCTGATCCTTATGGCTGACGACGAGCGCTACCGTCGGCACCCACGGTGACATGAAGTCGCGACGTGACGATATGTCGGTGTTGGCAACGCCCACACCCCAGCCCTGCGGCGCGGGCTCCGTTACGCCCCCCAGCGCGTGCGCTATCAACTGATGGCCAAAACAGATACCAACCGTCGGCTTTTGCCGGTCATGAAGCGTGCGCGCCCACCCTGCAAGTTTTATTATCCACGCCTCCTGCTCGTAGACGCTCCGGCGGCTTCCTGTGATCACGTAGCCGTCGCACTCGTCGATATCCCCGGGCCATTCGTCCGCGAGAAGATCGTAATTGCTAAACGATAGCCCCCCGGCGGCTTCAGACAAGATCAGGGACACCATCTGCGGGTAGTTACCAAACTCCTCACGCAAATGCTCGATCGCCGAGTCCGCCTGCAGGATGCCGATGCGGAAGGGCTCAGACAATCTCAAAGTACCGCGCGAGCTGCCAGTCGTTCACGTGGCGCTCGTATTCGCGGACCTCCCAGAGTCGTGAGGCGACGAAGTGGTCGACAAATTCGTCCCCAAAGGCGCCCCGGGCCGCGGCCGACGCAGCGAGCCCCCGCGCTGAATCGCGCAGGTTGGCGGCGAGTTGCCGGGACGCAGGCAACCCATCCTGAATGTCATACGCATTACCGACAATCGGCGCATCCGGATCAATCTTTTCGGCCAGGCCCAGCCGCCCAGCGTGCAGGTTCGCGGCAGCAACGAGGTAAGGATTCGCGTCCGCTGATCCCAGCCGGAACTCGACTCGCTGGCTCGTCGCGGAACCCGCGATGACACGCAAGGCCGTCGTTCGGTTCTCGACACCCCAGGTTGCCGCCGTCGGTGCCCATGCACCCTTCACAAGTCGTGTGTAGCTGTTGATTGTGGGCGCGACGAGCGGCAAAAACTCCGGCAAGTACTGCTGCAGGCCCCCCACGTAACGCGTCATCAACGCACTCATCCCGTTCGCATCAGCGGCGTCGTAAAACGCCGACAGGCCATCCGTATGTAGAACGGACTGATGCAGATGCCCACTCTGTCCTGGATAGTCCATCGACCATTTGGCCATGAACGTCGCCATCATGTCCCGCTTCTGGAAGAAAGCCTTCGCATGAGTCTTGAAGAGCGATGCCTTGTCGGCGGCTGCCAGCGCGTCATCGACAGCGATCGCACCCTCCCATACGCCGGGACCCGTTTCGCAGTGCAGACCCTCAAGCGCGAAGTCGTGATCCTCGCAGTAGTCCATGAACTCGTTGAAAAGATCGGACAACGCCGCCGTGCGCAGCACCGAGTAGCCGAAGTTCCCCGGCGACAGGGGCGTGAGCCCAGAATAGTTTTTCTCGCGCACCGAATGAGGCGTTTCACGAAAAATGAAGAACTCATACTCGAACGCCAGACGAGCTTTGAGCCCCTCCGCCTCAAGCGCGGCGATGGCACGCTTCAACTGGGCCCGCGGACAGAGGGGATGGCCACTCACGCCGTCGGCAGCCACAAACTCACCGATGAAGTACGGCACACCGCCTTCATCGGTCAAGCGGCGCATCGAGCCCAGATCGAGCCGGTACAACGCGTCAGGAAACGCTGTGTGCCAGCCCGTGAACTGCACGTTGTCATACAGTTGGTCATCCATGTCCCAACCCAGTACACAGTCGCAAAAGCCGCTGGTACCGCCAGCGATGGACTCGAACTTGGCGAGGCTTAGGTACTTGCCCCGCAGCACACCATCGATGTCGGTGACGCCCAGCTTCACGCGACGCACGTCACGCGCACGGAAATCGGCGATCAGTTGATCAGCATCCACACCTGCTTCCACGTTCCCGTCCCCCTCTGTTGCCATAGTCGTGACTGCTCGCCGTCAGATTGCGCGGGGAATCCGAATGTTCTCCACCATCTCCTGAATCTCTGGCGGCGGCGGCGGCGTCACGTTCGCAACAACGCCGGACACGACAAAGTTGAGAATCATGCCCAACGTCCCGATGCCCTCGGGCGAGATTCCAAACAGCCAGTTTTCGGCGTTATTGCTGTCAGGACTCACGAACTTGAAATAGACAATGTACGCAAACGTGAAGGTGAGTCCGGTCAGCATCCCCGCAATTGCCGCTTCCTTGTTCATCCGCTTCCAGAAGATGCCGAGCAGGATGACCGGGAAGAAGCTGGCAGCAGCCAGTCCGAAGGCAAAGGCGACCACTTGCGCGACGAAGCCCAACGGATAGATCCCAAAGAGCCCGGCGATGCCGATCGCGACCGCTGCCGAAATTCGTGCGAAGAGCAATTCCTGTCGCTCTGAGATCGAAGGCATGAGGGTCTTTTTCAGCAAATCGTGTGAGATCGCCGTCGAGATGACCAGAAGCAAACCCGCCGCAGTCGACAGCGCAGCGGCGAGTCCGCCGGCGGCGACCAGCGCGATCACCCAATTGGGCAAGCCGGCAATCTCCGGATGTGCCAGTACAATAATATCCCTGTCGACGTAGAGCTCGTTGTCGTTGTCACTCAACTGATTGGAGACGCGACGTTCGCCGTGCTCGCCACGGCCATCGTAGGCAGGTGCTGCGGGTGACAACGCATTGCCGCCCCGGTACTGCACCTTGCCATCGCCGTTCTTGTCCGCCCAGGCGATCAGCCCCGTGTTCTCCCACTTGCGGAACCACTCGGGTGCATCCGCGTAGACCATGCTGTCGACATTATTGATGATGTTGATCCGCGCAAACGCGGCGACCGCTGGCGCAGTGGTGTAGAGCAAGGCAATGAAAACCAGCGCATAACCGGCCGAAATCCGCGCGTCCCTGACCCGCGGAACCGTGAAAAAGCGCACGATGACGTGCGGCAGGCCCGCGGTCCCTGCCATCAACGCCGCAGTAATAAAGAACATGTCGATTGTGGATTTGTTGCCTGACGTGAAGGCCGTCATCCCAAGCTCAGTGGTCAGCCCATCGAGGCGATCCAGCAGGTAAACGCCAGATCCGTCCGCCATGGTGCTGCCGAAACCAAACATCGGTAGCGGATTGTTCGTCAGTGTGAGCGAAACAAAGATCGCCGGTACGAGGTAGGCAAAAATGAGCACGCAGTATTGCGCCACCTGCGTGTAGGTGATCCCCTTCATGCCACCCAGAACCGCATAGAAAAACACGATCCCCATGCCGATAATCACACCCGAGTTGATATCAACCTCAAGAAAGCGCGAGAACACCACGCCCACACCTCGCATCTGGCCAGCGACGTAGGTGAACGAAATAAAAATGACACAAACGACGGCGACGAGGCGCGCGGTGTGGGAGTAATAACGGTCGCCAACGAAGTCCGGCACGGTAAACTTGGCAAATTTCCGCAGATAGGGCGCGAGCAACAGCGCCAGCAGTACATAACCGCCGGTCCAACCCATCAGATAGCGCGCGCCGTCGGCCCCTTCAAAGGCGATAATCCCGGCCATCGAGAGGAACGACGCTGCCGACATCCAGTCCGCAGCGGTAGCCGCACCATTGGCGAGCGGACTGACATGCCCGCCAGCCACATAGAATTCGCTGGTTGAGCCAGACCGGCTCCAGATGGCGATGCCGATGTAGAGCGTAAATGTCGCTCCGACGAAAAAATAGGTCAGCAACTGCGCACTCATACGTCGTCACCGGCATCCGGAGATTCCGAGATGTCGTCTTCTTCATCCACGCCGAACTGGCGGTCCAGTCGATTCATGCGCCAGACGTAGAAGAAGATCAGCGCGACAAAAGTGAGTATTGCGCCCTGCTGCGAAAACCAGAAGCCCAGTTTGAAGCCAAACAGGCGAAATTGGTTGAGCCAGTCGTTGATGAGGATTCCGCATACAAATGAGGCCATGAACCACACAGCAAGCAGCATGAGGGTCAGTTTAATATTGGCTCGCCAGTAGTCGTTGTTGTTCGAGTTCATTACACCTTCGTTTGTTAGAGCCTTCTTTCACCGGACATTATCGACCGGTGGTTTCACCGCGCCTTTTTCTACTGCAGCGCACCTGCAGCCGCACCTGCATTCGCCAGCCGGCGATTCGCGCCCCTCGCTTCACCGCCACGTTCGGCCGCGGCCCGCTTACTGCTACCCCTCTCGAACTGCTGCCCGCTACAACCAGGCGCTTGCCTGAGTCGGCGCTGTTGTCGGTTTTGGACTCCGAAAGCGAAAACGTCGCTATCGACATAGCGTGAGGTTAAATGACCCAGGGTGCGGTGATACAAAATCAAGTCAGGGCGGGACTCTACTAGCAGGCTGCTGAAAAAGCAGCCTGCTCTAGACAGATACATGGATTGCACGTTCACTTCGCGAGCCATGAATAGTATCGGCGGTAAATCGACGACGAAAGTCATTGATTTGTCGCGAGCGGGCTGAGGCCCGCGACTCTGAAAAAGTGCAGGAAAGCGCTTTTTCAGTACCCTGATAGCAGCGACTCAGAAAATCAGCAGGACGCAGGTCTGTCCGAACGCGCCGGCGACTCTATTCTTCTGCAAACCCGAGCAGACCCCCGCTCGACTCCTCCTCCTCATCCGGCGTGTCCCGCGCGTCCCGTTTGTCCGGAGCGTCCGCGACCCGTTTCCGGACAGGCATTTCAACCAGGTTACGCGGCAGCATCTTGCTTGATCTGGCACCAAGCTCGCGCATCTGCTCGGCGCGTGTGATGAGACTGCCTCGGCCCGACACGAGTTTGTTGTGGGCCTTGTCGTACGCTTTCTGCACGGCACCGACCCGGCTGCCGACCTCTTCGAGGTCTGCGACGAAGCTCACAAACTTGTCGTAAAGAGCGCCTGCGCGCTCGGCGATCTCCTGTGCGTTCTGGTTCTGATGTTCGTAACGCCAGACATTCTGGATCGTCCGCAATGTAGCGAGCAGCGTCGACGGGGCAACGACGACGATGTTTTGCTCGAATGCATCCGAGAATAGGCCACCGTCAAGCTGCACGGCCGTCGCAAAAGCTGCCTCAACCGGAATGAACATGAGGACAAAATCCAGGCTGCGTACCGCCGTGATGTTCTGGTAGTCCTTCTGCGAAAGCTGCTTGATATGACGGCGCACAGAGCGCACGTGCTCCTTTCCGGCGCGGGTGCGGTCGTCATCATCCTCCGCCGAGCAGAACCGCTCGTAGGCAACCAGTGAGACCTTGGCGTCGATGACGATGTCTTTGTCCTCTGGCAGGTGCACGATGACATCAGGCTGCCGTCGCCTGCCATCTTCGTTCGCCATCGTCACCTGGACCTCATATTCACTACCGCGACTGAGACCTGATCGTTCGAGGACACGCTCAAGAATCACTTCGCCCCATGCCCCCCGGGTCTGGCTCTGGCCCTTGAGTGCATTAGTCAGGTTGATAGCATCCCGACTAATGCGATTGTTGAGTTCCTGCAGGCTCTTGACCTCGCGAATGAGTGAGAAGCGCTCCTTGCTCTCGGCCTCGACGCGACCTTCAAAGTCGCGGATCTTGTCCTTGAGCGGCCCAAGAATGGCACCGAGTTGATCGGTACTTTCGCGTTTGAAAACCTGCTGCTTCTGCTCGAAGATGTCATTCGCGATGTTACGAAACTGGGTGGTGAGCGCCTCACGTGCATCGTTCAGCACGCCGAGCTTTTCGTCAGCGTGTTTGCGCTCTGCGGCAATCGCCGTCCGCAGACGACTGATCGTCTCCCTGAACGCAATGTTCTCGGCAAGCAAACCGTCGCGCTCAGTTCGAACCAACTGCGCCTCGCTGACGCGACTGCGCAGCGCCGCCCCTTCTTCTCGGGTTGACTGCAGTTCCCGCTCGGTGGTCGCCTGGCTGGCGAGCGTGTCGCGCAGCCGTGTCTCAAGGCTGCGGATATCGTTGTCGCGACTCGCGAGTTGATTGAGGATCACCGCTTCGTTGACTCGCGCGGCGTTGACCGCCCCGGCAAAGCGCTGCCGTTGCCAGAGGATCAGCGGCAGCGCGATCACCGCTAACGCAAAGAATGCACCAGCGCCCAACCAAACAAGTGAGAACGAAGCAGCCATTGCCAACCCGCGACTCGATTCAAGAACTGACCCTCAATGCTAGCAGAAAACTGTAAATGTATACAGGCAATCGCAGATCACCCGGGTCGCGTCAACAGGTGCGAGGACGCGCCCTGCAAGACGCGCGTTTGCAATCGGTCCCCCTGGAAAAAACACGCGCCTCGATCACCCGTAGCAGGCCCGGGACAGGTGAC
>CAVOBC010000242.1:0-7390 GCA_963693635.1 Gammaproteobacteria bacterium | reverse complement strand
TGGCATCAGTGGGAACGGTCGCGGGTTGCCGGCCTGGAGGAACGGGTCGGCACCACGGCGGAGGATGTAGTCGACCGTGGCTTGCTCACCGGGCTCCGGACCGCGAAAGCGCATCACCGAATGAATGTTGCGCGACGGGACATAGAGGATTCCGGTCTCCGGGTCGATGGCCGCGCCACCCCAGCTGGCACCACCGCCTGCGCTGGGTCGGAACACCGTGCCGCGGAGCGAGAGGGGGGTGTAGAGCGGTCCCATCCGGAAGCCGTCGACCGCCTCGACCGCCATCTGCCGGATGTCCGGTGTGAAGTCGACCAGGTCGCTGATCTGCGTTCCCTGATACTCGAAGGGGAGCGGCCAGGTCGGAAAGGGCTGGGTCGGCGAGAGCACCTCGCCCTCGAGGTCGGTGTCGGTGGCGACCGCGCGCTCCTCGATCGGCCAGACCGGTTCCCCCGTGACCCGGTCGAAGACATACACGAATCCCTGCTTGGTCACCTGCGCGACCGCCTTGACCGGACGACCGTCGACGGTGATGTTGATCAGATTCGGCCCGGTCGGGAGGTCGTAGTCCCATACGCCGTGGTGCACCATCTGGAAGTGCCAGACCCGCTGGCCAGTCTCAAGGTCGACACAGATAAGACTCTCGGCAAAGAGGTTGTCACCCACTCGATGCCCGCCGTAGTAGTCGGAGGTCGGCGTGCTCGTGGGAATGTAGACATACCCGAGTTCGGGGTCAGCCGTAATGTTCCCCCAGGTGTTCGAGTTGCCCGAGTAGCGCCACGCCTCGTTGAGCCAAGTGTCGGCGCCATACTCGTCGGCGCTCTGTGGCACATTGTGGAAGTCCCACTTGTGACGGCCAGTCCGCGCGTCGTAGGCGCGCACGAAACCCGGCGCGTTCTCGCGGGTCGGCAGGTAGTCGTGGACCGACGAGCCGACGATGATCGTGTCGCCCACGACCAACGGCGCTGAACGTGACGGCGGGGGCAGACGGCTGGGGTTCTCACGGGCCCGCGGCAACCCCTCCTCGAGACTGACACGGCCGTTGTCACCAAAGCCCGTGGCGAGGAGACCGGTCCTGGCGTCGACGGCCGTGAGGAAGCCGTCCCCGGTTCCCCAGATCACCAGGGCCTCATCACCATCTTCCCAGTAGGCGACACCGCGATGATTCCAGGGGCTCGGCAACGGCGGGCTCCCCGCTTCGTAGACCCGCGGGTTGTAGACCCAGAGCGTCTCGCCCGTCCGCGCGTCCACGGCCGCCGCCTGATAGAGCGGTGTCGACAGATACAGCACGCCACCCGCCATGACCGGCGTCGCGTTCAGCCGCCCGATACTCGGGCTTGTCACCCAGAGGTCGGGGTTCGCCGCTTCGAGCCGCTCGAACACCCTCTCAGCGGGGACGAGTAAGTTGTCGATGGGAAGAAGCGTATCGGCCGACTGCCAGGTCCAGGCCAGCTCCAGGTCGTCGAAGTTCTCCGCCGTGATCTGGTCCAACGGAGCGTATTTCGTCCCCCACGTATCGGCGGCATAGGAGCGCCACTCGCCGTTCTCGGCTCCCGTCTGCGCCGCGCACGGGAGCGTTGCGAGCAAGAGAAGCGCTGCCAGTGTCAGTGTTCGGGGGTCAGATGGCATGTTGGTTGATAGTGTCATGTACGGTTGGCCTCTGTATGTACGGTTGGCCTTGGATCATATCGTCAACCGGCGAGGCACCGCAACCCCAGCCTTTCGGGTCCTGGCTCCAGAGGGGGCCGGCGTTCCGGCCCGTCGGTGGGCTGGGTTGCCTGGGGAGATTCAACCGCCGCTGTGGACGGTAACTCTCATTGAACATGCGCTTGACGCTAGACACTGCAACCCTTAAATTAGGTACTCCTTGGTTCCATAATTGAGTGAACGATGAAAAATAAAATCCTGGTGACGTCGCAGTATGCAATAGTTCTATTAATAGTCAGCTGCGGTCTGTTCGCAGGCCAAATTGCTGTCGCACAGCCGGATTTGTCCGGTGTAAACGTCACTCGTCTGCTGGACCGGCCCATAATCGGGCCGGAAACACATCCCAGTATCGGCGAGAATATCCAGGGACCAACCATGCTGCGCGTTCCCAACTGGGTTGAGAATCCTCTCGGTCGCTACTATATCTACTTTGCCGACCACAAAGGTTTGTACATTCGCCTGGCTTATGCTGACCGCTTAACCGGACCCTGGCAAATTCATGAGCCGGGAAGCCTGCAAATCGAAGACTCCTATTTCGCACCGACGCGTCCGGAAATTTCAGAAGAAAGATTAAACGAAATGATTGCTGCACGACGGGCTAGTGGCGGGGCCCAGCTGTCGCATAATATAGGGCTGGAGCTGACAGAGCCGCATATCGCCTCGCCGGACGTGCATGTGGATGATGAGAACGAGCAGATCATCATGTACTTTCATGGTTTGGAAGGGCCCGGCCAACAACACTCCCGCGTAGCCACTTCTACAGACGGGATCAATTTCACTACCAAAGAAGAAAACCTGGGCCGAACCTATATGCGTGCGTTTAAGCATGACAACATGACCTATGTGTTAGCCATGCCTGGTCAGTTCTATCGCTCTGCTAATGGTTTTACAAACTTTGAAGCCGGGCCAAGACTGTTTGTACCTAACATGCGTCATTCGGCAGTATTAGTTCGCGACAATCAACTCTATGTATTCTGGACCCAGGTGGGAGACGCTCCTGAACACATCAAACTCAGCACTATCGACATCAGCGGCGACTGGATGGACTGGCAGACATCGGATTGGGTCGAAGTATTACGACCTGAATACGATTGGGAAGGCGCGAGTGCGCCGGTAGAGCCGTCGGTCAGGAGTACGGCGTACGGGCGCGTGAATCAATTGCGTGACCCTGCTATTTTCGAAGAGGATGGTGAGATCTATTTGCTCTACGCCGTCGGTGGCGAAGCAGGCATTGCGATAGCGCGTGCCGAGCTTGAGTGAAAGTGAAAGGCGCAAACGTAGCAGTTTATAACTTGATCAATTTGGGTCGTCATTTGGTATCAGCTAAAAACTATCGATATTTCCGTCTGCGCGCCTTTGTGCCTTGGGAAAACGCAGTTTCCTTGTATAAGTCTTTCTTCTTTATATATAGACATCAAAAAACCAAAAGTTGTTTCACAATGGATTTTGACGAGATGTACAGTTAGTTTGTCAATACCGTACACAGTAGTGCAATACAAAGTTGAATCCACGAACTTAACAAAATAGGGGAAAAAATCACATGTTCTTTAAATACCTACATAAGCCGTGGATTGTTTGCTTGGTGCTACTCGGTATCTTGCAGTCGTCGTGCTCCCCATCTGAAACAACCCAGGCTGAAATAGACCAGCCTGAAGCAACCGAGGTTGCAGTGGTTGACGAAACGCCTCAGGCTAACAGTGGCTCCAGAAACCAACCGCGTCGGCCGAACATCGTGATCATAATGCCCGACGACCTCGGTAATCGTGATGTCGGTTTTAAGGGCGGGGACATCGCTACACCAAATATCGATCGAATTGCTACTGAAGGCGTGACGTTCGACCGCTTTTACGCAGCGCCCGTTTGCTCACCGACACGGGCCGGTCTTATGACGGGGCGCTACCCAATCCGCTTCGGTTTGATGCGGGGCGTGGTTGGGGCGTGGCGCGACTTTGGCTTGGATACCAGTGAGGTGACCATGCCCGAGGTGCTGGCGCAGGCCGGATACGAGCATCGCGCGATCTTTGGCAAGTGGCACCTCGGTCACCACAAGAAACGCTGGCATCCATTGCGGCGTGGATTCACCGAATTCAAAGGTTACAACTTTGGCATCGACTTCTTCACCCACGAGCACAGATTTCTTGGCGAACGCGAATGGTGGCACGACTACGAGTCTGTAGACGAAGAAGGTTACCTGACCGACTTGCACGCCGAGCATGCGGTACGATTTATCAACACGCACGCGAATGAAGATGAGCCGTTTTTTGTCTATGTGCCGTTCAGCGCGCCGCATTCGCCGCTACAGGCCAAGGCAGAGGACTTGCCGCGCTATGCGCACCTGGAAGCGTTGGCTGAGCCGCGCGGCTGGGAGGAGTCAACCGCCGGGAGGCCGTTGCGGGCTATCGAAGAACGGCGGGAAGGCCGCCGCATTCACGGCTCTATGGTGCATGCTCTTGACGCGGGTATCGGCCGCATTCTTCAGGCGTTGGAGGATAACAAGATCGTCGATGATACGTTGGTGATTTTCTTCAGCGACAATGGTGGTTCGGTGGCCATGGGCGACAATGAGCCATTCCGCGGCGCGAAGGGCAGCGTGTACGAAGGCGGCATACGGGTTGCCGCTGCAGCCCGTTGGCCTGCAGGAAACGTCGTGGGCGGTAAACAAATAGAAACACCAGTGCAGTACATTGACCTTCTGCCTACTTTAATGGGGATCACCGGCATCGATGATCACGGCGGAAAGCCCCTCGACGGACTAGATATGTCGGGGATCATTATGGGGGTCAATGCGGATGTGGCGCCCGAGCGTGACCTGTATTCGTTCATCGCACAGCTCGATCCGGAACGTGAACAAGTGTCCGTAACCGAGGGCGAATGGAAACTCGTCGTGATCGGACCTCCGCTGCCTCGGCCAGGTGCGGCCGAACGGTCCAGAAAAATCCTGTTCCACATCGCCAGCGACCCGCTGGAAAACGACGACGTTGCCGACGAGCATCCTGAAATCGTTGCCCGCCTGTTGGCGAAAGCCGCTGACTTCCGTGCGCTGCAGCCGGCGAACCATATTGCACCATACCGTGAGGGTTCAGAGGGCTTCATACCGCCGCCCAACTGGGATTTTGCTGTAGAGTGAAATCGTGAAAAACAAGAACGGCGTAGAGGTCTGCATGCACTGTTGTTGCTGACCATTGCGTTACTTGATCAACCAGGCACTGCTTTCGTGGCCAATGCCAACGGCGATTATCTGTCACCGGCCCTACGTCAGGAAGTTGAGGCGCTGAGGCCTGCGGTGCAGACGCCGATGAGGGGGTAAGGAATGTCGAATTCCAGTTTACAAACAATGATGGGATTACTACTATGTACACATGCGCCAGGCCAACGAAGCGGCGGCTTGGTCGAGTCCGATCTGGGTCGGCGGCTATCCCCATCAGTAAGATGTCAATCCGCACAGAGCCGAACACAAATTAGGTGGGCACATGAAGAAAACTGAAAGGCAGAAATCGGAGTCGATGAGCCTTAGGCCAGGGGCAGGCAAGCTGCGCAATCGAATATACCCAGTGCGGCTGGAGCGGACACTTGTGTCGGTGCTGCTATTGGCGGTTTTGTTTGGCGGTTGTTCCGACAAACCAGAGGAAGAGAGAGCTGAATCTGCGCTAAATCGGCCGAACATTCTCCTGATAATGATCGACGATCTCGGCTATGAAGCGATAGGCGCTTACGGCGGCATCTCGTACGCAACACCGAACATTGATCGCCTGGCTGAGTCGGGGGTGCGATTCAATCACGCCTACTCGACACCGTTGTGCTCGCCGTCACGCGTTCAGTTGATGACGGGCCGCTACAACAACCGCAATTACGACGAATGGGCGGTCCTAGAGCCGGACGAAATCAGTTTCGGTAATCTTCTGCAGGATGCCGGGTACGCGACTTTCGTCGCTGGTAAATGGCAGCTGTGGGGCCATGATCTGGTGTGGCCCGTAGAGGTGCCATGCTGCCTACATCAAGGGCAGACGCCGACCGATGCGGGCTTCGATGATTATCTGGTCTGGTATCTGGGCAATAAAGGCAGTCGGTATGCGGATCCGCTGCTCTCGATGCACGTAGATGACGATTCGATCTACGCCGATAGTTACGGACCGGACCTTCTGGCCGGCTTCATCAGCGGAGCCATCGAGACGCATGTGGCGCAGAGCCCCGAGCAACCGTTCTTTGGCTACTACCCGATGGTGCTCGATCACTCTCCGTTCACGCCAACACCGGATAGTGCGAGTTGGAACGACGATCGGCATGCCCGGGACCGTGCTAATTTCCCTGACATGGTGAATTACGCCGACAAGCTAGTGGGTCAGCTCATTCACAAGCTGGAGGAGCTTGGCATACGGGACAATACCCTTGTGCTACTCACCGCTGACAATGGTACACCGCGCGGGATAGAGAGCCGCATGCAGGATGGCAGGACAATTATCGGCGACAAAGGTCGCCCCACCGACGGCGGTACGCACGTGCCGTTTATTGCATCTTGGCCTGGCACAATTGACGGCAATAGAGTGTCCGATGCCTTAGTCGACTTTACCGACTTCCTACCTTCGTTGGTTGATGCAGCTGGGGCACAATTACCCGATGATCGGGTCATCGATGGCTTGAGCTTCATACCTATCCTCCGGGGTGATGTCGCGAAAACGCGGGATTGGGTTTTTACCGACTACAGACCTAATTTCAGGCTAGGGGAAGATGGCGAACCAATATTCCCCCCAATCTCCTACGTTCAGGATCAGCGCTTCAAATTGTATGAAGACGGGCGTTTTTTCGACCTTGAGAACGATATCCTAGAAGAAAAACCGCTCGAGACTGCCGCCGCTGACGCGTTGGCAGCCAAGGCGGCACTTCAAGCTGTACTCGATACAATGCTCTAGTATAATAATTATTAAAGGGGCACAAAGAGCACAACTAGAGAAGAGTTGTCCCATAAAAATTACAGTACACATACGGTCAGTAGTAGTGGCTAGAATAGATTGAATGAATGGATTCTATTTTTAGTTTAAACACCTATATTTGACCTTGAAGTACCAGAATCCATCCGTTAGATCTATTGTAAGTAATTGTTATTTTGTAGCTTAAATACTTAAAGCTATTGATAGGTTGTTGGTTGCACTAAATCACGCTCGAAATTACTAGTTTCCTACTTATATAGTTCGTTAATTGACTTTTATAGTTAGCCAAAACGATTAGTATTGAGATACCTAGACTAGACTAGTAAAGAAAAGTCACACTAACGGATATACAGTCATTTAATAAACAGTTAAATCCTTAAACCTAAAAAAATAAAGGAAGAATCATATGCTCTTTAAACACCCACAATGGAAGGGTAGTAAGCGGAAACTTTGCGCAGCGATATCTGCTGTGTCTCTTATGCCTCTTTCTGGAATGGCGCCTGCCCAAGACGATCAAATTGAAGAAATCGTGGTCACCGGCATTCGCGGCAGCTTGCAGCAATCGCTCGATCGCAAACGCAACGCCGACAATTTCGTCGACGCCATCACGGCGGAGGACATTGGGGCGTTTCCTGATCAGAACCTGGCCGAATCCCTAGTAGCAATTCGATCGATATTTGGTGTGGCGATGTCCCCGCCCCTAAAACCGACATCGCGATTACCGAGGTCGTCGGGCATTATGATCACGATGTTCGGCCGAC
>CAVOBC010000241.1:0-7398 GCA_963693635.1 Gammaproteobacteria bacterium | reverse complement strand
TTGCTGAGTACGCTCGGGATTGGCATCGCGCGGTTGCACGGGGATGCCGGTGGTGTCACGTTGTCCTCGGGTCGGGAGGCAGACCGATACGCCGAGTCGGCCGACCAGCTTGTTGAACAGGAGCTTGGCCTGACCTTGCCGGTCACGCCCCTGCGCTACTGGTTGACCGGACGCGCCGACCCGGCACATCCGGCCCTTTGGGAGGATCAAACGCTGCGCCAGGCTGACTGGGTTGTGCGTTTTTCCGGCTCGTCTTTTCCGATACCAGACGCTCCGATACCAGGCTCTCAATTATCAGGGGGCGAGTCCCGCCCTCCGGATAAGCTGACTTTGGAACATGGGCGCATCAGATTGCGCGTGATCGTTAAGGAATGGCAATGGCTTTGACACTGCCCGCCCCTGCCAAGATCAACCTCTTTCTGAGAATACTCGGGCGCCGCGAGGACGGTTACCATGACCTGCAAACCGTCTTTCGGCTCATTGACCTTGCCGATTTGCTCAACCTTGAGATACTTGCGTCCGGTGAAATCTGCATGTCCGGTGACATGGCAGGACAGGACAATCTGGCGTATCGTGCGGCAGCGCTGCTACAAGCCGAGACGGGAACGCGCGCGGGTGCATCGATCCACCTCGAAAAGAACATCCCGGCCGGCGCCGGGCTGGGCGGCGGCAGCTCGGACGCGGCAACCGTGTTGCTCGGCCTGAACGCCCTTTGGCAGTTGGCGTTGCCGCGCGACGAACTCGCCGCGCTTGGCAGGCAACTTGGCGCCGACGTACCGGTCTTCGTGCACGGCCGGAACGCCTGGGCAGAGGGTGTTGGTGAAATACTGACACCGCTTGATCTGCCTGCCGCCAGGTATCTCGTGGTCTATCCCAACTGCGCGGTCTCGACCCAGACGGTCTTTTCGCATCCACAATTGACACGTTCTGGCGCGCCGATCACAATAGCGCGCTTTCTTGAGCCGGGGCCGTTGCAGAATGACTGCGAAGCCGTAGTCCGGTCGCTGTATCCAGAGGTCGAGTCGGCCATTTCTTGGTTAAGCCAGTATGGGCTTGCTAGAATGAGCGGCACGGGGTCGTGCGTTTTTCTTGCGCTTGACCCCGATCAGGATGCAGCAGCAATAGTAAGGATAATGAGCGGGGCGCCGGGTGATTGGTCATGGCATTTGGCTAACGGCCTCGACCAGTCTCCCGTAGACGCTGCACTGATCCGCAGTTGACGCAGTCGAAAATTGGGGTGTAGCCAAGTTGGTAAGGCACAAGGTTTTGATCCTTGCATGCGTAGGTTCGAGTCCTGCCACCCCAGCCAATTTCAAGTCCGGCAATCCTCAAACATAGCGAGGCTATCGTGGCCGAACTCAAGATTTTTGCGGGGAACGCACACCCGGAACTCGCAAGTCGGGTCGTTGATCGTCTGCGCATTGAACTCGGCAAGGCCAAGGTCGATTGTTTCAGCGATGGCGAAGTGGCGGTCGAGATTCACGAGAACGTGCGGGGCAAGGACGTGTTTGTGGTCCAGCCAACGTGCGCGCCGACCAACGACAACCTGATGGAACTGATCGTGCTTGCCGATTGCTTGCAACGCGCCTCGGCCCAGCGCATCACTGCGGTGATGCCGTACTTCGGCTATGCCCGACAAGACCGACGCGTGCGCTCGGCGCGGGTTCCGATCACCGCCAAGGTCGTCGCCGACATGCTGAGCGGCGCCGGCATTGACCGGGTGCTCACTATCGACCTGCACGCTGACCAGATCCAGGGTTTTTTCGACATCCCGGTGGACAACATCTACGCGACGCCCGTCTTTATGGTCGACATTGAACGCCAGGAATATGACAACCTGATGATTGTGTCGCCCGATGTCGGGGGTGTCGTCAGGGCGCGTGCTATCGCCAAACAACTGAATGACGCAGACCTCGCGATTATCGACAAGCGCCGCCCGCAAGCCAATGCGTCTGAAGTCATGCACATCATCGGCGATGTCGACGGCCGGGACTGCCTGCTGGTCGATGACATGGTCGACACTGCCGGCACCTTGTGCGCAGCCGCCGCCGCACTCAAAGAAAACGGCGCGCGGCGGGTGGTTGCCTATGCAACCCATGCCGTGCTCTCCGGCAAGGCGATTTCCAACATCAACGGTTCCACGCTCGACGAGCTGGTGGTGACCGACACCATTCCGCTGAATACTGACGCCAGTGCCAGCGGCAAGATCCGCCAACTCAGCATTGCTGATGAGCTGGCCGAGTCAATTCGGCGGGTCAATAACGAGGAGTCGCTCAGCGTGCTCTTCAACAAGCGGGTTCAACCCTCGCTTTTCTAACGGGCAATGGTCGCGATTGCCCTGAATCTTGTAACTGGAGAGTAGGTCCATGGCTGAAGAATTTGTGCTGACAGCCGAGCTGCGAGAGGACGTGGGGAAAGGTGCGAGCCGCCGCCTGCGTCGAATAGCAGATCTCGTGCCAGCAGTTATATACGGGGCGGGCGGCGGCGCCGTGTCGCTCACCATCGCCCACAAGGATATCCACAAGGCGCTTGAGAATGAGGCGTTCGCGTCGCGCGTCATCACGCTCAAGCTGCCGGGCGTCGACGAAGCCGCCATCCTGAAGGCGGTGCAGCGGCATCCGGCCAAGAACCGCATCCTGCATGCGGACTTTCTGCGGGTGCGCATGGACCAGACCATCACTGTTGAGGTGCCATTGCACTTTCTCAACGAGGAAAACTGCATCGGCGTCAAACGGGAAGGCGGTGCAATCCACCACCTCTTGTCGAGCGTTGAAATCACGTGCCTGCCCAGCGATCTGCCCGAGTTCATTGAGGTCGACCTGACCGAGATGCATCTCGGCGACTCGGTGCACATGACGGATTTGACGCTGGCGGATGGCCTCGTCATCACGGTATTGCAGCAAGGTCCCGAACACGACCAGGCGCTCGTTTCTGTGACCATATCGCGGGCAGAAACGGAAGACGAAGCGCCTGCTGCTGAATCCGAGAGCAAAGACGATGATGCCGCCGAAGGTGAAGACGCCTAATAATTGGAGTCGACAGGCACTGAAGGTGCAGCATCAGTCATGCCGGTAACGCGTCTCATCGTTGGCATCGGTAACCCCGGTGCCCAGTACGCTGACACGCGCCACAACGCGGGCATCTGGTTTGTCGAGCGCCTTGGTGGCCAACTCCGTAAGGAGAAAAAGTTCCACGGTCGCCTAGCAGACGTTCAGTTTGCCGGCGTCGACCTGCGCGTGCTGATTCCGGACACCTATATGAACGAGAGTGGGCGTTCGGTCGGTGCGGTCGCGTCGTATTACAAGATCCCGGCAGCCGAGATCCTGGTTGCGCATGACGAGATCGACTTCCCGATTGGTGTCGTGCGCTTCAAGCAGGGCGGCGGCTTGGCGGGTCACAACGGGTTGCGCAGCATCACCGCGGCCCTTGCGAGTGATCAGTCGTTCTGCCGTTTGCGCATCGGTGTCGGTCATCCGGGTGACAAACAGGCGGTCAAGGGACATGTGTTGAGCAAGACGCCGAAGGTCGATCGCGACAACATCGAGGCCTGCATTGACGCGGCCGTCGACGCACTGCCAGCAGGCATCAATGGTGATTGGCAGCGCGCGATGAATCAGTTGCACAACTTCAAACTGGAGGAGTGATGGGGTTTAAATGTGGCATTGTCGGCCTGCCGAACGTTGGTAAATCAACGCTCTTCAATGCCTTGACCGAAGCGGCCGTTGGTGCCGAGAACTTCCCGTTTTGCACGATAGAACCCAATTCGGGCATCGTGCCCATGCCCGACATGCGGCTTGACGCTTTGGCTGCCATCGTCGAACCGGCGCAGATCGTTCCGACCAGCATGGAGTTTGTGGACATTGCCGGTTTGGTCGCGGGCGCATCCAGGGGCGAGGGCCTGGGCAACCAGTTCCTGGCGAACATTCGCGAGACCGACGCGATTGCGCACGTTGTGCGCTGCTTTGTCGATGAGAACGTTATCCACGTTTCCAACTCGATTGATCCGGCCCGCGATATCGAAGTGATCGACACCGAGTTGACGCTCGCCGACATGGAAACAGTAGACAAAGCGATCAACCGGGTGGGTCGGGTGGCCAAGAGTGGTGACAAGGAGGCGATCGCCGAGTCGGATCTTTATCAGAAGCTCGCGGCGCACATGAATGAGCTGCAGCCGGCCCGCACCTTTGAACTGACTGACGATGAGCGAGTACTGGTACATCACCTGCATCTGCTGACGATGAAGCCGGTGATGTACATCGCCAATGTTGACGAGAGTGGCTTTGAGGACAACCCGCTGCTGGGTGCTGTCAATGAGATCGCCGAGCGTGATGGCGCAGAAGTTGTGGTGATCTGCAACAAGCTGGAGGCAGAAATTGCGGAGCTGGACGGCGCTGAGCGCCGGGATTTTTTGGCCGACATGGGCATGGACGAGCCGGGCCTTGACCGGGTTATTCGCGCCGGATACAAACTGTTGGGCCTGCACACCTTCTTTACCGCCGGACCGAAGGAAGTGCGGGCATGGACGATTCCGCTGGCGGCGACCGCACCCGCGGCGGCCGGTGTGATCCACACGGACTTTGAGCACGGCTTCATCCGTGCCGAGGTTGTTGGCTACGACGACTTCATTACCAACTCAGGTGAGCAGGGCGCAAAAGAGGTGGGGCGCTGGCGGCTTGAGGGCAAGGAATATCGCGTGCAGGATGGTGACGTCATCCATTTCCGGTTCAATGTATAAAACGCATGTGAATGAATGTGTATAAGAAGGACGCACTGTGATCGCAACTGAAGTGACGAAGTTTGAGATTGTCGACAAGGTCGCGTGGATAACGCTTGATCGTCCAGAGGCAATGAACTCGCTTAACCCTCAGATTCGTTGGGAGTTGTCCCAACACTTTGACGAGGTCGAGCGCAACGATGACATATGGATCGCGGTCCTCACGGGCACGGGCGAACGTGCGTTCTGCGCAGGCGCAGACCTGAAACATCGATCGGTCGAGCGTGACGCGAGCCCGGAACAGCGAGCGAAGTGGGCCGCACAAGGGCAGGAGGTGAAGGGGCTGTATGAACGCTGGCACTTTCCCAAGCCCGTGATCGCGATGGTCAACGGCTATGCGCTGGGCGGGGGGCTGGAGCTTGCCATGTCCTGCGATATCATCGTAGCTGCAGATCATGTGGAGATGGGTTTGCCCGAACCCCGCCGGGGCTTGATTGCTGGGGCAGCGGGCGTCCATCGACTGCCACGCCTGATCGGCCTCAAGCCGGCGATGGGCTTCATGCTGACTGGCAGACACATGACTGCCGCACGTGCCTATGAGCTTGGACTCATTAATGAAGTGGTACCTTTAGCGGACCTTCGGTCGACCGTTGACGGCTGGATCAGTGATATCAAACGATGCGCGCCGCTCGCGGTTCGTGCGACCAAGGAAGCAACGATGAAGGGCCTAGACCATCCGCTTCCGCAGGCGTTTTATACAAGTTACGACTCTGAGCGAAAACGCCAATTCAGTGAGGACGCGCGGGAAGGTCCGCTGGCGTTCGCGGAGAAGAGGACGCCGGACTGGAAGGGCCGCTAGCTCGTTTTTGTCCCAAAATTATCATCCTGACAATTCCTGGGAGCTGGTTTGCATGCATCTCGCGCACTTTCTTGCAGAGAAAAGCCCGCAGAGAATAGCGGTACATCCCTGCACCGCGAGCTAGCCCGAGCCCCACCGCGGTCTATCCATCTATCGTTACGGCGACGTGGTGCAATGCGTGGATCACGAGGCCAGCGAGACCCCCGACGACCGTTCCGTTGATGCGAATGAACTGCAGGTCACGACCGACCTGGGCCTCAATACGGTCGGCCGTGGCATCAGTGTCCCACTTCTCGATTGTGTTGCTGATGAGATCGGCAACATCAGTCCCATATCGGTCGATCAGGTAGCGCGCTGCGTCGTCGGCCCGGGCGTCGATGCGGCCCGCGAGTTCAGGGTCGTTGTGGATGCTCATCGCAAACCCCCGTGCCGACTGCGCGATCGCGCGGGTCAGACCACCGTGCGGGTCGTCCGCCTGTTTCATGATGGATGCCTTAATGTCAGTCCACAGTGAGCTTGTGAAGTCGATGAACGCGGGCTGGGCGAGCAGTTCGTCTTTGATCCGCTGTTCCTTATCCAGGAAGTCCGACGAGTTCTTCATCTTGTCCAGCAACTCATCCATCATCGCGAGAACGCGCTTTCTGACCGGGTGCAGCACGTCCATCTGCATGTCGTAGAGCATTTTCGAGACGCTGCGAACAATCTTGTTGTAGATCGCGCTGTCGACGCTGTCGGGAAACCACCACGGCGTTTCTTTCCCGACCTTCTCCTTTAGCATTTCGCTCGAATCTTCCAGCAGGAAGAGACCGAGATTCACTGCAACGTCGAGCACATCCTGCTGGCGCCTGCCGCTCGTAATGAAGGACAGGAGATCGCCGATGAGGGGCGACCACGATGTATCACGGATCTTGGCTTCAACGTTGCGCGCGATCATTGCCTGAATCTGATCATCGTCCATGGTCGTGACTGCTGAGGCGACGGCAGACGTTATCTGCTCGGCAACCATCTGGCTGTGGTCGTCCGTGAGCAGCCAGTCGGCGACGCGGCGGCTGAGTTGCATGGTTCGAACTTTTTCGCTGATGACGTCCGCCGTCAGGAAGTTCGATTGCACAAAGTGACCGAACTGCCGAGCGATGGCGTCCTTGCGCCGGGGGATGATGGCCGTGTGCGGAATGGGAATGCCAAGTGGATGTCGAAAGAGCGCAGTGACGGCAAACCAGTCTGCGAGCGCACCGATCATCGCGGCCTCGGCGAAGGCCAGCACATAGCCGATCGCGATGATGTCCGGCAGCCGCTCTGCGGCGACCGAGGCGACGAGATAGATGACAGTGACGAGCCCGAAGAGCCCGCTCGCCATGCGCTTCATCCGTGCGACATCGGCGCGCTTGTCACCTTCGATCACGTTTGCTGTCATGCCTCTTCCCCGGCTGGTTGTATGGCTGTCGAAGGTTGCTTGTTTTACTGACCGCTTGGGTGCCATGTGGGCGTAACCCGCAGATTCAATGCTGCGAGCCGCGTCAACGTGTGATCCCGGTCGCCACACAGACTTAGACCCTGTACGAAGGAAACGGGTTTGAAACCGAGCAGTTCGCGGCTGTCAGCGGTATCAAAGGAGCGATCTTCGGTCATGCGCAGGACCTGCGCGCCGTTGACGTTGGGTAATCCGGGAATGGCGCGAGCGATGGCCCCGGCAAGCGCCAGAAGGGCGCGGGGAACGCCCACGATGTGTGTTGGACTGCCTGCGGCTTGTCCGATTTGAGCGACGAAATTACGATACGCGAGAGCCTCACCGCCTGCGATGACGAGTGATTTGCCTGCGGTGAGC
>CAVOBC010000240.1:0-7412 GCA_963693635.1 Gammaproteobacteria bacterium | reverse complement strand
GATGTGGCTACGCACAGCCTGGAGACGGCAATTGATGGCTTGATAGAACGCTTCGGCAGCGACGTCATGATGCGCGCGAGTGATCTCGATCATGCTGGGACCGTCTCGGATAACGGCGTGAACCTCGATTTTCTGGACACGCGTGACGGCGAACGCCTGACACGACCGGGCAAGCCGGAGGACTAGCCCGGCCGGGCGCCTGTGCTACTGGCAGGCGCAGGGCAAGTCCCCTAAAATGCGCATCGCCGCCGGGGCGGGCGTACCGCTGGCTGAAGCGATGACGAACCGACGATGAGACCAGGGTCAGATCCCGTGTTTTTTGAGGCACCGATGGCTGAAGACAAAGCATCACCAGAGAGTGGCGGGACGGAAGAAGGCTACCGTGTCCGGTTGGCCCGATCGGATAAGACGGTGTTTGTGCCGAAGGGCAGCACGATCTTGTTTACGCTACTCGAAGCGGGCTACAACGTGGCGTTCTCGTGTGCTTCGGGGATGTGCGGCACGTGCGAAACCGATGTGCTGGAAGGCCAGCCGGACCATCGCGATTTTGTTTTGTCAGAGGAGGAACGAGCCGCAGGCAACGTCATGATGATCTGCTGCTCGGGTTCCTGCTCGCCGGAACTGGTGCTCGACCTCTAAACAGCATCTCGCGGTGCCGGATTGCCGCACTGTCGCGCGGGTACACCGCAGCATATTGCTTTGGTTCCAGGAAAGGCTGCTGAAAAGAGCTCCCTGCACTTTTTCTGAGTCGCGGGCCTCAGCCCGTCTCGCCGGACGGGCGATCAGTCCGGGCGCCGTTCGGCGATCTCGCGGTTAGTGAGGTTTATCGCTGCCTGGTTGTGGTGTGACGTCGACCTGCCCCGGTGTGGTTGCACCCGAGATCGGTGTCACGTCCGCGACGTCTGGTGAGTCCGCGCTCGGAGCGACCGCATCGGCGACCCTGACCGGTTCGACGTCACCCTGATTGTCGGTAGTCGTGTCGGTAGTCGTGTCGGTGGTCGTGTCGGTGGTAGCGCCGTGTGTGGGTTCGGTCGCAGTGTCTGTACTGGCTACCGCTGCTCGCGCTTCAGGGGCGTTCGCATCGTCGTTAGCGCTCCGGCCCGTGCGGTCCACTCCGTCCACTTTATCGTCGTCGTCGTCAAAGTCGTCGTCACCATAGCCGTCATCGACGGCTGCGGCGCCGGTCAGGCCATCGTCGAAATGGCCTTCCGCCGGCCAGGGTGCGAATGGAAACGGCCGCTCTTCGGTGTTGAAGGACAGAAAGAGCAGAATCTCGTAGATATACGCGCAAAGATTCTCGCTGAACTCCATGAGTGACAGGTTGGGCTTGCCGGTCACAAGGGCATGGACGAACTGGAACACAACGACCAGAAACCAGATCGCTTCGGCAAAGCCGTAGATAACGACAAACAGCAGCATGAAAACTCCGCGCATCCAGGTGCTGCTGCGAGTTAGTGATTCCTTCAATTGATCGCTCATGGGGTTTCCTCGACGTATTCTCGACGTTTGGTATGACCGATGTGTACGGCCATGCAGTTCTTTCCCGTGTTGACGGAGGGTGCGAAGTCACGCAATGCGCCATCGCTTGAACCTCCACTTCAACCATTCGCTGAGAAAGCAATTTCGATACCAGCTTCTTGATTCTTCAACAAAACCAATCACCTGCGATGGTTCCTCGCGGTCATGCCCGCACCCGGAACGCCAATCTACATCAATAGTTGAGTACTTTGACCATTGCGTGAGACGGACACAACAGCCGACGAAAAAAAGCGGGGGCTGCACGTGCAGCCCCCGCCCGACCTTGGCCCCTGACCCCCGTTGATTTGGGCAAACGCCGGGAAAACCGGCTCGCTGGGGGAGGTTGGTCAGCGTGTCGCGAGTTGCGGCGCAACATTCAGGTCCAGTTTCAGAACAACGCGGCGGTCAAAGAAATAGCCCTCTCTGGTTTCGTCGCTAGCCACCGCTCCGGTCTCGCCGTATGCCGTACTCGTGATCTGACCGGGACGGGCCCCGTTGTCGATCAGCAGGTCTTTGACCCGGGTGAGCCGTGCCAGGGAGAGTTGCTCGTTGTATTGCTCGCTGCCACGCGGGTCGGCGTAGCCGGCAAGATCGATCGTCGCGTCCTGGTTGCGTTCGAGCACGCGGGCGACGCGTTTGAGCGCTGCCTCGTAATGGGCCTCCACCTCGAATGACGCCGTGCGGAACTGCACCGAAATCTGTGGGTCCTTGAACGCGACTGATTCCAGGCGAACCATCTGATTGAGGTCTCGATTGAGACCAGCGACCAGCATGCCCATCTCCACTTCGCGCTGACGGTGCGCCTCGTCGGCGTCAACGAGCGCAGCGGAGAGTTCCTCGCTGCGCCTGTGGGTCGCGGCCATCTGGCCGAAGATGCCGCCACCGATGATGGCACCGAAGCCCGCGCCGACCGGCCCACCCGCCACGGCACCGATGATGCCGCCGACGACGGAGCCTTTCTTTTCTTCGGGAGCCATCACTCGCTCGCCGGCGAGTGCGGGGGTGGCAAGCGCCGCGACCAGGATGGCGGCGGCGATTGCGCGGGCGATCGTGGGGACGGGGACGAGCGTGGGGGCCATCGTGGGGGTATGCAGGGGGCGACGCAGGTTCATTGGTTTCAGGCTGTTGTTCATGATCATTTCCATTTCGTTAAATTGAGAAGCAGACTCACATCTGTGATGCTTGAAGCCCATTAAAGCGGGCAACCCTGTCAGCAAAGGGACCGATTAATGGCAATGTCTGGACGAAATGTGGCAAAAAATGACAGCCCTTTGGCGAGACCGAAACCTGCCGAATCGCCGGAGCACGGCGGTGAGCGGTAGCCAACGAGTTGCCGTCGTGGAGGATGATGCGGCGCTGCGGCAGAACTACGCGGACGTCTTTGCCAGGCAGGGATATCAGGTTGAGGGCTATTCGGACCGGGTGACAGCGGTTGCTGCCTTCACGGCTGTGTTGCCCGACCTTGTGGTTGTCGACATCGGGCTTGGTGATGAGGTCGACGGTGGCTTCATGCTTTGCCAGTGGCTGCGAGCACAGTCCGGAACACTGCCGATCATCATCGTTTCTGCGCGCGATGACGACTATGACATCGTCAGCGGGCTGCGCATGGGCGCGGACGATTATGTGACCAAAGATGTGTCGCTGCCCAACCTCGTGGCGCGCGTCGCTGCGCTCTTCCGGCGGGTTGAGGCGATGCGTGAGTTCGCAGATCCGGCCAGATTTGACCGATTTTCCAATCGTCTGTCGGTCGGCGACCTGGACATCGATGGCGATCGCATAAGCTGTCAGTTTGGCGGCGCCGCGGTTGACCTGACACTGACCGAGTTCTGGATGGTGTGGAGTCTGGTTGAGCATCCGGGGCATGTCAGGAGCCGCGACCAGTTGATGCAGGGATCGCACATCGTCGTCGACGACGCCACCATAACAACGCATGTAAAGCGCATTCGTCGCAAGTTTAAAGCGGTTGCGGCAGGTTTTACGTGCATTGAGTCGGTCTACGGCCTGGGATATCGGTGGAATGCTGACAACGTCTGACGCCTCAATGGCGGGGGTCCCTGCTTGAGAGTTGCCGCGCGGGCGAGATTCATCCTGGTACTGCTTCCGTCTGTTGCTTTCGCGATCGGCGCCTGGATGGTACTCAGTCAGGCGATGGGCGAGTTGACCGGTACGCAGGAACGACAGTTGCGGGTGCTTGCTGGGCTCTTTGCCGGTGCGATAGATACCGGGGCGGTGGAGCGGTTGTTTGATCACGCCGCTGACACGCAACGCGATCTGTATGCAGCGCAGTGGCACGGTGATGAACTGGTCCTTGACGGGCGCAGAGACGAATGGCCTGACGCGCCCACGGTCCAATACGGTCAGGCCGATCTGGTTGAACTCCGCGACACCTATAAGCCCGAAACCCTTGGCTTCACCCTGGCCTCTGCGGTGACTGATGACCGTTTGCTCTTGTTCGTTGCCGTCACTGACGACCGCGTGGTGTACCGTCAGTTCCCCGGTCGCAGTGTCACGCGCAACGATCATCTGCGACTCGATGTTGGGGCGGATGTCAGTGAGCGGGCGGGTGCGGGCGCGCGTGCGGTAGGGGGCGCGGTCCACCGACTGGTAATAGCGCCGCACCAACCCGGGCCGGTCGTCGTCCACGAGGTGACCGAGTTGGGCCGTGCGCTTCGCGAGTCGATTGCGGTGCGGGGCGAGTGGCTTGCCACGGCAGAAGGCTACAACCTGGAACTCTCGGCACCACGGGCATGGTTGGGTGGCGCAATCGCCCTCAG
This sequence comes from Gammaproteobacteria bacterium, assembly GCA_963693635.1. GTDB lineage: Bacteria > Pseudomonadota > Gammaproteobacteria > Pseudomonadales > Azotimanducaceae > CAVOBC01. The sequence continues at coordinate 3,120 of CAVOBC010000240.1, read as the reverse complement.
CGTTTGGGACGTGGACGATGCAGAGAGTCGGTCGCTGCGATTTGTCATGGGCCACGACGCGGAGTCGGCGCCAGGGTCGATCTCGGCGCGGTCTGGTGACATTGACAGGCAACTGGCAGCGTTTGTCGCGCGCAGTGGCGACGTTGACGCTGCGGAGTTGCAGGATCCCTGGGGGCGTCGCCTCGGTTTTGCGGGGGTTGAACCTCATGCGATGAAACCGCCCGCGCAACAGGTCAGCGTCGCCGCAGGCACCGGTGACAAACTCAGATTGCACGTTTCGGGTTCAGGTGAGTTGCACGTGATTCAGACGCTGCTGCGCAACGGCTGGATTCTCGCAGGGGTGACATCGTTTCTTGTCGCGCTGGTTGTCTGGTTCATCATCGCCGGATGGGTGAAGGGGCGATTGTCTGCACTGACCGGATTGTGGCGTCAGGCGATCGATGCACAGGGTCGGGTCCTTACCACGGACGGGTATGAATCAGGCGGCGAGAGCGGGCTGCGCGACGAGTTCAGCGATCTGGCGACCGAGGTTGGTGATGGCCTTGCGCGTACCCGCCAGTACCTTGGTTACCTCGAAGGCGCGGCCAGCCAGTTGACGCACGAGATGCGCACACCGATCTCGGTTGTCCGGTCATCGCTTGAGAGCGTTGATGTGGCCAACCTCCAACCGGAGGATGCGACCTATTTAAACCGGGCGCTGGCCGGTGTCGGTCGGCTCATGACGCTCCTCAACAAGTTGACCGAGGCGCGCAGGCTGGAGGAAGCATTGCACCCGGATGAGATGGAGGTGTTTGACCTCGCCGACGTGGTCCGTGGCAGTGTCGAGGGATACGCGTCAATCTACCGGGATGTTCAGATTGAGCTCAACCTTGATGTTGATTCGGTGAAGGTCGTCGGGGTTCCCGATCTCTTTGCGCAGTTGCTCGACAAGCTGATGAGCAATGCGGTCGACTTCTCGCCAGCCGGCGAGGTGATTCGCGTGCGGCTTGGCGCGGATACTAACTTCGGCGTCTTGCGGGTGGTCAATGCGGGTCAAAACCCACCTGAAGGCCGGCTTTTTGATTCGATGGTGTCGCTGCGTTCGGGCGTGGGTGACGGTGAGCACCTGGGTCTCGGCCTGTACATTTGCCGTGTAATTGCAGATTTCCACTCGGCGGACATCGACATAAAGGCGCGGGAAGATGTTCAGGGCGCGGTCGTCACCGTCCGTATACCTGTTGCGCCACTACTCGCGGGCGTGCCTCGACGCTAACGCTTGCTGGGGCTTTTGGTGTTATCACAAGGCGGGCCGCACCGGTGCGTTGATCGATAACGTGCCGACCGATTACCTCATGACCCTTGTGTGAACAAGTGCCATAACCTTGTGTGAACAGGTGCCATAGTCGTACCGGCCATCCGGCCCCGACTGCGCTGCTAAACTAGGGGCCCACCTCCTGACCCCGGACGCGACGCCCATGGCAAAGAAGCCGAATGTGCTCATCTTCTTCACGGACGACCAACGCTTCGACACGATTGGGGCTCTCGGCAACGATGTGATCCGCACTTCTAACATCGACCGCCTGGTCGCACGGGGCACCACGTTCACCCAGGCACACATTCCCTGTGGTACTCACGGTGCCATCTGCATGCCGAGCCGCGCCATGTTGCATACCGGACGGACGTTGTTTCATCTGCAGAACTCGGGCGAGACGATTCCGGACGAACACACAATGCTTGGCGAGCTTCTGAAGACCGCGGGTTACTCAACCTGGGGCGCTGGCAAGTGGCACAACGGCCGGGAATCGTTCAACCGATCATTCGACGATGGTGACGAGATCCACTTTGGCGGCATGGCGGACCACTGGAACGTGCCAGCCTATCACTATGACCCGTCAGGCAAGTACGACAGCAGATTGCCGTACATCCGGAATCATATGGAGTTCGGCAACAACAATGTGTCCTGGCGGGAGGCTGATCACATTCATGCCGGGGTTCATTCCAGCGAGATTCTGTGTAATGCCGGTGCTGATTTTATACGCAACCAGAACGGCGAGGTGCCGTTCTTCTGCTACATCGCCTTGCTCGCACCGCATGACCCACGGACGATGCCGCAGCAGTTTCTAGACATGTACCCCGCCGATGAGATTGAACTGCCGCCCAATTATCTGGGTGGTCATCCGTTTGATAACGGTGCCCTCAAAGTGCGTGACGAAGTGCTCGCGGAGTTTCCCCGGACACCGGAGGAGATCCGTCGGCACATGTCCGAGTACTACGGCATGATATCGCACCTTGATCACGAACTCGGCAAAGTCCTGGATGCACTCGACGATCAGGGTCTCGCCGACGACACGATTATTGTCTTTGCCGGTGACAACGGGCTCGCGGTTGGGCAACACGGGCTGATGGGCAAGCAGAACTGCTACGAACACAGCGTGCGGGTGCCGCTTATCTTTGCCGGTCCGGGCGTCCCTGAGGGCAACCAAACTGACAGCTTCGCGTATCTGCTTGATATCTATCCAACACTCTGCGAGATGTTGGAGATCGAGACCCCTGCGAGCGTGGAAGGTCAGAGCCTCGTACCCATATTGGACGACCCGCGCGCCTCACTCCGTCAATCCTTGTACTTTGCGTACGTCTCGTCCCAGCGCGCGGTGAAGACCCGGGACTACAAGCTCATCGAATATCGGGCGCGCGATCGCGGGCCACAGGCACAGTTGTTTGATCTTGAGAATGATCCGTGGGAGTGCAACAACTTGATTTCTGATCCGTCGATGACGTCGACGGTTGCAGACCTTCGGCGCGAGATGCTTCGCTTTCGCGAGGAGTGGGAGTCTGGGCATACCGAGCGCAGCGCCCGCTTCTGGGAGCGCTACGACGCTGCTGTCTAAGGTTGCCGGGAGGGTGGGCGCGCCGCCGCTTGATCCTCGCGGATCCGCACGCGCGTGAACCGTCCGGAAAGGCCAGCGGTTGCCCATCGTTCGCGGGCGGTACCGGTGGCCATAGCATGCGCGGCGCTCGCGGCTGAGGTGGTAATCCGGCACCGTGGGATGCTGCTAGTTACCTGCCGCGATTTCAGGACCTTTCGCGTCGTTTGCTCGGGGTTACCCAGATCGGCAACGATGACGCTGTTGAGGATGGGAT
>CAVOBC010000239.1:0-7455 GCA_963693635.1 Gammaproteobacteria bacterium | reverse complement strand
GGAAAAGTGCTTCCTGCACTTTTCCAGAGCGCGGGCCTCAGCCCGCTCGCGAAGCGAACGTGAAATCCACGTATCGGTCTGTCAGGCTGCTTTTTCAGCAGCCTGACAGACCCGAACCGCTACCCGCACGACCCGGTTCACTGCAATCATTCATTCGACAACGTGCTGGACCAGCACCCTTACTCAGCAATCGTACATTTGCCGTTGTTGATGCTGACGACGCCACGTTCTTTCAGGGTCACGCGGAAACTGACAACATTGCCGTCTTTCCACATCTCGACGACCTGGGTTTCGCCGGGAAAGACCGGCGCGGAGAAACGCACGTCAAAGCCGGTCATCTTCGTCTGGTCGTAATCGAGCATGGTCTTGACCACAGCGTGGCACGCAATGCCGTACGAGCAGAGTCCGTGCAGAATCGGCACATCGAACCCAGCTTTTTTCGCGAAGTCAGGATCGCGATGCAGCGGATTGCGGTCACCACACAAGGCGTAGACCATGGCCTGATCAATCCGGCCCGGCATTTCACAGACCGCATCCGCGCTGCGCTCGGGCAACGTGTGCGGAACCGGCGCGCCATCGGCCGATCCACCGAATCCACCGTCACCCCGGAAAAAGAGCGTGGAACCGAGCGTGAAGAGTGGCGAGCCGTCTTTCAGCTTGACCGTGGTTTCACTAACGACCAACGCGCCTTTGCCCGCGCCTTTGTCATAAACCCCATTCGTCTTGCCGCTGACCAGCGTCTCCGCCGCCGCCGGAATTGTCTGGTAAATCTGCAAACGCTGCTCACCATGCAGCAGCAGGGCAAAGTTCATCTTGCTCTGCATGGAAGGTCGACTCGCGGCGCCCCGCCGGTCCGCACGACTCAAAACCGTAGCCGCTGTCGGCAACACACGACTGCCAACCGATTCACACACGTACGGCAGTTCGTTGGCATCCAGCGGGTCGCGCCCCATGCCAACGGCGACCGCGTAAAGCAATGAATCCCGGTCCGTGTAGCTACCCGGAAACTCCTCCGATGTAGTAGCGAGTTCCTGTTCGACGTCTGCCAATGTGATAGGCATGCGAGTTCTCCTGATGTGATTGATTGTCCGGGGTCAACCCCGGTCTGGCTGAGCAGATGATGCCTGTGGCTGGCCGGTTGTGAAAGCCAGCTTAGGACTGAAACCAAAATGATTGCTCACGGGGCGGCAACCGACGCGCCCCGGCGTTGATCAGCGCCCGATGTCCATCCGGTATGCGCGCGCGGCCGCCCCCGCAAACAACTCAAACTTCTGCTCGGCCGATGCGCTCGCAGCAATCCGCTTGAAGGCATTCCAGCAGACCTGGTAGCTGCACCAGCGCTTTTGTACCGGGAAGTTTGATTCAAACATCGACCGGGACGGCCCGAAGGCGTCGATGCAGGTCTCCAGCCAGGGACGCCACGCGGCTGCGACCTCTTCTGATCCGGGCGGCACGCTGCGGTCGCCGGCAAAACCTGGCATCCGAATCGGCAGGGCCCCCAGTTTCACAAAGACGTTCTCACGCTCAGCGACGATGCGGATTTGTGCGCTCCAGTCCGCAAAGACCTCGTCGGTCTTGCCCCGGTAAGGGCCGCCCAGGATGGGGCTGCCGACGTGATTGAGCACAATGGTCAAGTCCGGATGGGCATCGGCGACTTCCGCCACTTCTCCCAACTGTGGATGGTACAGCCAGCAGTCCAGCGTCAGGCCGCGGCGACTCAATACCGCGAGCGCCTCACGCACACGCGGGTCGACAAGCAGACCCGGCGTCGGTGCCACGTTGTGAATCTTGTCGTCAGCATCCCAACCGCTCGATATCCGCAACCCGTGGAAGCGGCCACCCGATGCATCTATGTGTTGGTCCAGCAAAGGTTCGACCGCTGCACCAAGGGTGAGGTCAACATTGCCAAACATAACGTCGCAGGCGCGGGTCGAACCAAAGTCGCCGCTCGCGCTCATGGCCGCCTGCCCCCTCACAAATTCACTCTCGCCCAACGAGCACTCCACCCCCGGTCCGTCACGACGGTACATGGAATGACACTCCGCAAAGACCGTCGCTATGACGTTGTGCCCACTCGCCAGATCCGCCGCGAGTTGCGGCATCAGATATGTGTAGTCGTTGCGCATCCACAGATGGTGATGTGGATCAACAATCGCAAGACCCGGTTCAAGGATCGCCTCATCAAGCCGCGACAGCCAGCCATCGTCCGGTCCGGTCTGCCCAGTGTTTGCCACCATTTTTGTGCCCTGCGTTGGTCATCAGCGGTTGCCGAGAGATGTCAACTTACCACTGCTGGGCTACGCGCTCCCCACACGTCATTAAACAGCGTGCAGTTCGAACCCGAATTGCATACCGGAAAGACGCGCCAGTCGACCGTCCTGTGAGCGCATTAGTACGCTCTTTCTTTGGGGCAAATAGGAGAAAATTGGCGCAAACAGGTGGCCCGATCAACAACGAATCCAGACCCGGCACACGGTAACTCGATAACATTCAAAAATGGCGACGTCGTCGGCAGTCCAGGTGGAAAGCCCAGGGTTACGTCCGCGATCAACTGTGGTGGGCGGACCCGTACTACATAGTGGACGCAGACCATGACGACTACACGGTCCTGCACATCGGTCCCGGTGCGCGTTCGCTGTGCCCCGCACCGATGGCGCGTGGCGAAGGCCACAGTGATGACCCGGCGCACCGGTGGCGTGTCGCTGCAGGCACCTGGAAGTTGGTTGAGCGGGTCTGGCAAGACACCCATGCCCTCACCTTCCTTTACCCCAACAAGTTCTACGCGCTGCGCATGTTCTGGTCGGCGCGCGATGGCTCGTTCATGGCCTGGTACGTCAATTACCAGCGACCGTATACGATCAACGATCACGGCTTCGTCAGCCTCGATCTGGAACTGGACGTCTTCTATCTGCCACCTGATCTGAAACCGATGATCAAGGACAAGCCGCAATTCGATGCAGGCGTCGCGGCAGGCGCGATCACCCTGGCGGACGTGGCGGGCATCAAGGCGGCTCGTGCTGAGATAGACAACCTGTTCGAACTCAAGCAAGAGCCGTTTCTGGGCGACTGGACCGATTGGCGACCATCTGCGGACTTGCCGGCGCTGGTTCTACCAGAGGGCCTGCTGCGGCAGTACTTCAACCGCTAGACCTGGCACGCAAATACCAGACGGGACTACTCGCTCCCGGCGACCGCCGTCATCGAGGACCGGGGCGCATCCAGAGCAGACGCGCCACGCGCCAGATGCGTACGTGCGCGTAGCCGGGCGTTGTTGTGGATGTTCATGTAAAAGAGCGAGTAATCGAGCCCATGGTAGGTGTCCATCAGGGCAGAACCCATCGCCGCATAGGCACTGTCAGTTTGTCGTTCAGCAAAGAGACTGCCGTCCCGACACTGGGCGCCCGTTAGTCCGACCTCTGGTGTACCCAACGCGTCAAACTGCTGCCCCGTCGCCTTGTCCTCGGCTTTGCCGAGCGTGTCGATATATTCACCCGTGGGCGCGAGTGCACCTTCGTTCAGCGCCTCGCCCGCCAGTTCCTCGTCGACCCGCCAGGTCAGGGGATTGGTGCACAGACTCGGCGCGCCGCGCTCAATGGGATTCGTGCCTTCCGGCATCGTGTCCCAGTGCACAACGCAATGCAGATCGTCTGCTGCGGCACAGGGCTTTATGTGTGAAAGACCAGCGAACCATTCCGGCGACACAGGGATCAGGACTGCTCCGATCAGGTAAGCCGCCACCATGCGCTCGTGCAGACCACCGGGATCGATCACCTCGGCAATCAGGCGCAGTGCGTGGTGCGTGCCCTGACTGTGGCCGGCGAGGATGAACGGCCTGCCTCCATTGTGATATGCAAGGTAGTACTCAAACGCCCGCTTCACGTCCTCATAGGCAAAACCCAGCACCGCAGATCGCTCTGCTTCCGAGCCGAAGTAGGCAAAGATATTCGCTTCGCGGTATCGGGGCGCGTAGACGTTGCAACAGCCGTTATAGGCGCTCGCCTGGTTAGCCATCATCCATTGGGTGTTCTCCTCAGTCCCCGAGTCAACCGCCATGGGGGAAGTCCAACTCCCGGACGTCAGGTAACCGGTTGGATGAATGAAGAATGTGTCGATGGGATGATCACCCTGCGCGAGCACATCGATACCCGCTGGAACAAGATCGGCCGGGTCCTCCATTTCGGGTAGCGACGCCCAATTCTGCTGACGACTGTAGTCGGGTGCGGGCACGGCATCCGCTGCATTGAACTCACCTGACGGCTCGTTATACATCATGAAACCGGCAAAGAAGAGCTGGCCGCCGTAGCCGGTAAAGTACAGTCCCGCACCACTTGCGATCAGCACTGCCAACGTAATTGCAATAACCTTTGCGATTCTCATTCGGCTCGAAGCTCCTGGTCGGGTTTCTCGGGTATGGAAGGGTAAAAGGAAAGAGCAGTCCCTAAATAGATCAGTCGCTCGACAGATCAGGCTTTGGACAGATCAATCAGGCCGTTCGGCCCGTGCAGGGCTTCGATCCGGCGCTCGATAATACGCGGCCCACCTGGCCAACACACGCGATCAGGTCGATGCTGGGGTTCGCCCGAATGAACTCCGTGGCCACTTCGGGCAACCCGTCGGCTGCATCATCCTTCCGGAAGTGACCCGCCCTCTTGATCATCGTGTAGGCCTGACCTTGCGTGCCCGGAACCAGATGTGGCGACGTAGGATCAATCTAACCTGGATAAAATGATGGGGTGTGAACGAGCCCATTGGCGCGAAGGCCTAGCGACTTTTCAGACGGCCTGGGCCTGGCACTGCGCAGCAATCGAAGATCACGTTCGCGCACCGATTTTCGGCCCCACCAGTTATGCCAAACGATTCCCCATTCATCCCCGATCCGTTGCGAGACCGACTCATCGCAACCTTCTGGGAGCTGAGCATCGCGAGGTCTCCGAAGTCCGCGTCTGAACGCACGCCACGCACAAATCCACCAGCGTGTGGCGATAACCACGAGTGTGTCTGCGCGCTCGAACAGGAGATTGTCGTCGACGTCATTGCTGTCAACGATCCACTTCTCACCAGCAAGCAGGGCCCCTTGCGTCTCGAGGAACTCGTCTTCAGGCACCCGCGCCCCAGCCGGGATTCCAACTGTGGAGGTCGAGATGGATAACGGGAAGGCCAATTTTCGTTGATAACGCCCGTGAGAATGTACTCTTTCCTGCACCAGCCATGCCGGTGACGACAATGCGGTCACCAACTTATTGGAGGTGTGTCAATCAAGCTCACGGCACCCAGGAATTAGTTATCGATCAGGTTTGCAAACAAACCTCGCATGATCGTGTAGAAAAGAGGCTTGTAGAAAAGAGGCCTGCGGAAAAGAGGCCTGCGGAAAATGGCGGTGCATCCCTCGCACTGCACGCCAGTGCCCACCCCAGAACCGAGTTCTGGGACAGGAACCAGCTAGTCAGCAGCTAACCAAACTGAAGCAAATCATCCGGCTTGCCACCCTCGTGGCCAAGGACATGCTTCAGGTAGTCGATGTAGGAGTTCATCCACATCCCTGATGATCGCTCGCGGCCCTTCTCGACGTCTGTCTTGGTGGACTTCATGTACCAGTTGTTGCAGCGCAGCCATACCTTGCCGTCGGACGTCGTATTACAAAGTGCTGTCCAGTCTTCGACCGCTTCGTGAGACGGCTCGACCTCAATCTGACCGGCGCTCTGCATATCGCTGATGAGCTTCGACAGATACTGCGACTGCTGTTCACAGAGCAGCGTGACATTGGTGACCGGATTCAGGCTCTGCGGGCCGATCATCATGTAAAAGTTCGGCATGTCATCCACATGAATGCCCCACAGCGAGTGCGGGCGGGTCATCTGAAACCGATTCGTCTCGTTGGCGCCAAACTTCTCGGCGAGGGAAACACCACCCTTGCCGGTGACCGGGAATGGGATGAAGTTGATATCAAAGCCGGTGGCATAGATGAGCACATCAAACTCATAACTGTCACCCTCCGCCGTGGTCACACCCGTTGCGTTGACTGACACCACGCCACCGGGATCGTTGACGAGCTTCACGTTCGGCTTGTTAAAGGTCGAGTAATAGTCGTCGATGAAGAGTACCCGTTTGCAGAAAAACGGGTAGTCCGGCGTCAACGTCGCCGCAAGCTCCGGATCCTGCACTTCCTGCTTGATGCGCGCGGCGATCCCGTCGCAGATCTTGCCGTTGCGTTGCTCGTCATGCAGATCATCGAACGTGAACAGCACATCCGGATCGGGCGGAAATTCTTCCTTCCAGTCAATAAAGCGCAGCTTCTCGCCGTAGCCGCCGGCTTCGAACTTGTCGCGGATGTCCTTCGGCGTTGGCTCATCGTCTCGCGGCAGCACCCAGGTGGGCGTGCGCTGGAACACCGTAAGGTGCTCGACCTCATCGACGATGTTCGTGATGACCTGCCCGGAAGAAGCACCCGTGCCGATCACGCCGACCCGTTTGCCCTTGAGCTGAGCGCTTCTATCCCATTTTGCCGTGTGGAACGACTGGCCCTTGAACGTTTCCATGCCCGGCAGTTCCGGCATCCGCGGGGTCGACAACGGACCGTTGGCCGCTACCACGTGCTGACAGGTCACCACCTCAGCAACCTCGCCTGTACTCGGGTCCTCGGTCGTAACCTGCCAGGTGGCCGCACCGTCACCCAGGTACTCAACGCTGGTGACCTTGCGCGAGAAACTGAGCTTGTCACGAATGTCGCCGTAATCGGTGAGCAGTTCTGCGTAGTCAGCGATCTCGTGCTGGCTCACGTATTTTTTGGAGGGAATGAAGCCGGTGCGATCAAGAAACGGTAGGTAGGTGTAGGCCGGCACATCACACGCGGCACCCGGGTACGAACCAACGCCGTTCTTGCTCCACACCCCGCCGACAGACTCCGACATCTCGAAGATGCGGACATTCTCGACGCCGGCCTCCTTCAGATAGATCGTGCACAGCAATCCGGAAAACCCGCTGCCGACAACAACGACATCAAAATGGGCATTACTCATTCATTCTTCCTTCTGACATTCTTTATGACACGCCCGTCTGACATTCTTTATGACACGCCCGATGGTACTGCGCGTGACCTCAATAGAGAGGGCGCGAGTGTATCGATGCAAAGGCCGTCGGGCAAACCACCTTGTCACCCGTTGGCTCAGAGCCCGATGCCCGGACCGCTACGGCCGACCGCTGATTACCCAAACCGTTGGACGGACGAGTCTTGTGGGCTGTATTGACGACTTCACCTTCGAAGAAGGCGGTCGGTCGGATGTAGAAGCGATTCTTACTGCCTGGCTCTGACGTCGTGCGGCAGTTCCTGGATAGTCGTTGAAGAAGACCTCGAGAGCCTTTTCTGCAACCCGGACGACACCAATGCGAAGTTTGTGGCGTTCGCTACGCCGCACGCGCGGACGGCTTCCACCTGCGACAACGCGCCACGTGCCACTC
>CAVOBC010000238.1:0-7460 GCA_963693635.1 Gammaproteobacteria bacterium | reverse complement strand
GCGAGAAGAAGACTACGCGACCGGGATACGATATCATAGTAACATGATACTCCGGTCGGACTTTGAAGTCATGTTTGGTCGCAACGAAGGCGGGGCCCAGCGTTTTCACCGCTTCCTGGATGAACTGTTGGCGTGTGGGGACGCGGACCTGACAGCGCGCTTCAAGCGTGTTGGCGCAGAAGCTCAATTAGATCGAGATCAACCGCGAAGCCCTTGCTCACTCGCGCTGTTCAGTGCCGATGGTCCGGGTCTTTGAGCGCTCAATGAAGTTCGCCTCGTCTGCCCGAATCAGCGCTCGAATCTCGGGCTCGTCGATCGTTGTGAGGAACGCATCGAGCGCCGCCTGGTCGTCGAAGCCCAGTTCGGTCACGCAATCGTAGTCGACAGCCATCGCCCCGGGAATCAGGTCAGGCGCGACGTAGCTGCGGCGGTACTCGCCCACCGTTGGCAGCAGTCGGCGGACTAACGGCACATGATTAGTCTCGTAGTACTCAATGAACGCATCCCGGCTCATGCCCTCTTTCGCGGTGACGAATGCGATGAGTTTCGGCATCCTAGTGCTCCGTTATCTGCCGGTGTACGGGGGGTCAAGTCGCCCCAACATCTCAGAGGCCGATGAGATCACCGACGCCGCCGAAGAATGCGTCCCGCACGGTATCCGGCTGGCCTTCCAATTGGTGTTCAAACACGGCAACGGGATCAGCCGAGCCTTCAACGTGCGGGAAGTCGCTTGAGAAGCACAGGAGTTCCGGCGGCACCTGCTGGATCACGGCATCGATGGGCTGTGAGTTTGGCAAGGGAGTGACGCGCACCTGACGCCTGAGGTACTCAAGCGGTGTTAGTGGCAGGGTGTAGCTGTCACCCGGCACCAGATTGGCGGGCCGAAACTCGCCATCCTGAATGTGTGTCGGTCGTCGCCCGATCGTCGCTTCAAGCGCGGCGACAAGGGGCGGCAGCCAGTCGATGCCAACCTCCTCAACGACGACGGTGAGGCGCGGATGCCGCTCGAACAGCCCGTCGAAGACCATCGCCGACAGCATCAACTGTGTACCGGCGGCTGAGGCGACGATACTTTGCAGCGTCGTGAAGGTGCGCACGTTGTCTGCGCCATTGTTGGCCCAGCCGGGGTTGATGCGTTCGCGGGCAAATCCAACATGCGCAAACGCAGCCATACCAAGATCTTCTGCAGCGGACCAGATGGGTTCGAAGTCCGGGTGCGTGATCGATCGCGCGAGTGTCGTGCCGCGGCCGCCGACCGGTGATTCCGGGATGGCAAATGCGCGGCTGCCGGCTTCGCGCATGCGCGTCATCTCGCCGAGTGACCAGTCGACGTCATTAAGATCGATCTGGGTGACCGGCAGCAACCGCGTGGGGTGACTCTGCACCTGGTTGCTGGCCCAGGTGTTCCATGCGCCGCGGATGGGATTGATCAGCTCACCTTTGTGCAGGCCAGCGGCCTGAACGATTGGGTTGACCAGAAAGGAAGGGTTGAGGAACTGCGCATTGATGCCACGCTCGTCACAAAAGCCAATGCGGGCGTTGGCCTCGAAGAATACGGCCTTTTCGGGGTCGTCGTGGGTTGTCGGTTCGCGATCCTCCGTCATCTGCAGGTGGTCCACAAAGCCCGGCAGCACGTTATCCCAGACGTCACGCGGTTGCTGATGTTGGGGCAACGTTGCGAAGGCGGATGGGAAGCCGCCAAACAACCGTCCTGCGATCTCCATGAAACGGGCGGGCGGTCCCAGTTGTTCCGCAATGGCGGGGTCTGTGCGTTGCAACCAATCCACGGGTTCATGGAAATGTGCGTCGACGTCGATAATCCTCATGGGTATGGCTCCTTCTGATCGTCTGGCTGACGGCGCGCCAGATTTTGGGCTGCCGGTTGAGTGACACGCTCGGCTGGGTCAAGGCTGGGGCGCTGACGATCTGCTGGCCGACGGGACAACCTCGGCGATCGGATGATCAGGGGTGCACAGGTCTGTCGGAGACCGGCAACCCGACTCCCAGGAATCGTCCGGATGACAATTCCTGGGACAAGAAATAACCTAACTTAACCAATCTACTAGTCTGGCCCGGGCAGAACCCGTCCCATCCTTGATTCGGTATAACCGGCGGCAGCCGTGTAGGCAACTTCCCCGCCGACGACGACCGTGTCCACGCCGATTGCGTCCCGGACGTAGCGGCTGCCGTCGCCAGGGACGTCCTGCACGTATCGTTCTTCGCCCCGGTCCAGTGTTTCGGGGTCGAAGATCGTGATATCGGCAATGTAGCCTTCCTTGAGCAATCCGCGCTCCGGCAGCCCCCAGATGTTTGCCGTGTCGTAGGTGATTTTCTTGACCGCGGCCTCAAGGGTCATGGACGCCTGGTCGCGGACATACTTGCTGAACAGATACCCCGTGTCGCCATAGGTCGCAAACGACAGGATGTGTGCACCGCCGTCGCTGGCACCGATGTGCACGGATGGGTCTGCGAGCAGTGAACCCACCTTTTGATTGTCGTTGTGGCCCATGTCACCGAGCAGAAAATGTGCCTGCAGGTCCTCTTCCAGCGACAGATCGATCATCGTTTCAACGATGTCTGTGTTCCGAAGCGCCGCGATATCGCTCAGTTTCATGCCAACCAATGGCTGATTCGCCTCAGTCTGGACCTGCCGTAAGACCAATCGTTGCCACATATTTTCGCGTGCGCTACTTTCGGCCACCAGTTCCGCGCGCTGATCGGGATCGTTGAGCGCCGCGAGGATGTCCTCATGGCTGCCGAAACGCATGATCGCGTACCACTTGCGCATGGACATGAAGATGAGGCTTGGAACATCCAGACAAAAGCTGATGTCGATGGGTCTCGTCTGCACCTGTGGCCACACCCGAGCGCCATTGTCTGTTTGTTGGCGCACACGGGTCATTACCTTGTCGACCTCGCCGGTGTCGCCCGCGTTGACAAAGAGCGGCGACAGCGTCGTCGGAATGCCATGTTCGAGCGACAACCGGGCCAGTTCATCGATGCGCGCAACCGTGACGTCCGCGTTGTAAAACTCGTGCACGATTTGCAGCATGCGTCCGTATTCACCCAGGACCGCTGCCAGGGCATCGAGTTCGTCGGCATCGGCATAGCGACTGGGAACCGGCTTCAGGGTCTCGTCCGAATCGATAAAACTGGTGGACATGCCAACCGCGCCAGCGTCCAGGCATTCTCGCAACAACGCCTGCATTGCGGAGATTTCGTCCGCGGTCGCGGTTCGCTCCATGGCGGCGTCACCCATCACCCACAAGCGCAGCACGCTGTGGCCCACAAGAGGTGCAACGTTGATCGTCAGATCGCGGCTAATACGCTCGACAAATTCGGGAAACGTCTGCCAGTCCCAGGTCACACCTTCGGCGAAGGCTTTGAGTGGCATCTCCTCAATCTGATTGAACATGCCCACGAGCTTGGTGCGATGTTCCGCCTTGAGCGGCGCGAGCGACAGGGAGCAGTTGCCGGGCACGACGGTGGTCACCCCGTGTTCGAGTGCTGGCTTGCAAGCGCCGTCCCACAGCAACTGCGCGTCGAAATGCGTGTGGGGGTCGATGAAACCGGGTGCGACCACTTTGCCTGCAGCATCGACGGTGTGCGCCGCTTCTGCGGTGACTTTGCCCAGTTTGCAGATGCGACCATTCTCGATCGCAATGTCGCCAACGTAGGCGGCCAATCCCGAACCATCGACAATCCGTCCGTTCTTGATAATGAGGTCAATCATGCGGTTTCTCCGGCGGGTCTATGAGGAGTGTGAGGTCTGTGCTTTTGCGGTCAGCGACAGATCGTGTATCAGAAACAAAGGGTGTTAGCACAAGGCTGTCGGAAACAAGCTGTCGGAAACAAGCTGTCGGAAACAAGCTGTCAGAAACAAGATGTCAGAAACAAAGGCTGTCAGGCGTATCGATTGAAACTCACGGTGAGTGCATCGCGCACGCGTTGCCATGATTGGCCGATCAGTTCGTCTGGTCCGCTGGCGTTGCAATCGCTGAGCAGTGCCTCGCTGGCGAATCGGTCGAGCGGCACGTCGGACTTGCCGCCGCCGTCGAAGCCGACCGTCACGATCAGTTCAGCCGTGCCCTCGTGGGCGGCCGCAAGCCGAATGTGGGTGATGCTTGCTGCCATGTTCAATCCGGCTTCGGCGGCTCGATGAAAATGATGTCGCTGGGCAGGATGGAGTGCCCGTTGGCACCCGCAGCGCGCATGAAAATGTGGAAGTTCCAGCTCTGCAGTTGCGCGACCGCTTCGTCCGGGTCGTCGGTGGGCAGGGCTCGCGCGGCAATTGCCAACCAGTCTTCGTTGGCGTGAGGTCTGACGAACTTGCGTGCGGCGGGTAGATCCATAGTAGCGGCGACTGTCGACCAACAAAGAAGGCTCCGATCCTACCACGGGCGTCCGAGGACGGTAATCAGGTCTACTCTCGCCCGGTGATATGCTGGTCCACGACAGGATAGAAGCGCCAACAAATCTGGCTTCAAAAGGAGAGCGCAAGACCATGGCGACAAGTGGAGGGGTGGGAACAGCCGACAAAGGCTCGCTCTTGAGTACTGATTGGGACGCATTGGCCGCGTCGGCTGGACGCGTTGAATTGCCGGGTGGCATCAGCGTCGTGCCGCAGACCCCCCTCATCGGGGCGAATGTCCTAGGCTTGAATCTGGCGGGCGAGGTCACGACGAGCAACCTTGAAGCCGTGACGAGTGCGCTCTTGCGATACAAAGTGCTAATGATCCGCAGCGGCGGCGCGTGGCGCATGGACGTTGATCAACACACGCGGTTCTGCCAGCAACTGTCCCGGCACTGGGGCATCACGCCGGACACCGAGCAGAAAAAGTCGAACAATTCCGAAGGACTGTCCGTGCATCCGTTTCTGCCCTGGCAGCGCGGGTCCCCGCATGTCTGGCCGACCAGCGCGGTGACCGGCGGCGGCAAACAATACCTGCTGCGGGACTCGGAGGACGTCGAGAATTTCGAGCCCTTTGCCGCGAACAAACGGCCTCGCAGGACCCACAAGGAAACGCTGGATCAGGGCACAACTCGGGGCGGGCCGGCGCCACTGCCGCTGAAGCCGTACCGACCCGGTACCTTTGGCGCTGCGGCGATGGCGCAGGATGCCGTGTCCAACGGCGCCAATGGCTTTCACTTCGATGATGGCTTCTTTCATCAGCCACCGTCCGCCGTCGTGCTGAACGCGCTTGTTCTGCCGAAGGTTGGCGGGGACACGATCTTTGCGGACATGGGTGCTGCCTATCGTGGCCTCGCGCCTGAACTGCAGGCGTGGGCGCAGGGCCTCACGCAAACGATGGACTGGCGGCACGTGTTTCCGATCTGGGAGGCAGAAGCGGAGCGGCGTTTGCAGGCGGATGGCGATCCATCATTCGCCCAGCATGTGGAAGTCCTCAAACGAGACTATCCGCCGTCTCTGCAACCCGTTGTGCGGCAGCACCCGGTGACGGGAGAACTCTCTATCTATACCAACCAGGGGTTCACGCATCACATCAATGACGTCTCGCCCGAAGAGAGCCGACAACTCATGGCGTTGCTGGGTCGCATGGCCGAGCGGCCGGAGTATCAGGTGCGGTTCCGGTGGAACGACCCGGGCGATGTTTGCATCTACGACAACCGGATCACGAACCACTATGCGGTTGCCGACTATGGCGAAGTGGGCCCGCGTGCGCTACATCACATTGCGCTTCTTGGCGAGCCTACCCGCAATGCCCAGGGGCAGGCGATCGGCTGAGCGAAGAAATTCGGCGAGACGGTATTAGCCTCTACAAATCCGGAGCAACGATGGCTGCGTGGATTGACACTGTTAAAGAAACTGACGCGAGTGACGAACTCCGTCAAGTGCTGGAACTGGCACAAACACCACACGGCACGGTCGACAATGTGATGCGCGTGCATTCGCTCCGTCCGGCCAGCATGCGCGGGCATCTCGTTCTCTACCGGGCCGCCCTGCACGATGACGCAAACACATTGCCGCCATGGCTGCAGGAGTGTGTGGCGTCCTGGGTGTCCATTCTGAACGCGTGCGATTATTCACTCGCCAATCACTGGGCTAACGCCCGCCACCTGATCGGCGACGAGTCAAGAGCCGATCAAATTGGCGAGGCGTTGCAGGCGCGCCGGCCTGGCGACGCCTTTGACGAGCGCGAGCGAACGCTGTTTGACTACGCAGAAAAGCTCACGCTTGCGCCCGGCACGATGGTCAGGGCCGATGTGGAGGCGATGCGTGCGGCCGGTTTCGATGACGGTGAGATTCTTGAGGTGAACCAGATCATCTGCTACTTCAATTATGTCAATCGCAGCCTGAACGGGCTTGGCGTGACGACGGACAACGACGTGGTGGGTTACTACGCGGGTGAGTCGTCGGTCGACCGCGGGAGCCATGAGTGAGCCGTGACTCGCCAGGTGCCGATACTGCGATCCCGGTGATCGACGTTGGGCCGCTGATCCGTGGCGAGCATTGCCGGCAAACAGCGGCGGCACTGCGCGATGCCAGCCAGAATCCGGGATTCATCTATATATCCGGCCACGGCATCGCGAGCACCATAATCGACGATGCAAGATCGAGTGCACGGACTTTCTTTGAGTTGGCCGATGCAGAAAAGTCCCGGATTCTCGTATCTCGTCATCACCGGGGTTGGTTGCCGCAGGGTGGGGCCCGCATGGCGGATGATGCGGCGGCAGACCGCAAGGAGAGTTTCATCTGGGGCAGTGACGGCCAGGGATGGGCGGGCGACCATTCCCTGAGTGGACCTAATCTTTGGCCGGTGAAGGATTTCGACGAGTTTCGACGTGCCGCCGATGCATGGTTCGACGCTGCGCAGCAGCTTGCGCGAGTTCTGCTGGGGGGCTTTGCCACATCACTCGGGCAAGACCCCGGCTTCTTTCTGCAAAGCAGCGATCGGCCGCTCAGTCGCGCGTCGTACGTCTACTACCCTGCGCAGCCAGCGCGCACCGACGTCCACCACTTCGGCGTTGGTCCCCATACTGACTTCGGTGTGCTGACGGTTCTTTGTCAGGACCACGTGGGTGGCCTGCAGATAGAGAATACCGATGGTGAGTGGATAGACGCGCCATACATCGATGACACGCTGATTGTAAATGTAGGCGACCTGCTTGCCCGGTGGACCAACGGCACGTTCCGCTCGGCCTCGCACCGGGTCATGAGTCCGATGAGCGAAGATCGCCTGTCCCTGGTGCTTGCGTTTGACCCTAATCCCGAGACGAGTATCGACCCCCGCGCTCTCTTCCCGGCCGCCGATGGCCCGGAGCCGATCACCTGTGGCGACTATCTTGATGGACGGTTTGATCGGGCATTTGCGTACCGGGACAACGCGGTGTGAATGTTGAGGTCTTCAATCTCTAATGCGGCAATTGACGGTGCGCGGAATTTGCTGACGAATTGCGCGCGGCTTCGCGCGGATGAGCGGCTATTGATTCTGCACGAG
>CAVOBC010000237.1:0-7461 GCA_963693635.1 Gammaproteobacteria bacterium | reverse complement strand
CCAGCGCCCCCACGCCCCGGACGATCGATCGTGGCAGAACAAGAACGCCGCACTTACTCTCGGAGTTCCCCTTGGACTTACCCTTAGTCTTGTTGCTCTTATACAAGCATTCATAGTCAACTTTATATATATATTTCACTGTATTAGGGACGACTCTTAAGAAGATACATTTACCGTGATGGATGCCCGGAGCCGGCGGAGGGACCGCCTCGTCTTGCGTCGCTCTCGACAAAACGGCGGCGGAACCTGGGCGCTGACAGATTGGCGCAAGAATCAGGATAACCGGCGAGCGGACGGGCCGTGTAACGGCAGCGCCAGGGTGACTTCGCGCGGCCGCGGCAAAGCCGATTGGCAGATCCTGTTCGGGGTCGTATTGGAAAAGTTGGAGTAACCTAGGGAGCGCGTTTCTCGCACGCCGCTGGCTTGCCTCCGCAGATTTCGCAGGTGCCGTCCGCGTCCATGTTGTTCAAGCCACCGCACGTACCGGCAATCGGGGCACGACCCCGCATCACACCAATCGCCATGGCAGCAACCATCGCGCAGAGAAGCAGAAACGTAAGAATAAATGTGGTCATGGAGCCACTTCCTTTGCTTTAGAGGACTGTGATGCGTTGCGTTCAGACAACGGCATAGCAAAATATTGCTCCATCGCAGGCGAGTACCGGTCGCTGAATCCGTCGTCGGTCTTGATTATAAACAAGACCGCAAGGTCATGCTCGCGCGCAAGCATCATGCCGGCTTCGGGCCCCATGACGTTGAGGGCCGTTGCCAGCGCATCGGCACGAGCGGACGATCCCTCGACGACGGTCACTGATGCGACGTCGTGACTAACTGGCATCCCGGTCACCGGATCGATTGTGTGTGAATACCGCCTTCCGTCCTGTTCGAAGTAGTTGCGATAATCGCCGGAGGTGGCAACCGCGGCATCACTGATCGCCATCACCACATAAGGCCGGCGCGCCAGGGCCTCAGGCGTCTCAATCGCGATTCGCCACGGCACTCCGTCGCCATTGAGACCCGCTGCAAACATCTCCCCACCGATCTCGACGAGATGGTCGCGAGAGCCCTGCTCCCGCATCAGCGACGCAAGTTCATCGACGGCATAGCCCTTGGCGATGGAAGAGAAATCAAGGCGTAACCCCGCCTCTGTGCGCACGGCGCCCCCCTCCAGCGTCACCCGATCATGACCAACGACCGCCCTCGCTGCTGCGAGTTGATCGGCATCCGGTACGGTCCGCGAACTCGCCGTCGCGCCGAATCCCCACAGCTCGACAAGCGGTCCCACCGTCACGTCGAAACTGCCACCGGAAAGTGCACTAATCTCATGCGAAAGCTCAAGCACCGCTAACGTCTCGACCGACAGCGGGAACCAGCGACCGGGTTGCGCGGCATTGAACCGGGAGATTTCAGAGTCCGCCTCATAGGTCGACATCAGCCCGTTGATAGCGTGCAACCGGGTGTCAATCAGATCCTTCACGCCTGCCTCCGCCGGGCCCCGTCCGTCCGCGTCGATATACTTGACGGAATAGGTTGTCCCCATTGTCCGCCCGGTCACCTCCCGCAACTCCCGCGCGTGTCGCACGTCGCTGCAGCCAGCGAGCAATGCGATCACGACAATGGCCGCGGTCGACAAGTGCTCGCGCCACGCAGGCGGCACCATCAGGCACAGTCCCTTGTCAGACAACACGCCGTCCTTCTTTGCAGGTTCGCGGATTTCCCAAATTGACCAGTCCCTTACAAGCGCATTACAAACTACCACGCGTTCCTCACACCTTGACCGAGTTCGACGCCTTAACATCGACGCATGATTAGCAGCACCCACACCGCATTTACATCCCATCGCGCCCGCCGGCAAGGTATGCCACTTCCAGGCCGGACAACCCTGCGCGAGATCGCGCCCCCGCAGGAAACGGCTCGAAGAGACGGGCGGCGGTCCTGGGCTGCAAACGCCGGGGACCTGTGCTCCCGTGGGCTTGTATCCCACAGACCGCTTTCGATCGACCAGCGGAACGCTGCTCGACCTCTACATCTGAACAGTTGATCGTCTGAACATCTATCGACGCCTTGAACAGCCCCGCTCCCGGCCTGCTGACAAGACGCCTCTGTGGGACGGTCTGGTACACTCGCGCACCCATCGATTGCCAAAGTGTATCCGTTGCCACCACCCAGAATCCCACTCGCGCGGCTACCCACGCCATTTCATCCCCTGACACGTCTGTCGGCTGAACTGGGCGGGCCGACGATCTGGCTGAAGCGCGACGACACCACCGACACACAGGCGAGCGGCAATAAGCTGCGCAAGCTTGAATTCACGGTTGGCCAGGCGCTGTCCGAAAACGCAACCGTGCTGGTCACCTGCGGCGGCATACAATCCAATCACTGCCGCGCCACTGCGACGGTCGCTGCACGTCTGGGACTGAAGTGCCATCTGCTGCTCCGTGGCAGCAAACCGGCGGTTGCCGACGGCAATCTGCTCCTGGATCACCTGCTTGGCGCAAAAGTCACCTTCCTCAGCCTCGATGAGTGGCGAGACTTGCCGGCACTGGTCGAACGAGTGCGTACTGAACACGAGGAGGCCGGCGACACCTGTTACTGGATTCCGGTCGGCGCGAGCGACCCGATCGGGCTCTGGGGTTACGCCGCCGCCGCGGAAGAACTGCAGCAGGATTTCGCCCGGAATGACATCGAACCCGGCTACATCCTTTCTGCGACTGGCTCCGGCGGCACCCTCGGCGGCTTGTTGCTCGGCCAATACCTGCACGGACTGACGGCTCGCATCCAGGCATTCAATGTCAGCGACAATGCCGCCTATTTCGAGCGAAAAGTCACAGAAGACCTCTTGGGTGTCCGTGCGGCGTACCCGGACTTGCCCATCCCTGATGAGCCTGACGTTGATGTGATTGACGGCTACGTCGGCCCAGGCTACGGCCACGCCGGACCAGAGGTGATGGCAACGATTCGCCGGGTCGCACGCACCGAGGGGGTCATCTTCGACCCCGTCTATACCGGCAAGGCCTTCGACGCGATGCTGACGGAAATGGGCGAGGGTCGGTTCCAGGATACGAGCGACGTCGTTTTCATTCACACCGGCGGCCTCTTCGGGCTCTTTCCTCACCGGGAACAGGTGCTCGACGGCTACACCGCACCGTGAATCTATGATTGAATGCTGCCGCAGATCCGCACTGATGCAAATCCCGGTTCCAATCGGCTACATCGACACCCGATAACGACCCGCCAAACACCTTTTTAAGACACAAAACCATGCGCCGGGTCGCAGCACTGACTCGAGCGACCACCGCTCAGTCAGCATGCATGGTAAGTACAGACCAACCAGGACTAAGCAAACCCGCGTGAATCCCCACCAAACCTTGAGATTGCGCCCTTTCGTCATCAGGGGCTGGCTGTGCGCGGCCCTCCTAACCGCGATGACGACAGGTTGCACCTGGATGCGCCCCGCCGAGACGACTACGGAAGTTACCGAAAGACCCGCCGCCCCGACGACCGACGGCTACTGGTACTGCTACGGCGACCCGCAGACTCACGAGTGGCACTGCCAGGACGACCGCGAAGACGCACGCATCGCGAAGGTGGGACCGCGCCCACCGCCGGCATCAAGTTCCCGAACGGTAACACCGGCGCCGGCCTCTACAGTCCCACCGCCAGTTTCTCCTGCCACGATCGCTTCTTCTTCACCTTCTTCACCATCCTCACCATCCGTAAGTAGCGCGGACGCGCCTCCCCCATCCACCTCACGCTCGGCACCGTCCTCTGCGGCAACCGCTGCTTCGGCGCAATCGGCACGGGGCGCCTCGGCGGCCCCCCCACAGACTGATGGGTCCGGCGGCCCCGGGGACGCGACCGTCTTGCGGCAACCTCCGGAGTACTTCACCGTGCAGCTGATCGCACTCCAGGACCAACGCGGCGTCGTTGAGTACGCACAACGAAACGGGCTGCCGGAGCCTCTCTACGCCCGGATCAGGACAGCTGGCAGCAACTCGTATGTTCTTCTGCTCGGCATCTATCCCACCCGGGAAGAAGCGGAAACGGCAAGCGTCGAGTGGAGCAGAACCAAGACCCCGAAGGTTGATCCCTGGATTCGTCAGATGGCGCCGCTACAGGACGCTGTCAGGAAGGCTGGCCTCGATTAATGGTAGCGGGCACCGGTAATCCGCTAGCAACACTCCCATCTGTCGACCGGTTGCTTAATGACCCTGCTTTTGCGCCGGTGCTTAAGCGTTACGGCCGCACCCAGACGACCGCACAGTTGCGCCAGACCCTCGCCCAGATCCGCGACGTGGTTCGCGCCAACCCTATATCCGACGGGTCTGCCCACATTCCCGCCGCGACGGAAATCGCCGACGCGGTTCGCACCGACCTCGATCGTCACAACAAGCGGACACTGGTCCCGGTGTACAACCTCACCGGCACGGTTTTGCACACCAATCTCGGTCGCGCACTCCTGCCCGACTCCGCCGCGCAGGCGATGCTGGCCATTGCCACCCAACCATCTAACCTGGAATACGAGGTGATGAGCGGCAACCGCGGCGACCGGGACAGCCACATCGAGGACTTGCTGCGCGAGTTGACCGGCGCCGAGGCCGCAACCGTCGTCAACAACAACGCAGCGGCGGTATTGCTGACATTGAACACAATGGGCCTTGGCAAAGAAGTGCCCGTGTCGCGCGGCGAGTTGGTCGAAATCGGCGGCTCGTTTCGAATCCCCGAGGTGATGAGCCGGTCGGGCTGCCAACTCGTGGAGGTCGGCAGCACCAATCGGACCCATCTCAAAGACTACGAAGAAGCGATAACCGGCAACACCGCCCTTCTCATGAAGGTCCACACCAGCAACTACGAGATTCAGGGCTTCACCCACGCGGCCTCCACCGCCGACGTTGCCACGCTCGCACATGCACACGATCTGCCGATGGTGACCGACCTCGGCAGCGGTACGCTCATCGATCTCGCGCCGTACGGCCTGCCAGATGAGCCGACGGTGAACCAGGCCATCGCCGATGGCGCTGATGTAGTCACATTTTCAGGGGACAAGCTTCTGGGCGGCCCACAGGCGGGCTTGATCGTTGGCCGCACGGATCTCATCGCGGCCATAAAGCTCAATCCTCTCAAACGGGCCCTGCGGATCGACAAAGTCACGATGGCGGCTCTCGCCGAGGTGCTCACGCTGTATCGCGATCCGGACAGCCTTGGAGATACCCTCCCTTCGCTGCGTCTCCTGAGTCGCACGCCCACGGACATCTTCAAGACCGCAGAGGCCGTCTTGCCTGGCATTCTCAATGCCCTCGAATTGGTGATACCCGGTGCGACGGCGCAAATTATCGACGCCGCCAGCCAGATCGGCAGCGGCTCAATGCCGCTCGACTTGCTACCAAGCCATGCCATTTCGATCAGCGCGCCAGGCGGCGATGAACAACTCCGCCGTCTGGCCACCGCATTTCGAGCGCTGCCACGGCCGGTCATCGGACGGATGCACGACGGCTGCCTGCTGTTCGACATACGCTGTCTGGAACACGTGGACGACTTCGTGGACCAGCTCCAACAACTGACGCCGCCCCCATGATTGTGGCGACCGCCGGACACGTCGATCACGGCAAGAGCCTGCTCGTCAAAACGCTGACCGGGACTGACCCGGACCGCTGGGCCGAAGAGAAGCAACGGGGGCTCACCATCGACCTCGGTTTCGCCTACCAGCGCCTCGCTGACGGCACCAGCCTCGGCTTTGTTGATGTTCCCGGTCATATCCGCTTCATCAACAACATGCTCGCTGGCGTCACCGGGATCGACTTTGCTCTGCTGGTGATCGCCGCTGACGATGGGGTGATGCCACAAACCCGTGAACACCTTGCCATTCTGGACCTGCTCGGCTTCGCGCGCGGCTGCGTCGCCCTCACCAAAACCGACCGCGCGAGCGCGGATCGAATTGACGAAGTGACCAATGATCTCACTGCCCTCCTTGCATCCACATCACTGTCCGGCATCCCTGTCTTCCCTGTAAGCGCAATCACCGGTGAGGGTATCGAGGCATTGTCGCAGCACCTTGCGAGTGTCGCCCGCGACACCAGCGACAGACCCGCCGCCGGCAGCTTCAGGCTGGCGATCGATCGTAGCTTCAGCGTTAAGGGTGCTGGACTCGTGGTCACGGGCACCGTCTTCGACGGCCATGTGCACGAAGGCGACGACCTCACACTTCACCCCCACAGAACACCTGTGCGGGTGCGCGGCATCCACCGTCAAAACGCCGAGGCCACGCACGGCCAACCCGGCGACCGGTGCGCCATCAACCTCGGCGGTGCTGGCATCAGCCGCGACGTCGTACACCGCGGCGACTGGTTGTCGGCATTGCCGGATCTGCCTCTCTCAAGCCGCGTCGATGCAAAGGTGCGTGTACTTGCCACCGAAAGCCGGGCACTGCGGCACTGGACGCCGGTGCATATTCATAGCGCAGCAAGCCATCGACTTGCGCGGGTTGCGGTCCTGGGTAGCCGCGAGATCGCGCCCGGCGCGTCCGGACTCGTGCAGATCGTGTGCGACGAACCACTCAACGTCTGCCATGGCGACCGGATCATCATTCGAGACCAGGCCGCCGCGCGAACGCTGGGCGGTGGTTTCGTACTCGATCCCCTCTCGCCACAGCGGGGCCGCGAACGAGAGGAACGAATCGCGCGGCTAGAGATCCTGAGCGAGATCAAGCACGTGCCCAACGCGACACAGATGAGCGCCCTCGCTCACGCCGCTGCAAACGGTATCAATCTGCGCCAGCTGCATCCGTGCTTCAACCAGGCGCCGGGTGACTTGCCACAACCGGACGACGCCCAGGTGCCAGTCGTTGACGGCGATGACTGGGCCTTTGCCCCCACGCGATGGCAGACGTTGCGCGACGCCGTGACCCGCGGTATCGATGAACTGCACGAGCAAAATCCAGGCGCGACGGGCAGCGCTCCCGGTGCCGTGCAACGCCACTGCCGCATCCGCGCACCCCTCTTTCAGGCCATCCTGACGGGCCTCATCCTCGACAAGAAGGTCGTTCTCGCAGGCAGCCAGGTACGTTTGCCGCAACACGCCACGACGCTTTCGGCGACCGAGCAAAAGCTCTGGGACCGCCTGCAGCCGATCCTTGAAGCCGGAGGGACGAAGCCGCCCGTCGTGCACGACATCGCGCGGCAACTTGCTGAGAACCCCAAATCACTCGACAAATCCATTGCGGGGCTGATCCGCCACGGCCTCGTCATCCGGCCGGTGAAGAATCGGTTCTTTTTGCCGGGTGCACTCGAAGAGCTTCGTCGCCAGCTCGACGCGACTGCCGCACAGGCGCCGGACGGCGAATTCACAGCACGGGAGTACCGTGACGTAACCGGCATCGGCCGTAATCTCGCAATTGAGATCCTTGAGTACTTCGACGGCCGAGGCGTTACCCAAAGGAACGGAGACAAGCGACGCCTGCGCCAA
>CAVOBC010000236.1:0-7464 GCA_963693635.1 Gammaproteobacteria bacterium | reverse complement strand
CCACAGTGCAAGAATCAGCATTTGAGTGCAACGGTGTTTAGCCACATCTCACAGTGCCGCGTACGGCCCACTTTGCTGCCGTCACGTCCAAGCCAGTTCTGGCTATCCATCTCCGATACTGTATAAAATTACAGTTTGTCTATCCGTACAGGTAACCTACATCCATGACCCCACAGCTATTACCCCTTAGCCATGACCCCACAGGCATGACGGACGCCCCCGTCATCTCAGCTTCGTCAGAGGCACTCAACCCCGCGCAGCAACTCGCCGCCAGCTTCGGCATCGCTGCGCGCGCTGACGAGAAGACCGCGCCGCAGCCCCTGCTAATCATCGCCGGGGCAGGCACAGGCAAGACCAGCACACTGGCGCACCGGGTTGCCAACCTGCTGCTCGGCGGCGTGCACCCTGACCGCATTGCCCTCATGACCTTCAGTCGCCGCGCAGCACTTGAGATGACCCGACGCGCTGAACGAATCACGGCAGATGCGATGGCCGCCGACAACGCCAAATGCGGGCGTCGATCCAGCATCAATCCCGCCTCGCGCCTGACCTGGTCCGGCACCTTCCACTCAGTTGGCAACCGCATCCTGCGCGACTACGCAGAATCGTTGGGTCTTGATCCCACATTCTCGGTCATCGACCGGGGCGACTCCGGCGATCTGATCGACGTGCTGCGTCAGGAGCAGGGACTCGCGAAGAAGGCGCGGCGATTTCCAAGAAAGGACACCTGCCTTGGCATCTATTCCCGCTGCGTGAACACACAGGGCACCCTGCAAGAAACGCTCGAGACTGCGTATCCCTGGTGTATGGAATGGGAGACCGAACTGACGAGCCTCTTTGCCGCGTACGTCCGCGCAAAGCAGGATCAGCAGTTGCTCGATTACGACGACCTGCTGCTGTATTGGCACACACTGATGCAGGAACCCCTGCTCGCCGCCGACATTGGTGGGCGCTTCGATCATGTGCTGGTCGATGAGTACCAGGACACCAATACCCTGCAGGCAGAGATCCTGCTCGCCATGAAGCCGGACGGCGCCGGGCTATGCGTTGTGGGCGACGACGCCCAATCCATCTATTCGTTTCGCGCGGCCAACGTCGACAACATTCTGAAGTTCCCCGAGCGTTTCACGCCGAATGCGAACGTGGTCAAGCTGGAGCAAAACTACCGGTCTGTGCAGCCCATCCTGGATGCCGCCAATCGCCTGATGGCTGACAGCGAGAGCCAGTATCAAAAGGACCTGCACTCTTCACGCGCGTCGAAACAGCGCCCGCGCTACGTGATGGTCGAGGATGACATAGGCCAATCAGAGTATGTCGTCGCACAGATTCTCGCGGCGCGCGAAGAAGGCACGGCGCTCCGCGAGCAGGCCGTGTTAATGCGTCGGGCGCACGACAGCGACGTACTCGAGGTGGAGTTGACCCGGCGCAACATCCCGTATGTCAAATACGGTGGCCTCAAGTTTCTGGAAGCTGCCCACGTGAAAGACGTGCTCGCGCTCCTCAGATTCGCGGACAACCCACGCAATCGCGTCGCCGGCTTCCGCACGCTGCAACTGCTACCCGGCGTCGGACCCGCTACCGCCGGCGACGCCATCAACCTGCTCACGGCAGCCGACGACAAACGCGGCGCGCTCACGAACTTTGTGCCACCGGCCGCCGCGCAGGAAGACTGGACCGCATTCATTGATCTTTATCAGAGCCTCGCGGGCTCTGAAACGTGGGCGGGACAGATGACCCGTCTGCGCACCTGGTACGAACCGCACATCGAGCGACTGCACGGCAACGCACATGTTCGCGCGGCGGACATCGAGCAACTGGAGGCGCTCGCGAGTCAGTACACGACCCGCGAGCGCTTTCTGACCGAACTCACGCTCGACCCACCCGCAGCGAGCAGCGATGAGGCCGGCAATGCACACCTCGACGAGGACTACCTGATCCTGTCAACGGTGCACTCGGCCAAGGGCCAGGAATGGGACCGCGTGTTTCTGCTGAACGTCACCGACGGCAACTTTCCGAACGAGTTCGCCGCAGATGATCCACTCATGATCGACGAGGAGCGGCGCCTGCTGTACGTCGCCATGACACGCGCCAGAAATGACCTGCACCTCATGTCGCCGCTGCGCTTTTATATCACCCAGCAACGGCAATACGGTGGTAAACATCTGTATGGCGCGCGCAGTCGGTTCCTGACAGATGAGGTGCTCCGCACCTTTGAGACCTGTCATTTCCCCGAGAAGGACGCCGAGGCGGTGCCAACCCGTCTGCAGGTGCGCATCGACGCGGGCGCGAAGATGCGATCGATGTGGGGCGCTGGCGATTAGCGGATTCACACACTGCTGAGTCTGAGACAAAAACCAGCCCAGGATTCTGCCCCAGGATTCTGGAAGGGTCACTGGAACGGGCGAATGGCCTACCAAGACCGGCGGCGACGCTAACGTCCGGCGACCGCCAGTAGGAGTCCCAGGCTGCCAAGGAGAGGCAGCGCCGGAGCCGGCACTGCCGTGCCTTCAGCCGTCAACAGAAAACGGCTGAGTCTGCCAGTGATCTCCAGCCAGGCCATCCCGGGCTCGGTGATCAGATTGTCACCCGTAAACAGCCACTCATTGCCGATCATCGCGAGCGGTAACGGCCCTGTTAGCGACGAATTCAAGATCGTGACAGGCGCACCGTTGACCAGTGACTGCGGACCGAGATCCAGGTCTTCAAGTTCGATCTCGAAAAAGACGTCGAAGAAACTGGTCCCCAACGACAGTTCATCCCCGGGTCCGAGCACGATGGCGTCGATCATGCCGATCGAAGGACCCGCCAGCGTCGGATTTACCGTGCCGAGGTCGGCATGCGAACCAGTCAGCGAGAGGCCGATGATCTCGATGTCGATTGTTCCGCCGTCTTCCGGATCGCGTTCGACGATCAGTTCACCGTCGAGTTTTGATCTCCTTTACGCCTTCTTCGGAGGCTGACAACCCGCCCCCAAGTCCGAAACCAACCAGCTCGATGTCGATCTCGAGCGAGACGTCAATCACATCGGTGCCACAATGGAGATCGGCGCAGCCCCCGCTGGCGCTGCCGCTACGAGGACCACGGCGACGCACACGGCAATGATGATTTCCTGCAGGACTACTCGCGATCCTCTGACATTCGCCTCGGCCTCTGGTCGCACTGCTTTCGATGACACTGTCTGACGCTGCATGGCGTCCTCCGACTTCCAGATCTTTGGGTCTTATGCAGCAAGATCCACGCCAAATTAAAATACTCGTAAAAACAATAAGTTGAGCCACAGCGGCACCAGGTTATCGATCCCGCCGAGCAAATATGTAAAATTACCCGACACGCGTATTTATCTATCCGAAAATCCGACGGCCATGCGTCGCTGCAATTGAGGCACGCCCGCAGGCGGCTGCATGCGAGCGGCGTTGCACAAGCGGTCAAGTTCGAGGCGCTCCCGATCATTCAGCTTCGCCGGCATGTCAGACGCAAGGTACGCCGCAGCGCCGTCCCGCTTGCCGCCCATCGACAGCACCCATGCAGGTGCGACCGCATTCAGGATTGCGACGCGATCTCCGCCGCTGACGTTTAGCTCATCGCACGCCCGATGCCAGGTGCGCGCGTCATAGACCAGCGCCGATCCCGCCGGTGCGAGCATTTGCTTGACGTTTTCGTGCACGCCCTCGCCCATCCGGGTGCCGCCCTCATTCCACTCTGCCGGCGGCCATTGGCAAAGCTTGTGCGAACCCGGCGCGTACTGCGTAGCCGCATTGTCGGCGCGAAACTCGTCGACGCAGATGTTGAATTGAACGCCATAGACCCTGTCCCCTGGCCACTGCTCATCCGGGAATATGCCCGGGTGGTAAGGATAGTCGCTGTGCCAGCCGTCCGGCGGAAAGGACCCTAGCAGATCAACGGTGGGGCGCATGGTCGTTACGCTCGGCGGGTGACAATAGTGGATGTCATCGATCGCCAGGTAGGTTCGCAGCAGACCGAGGGCAACGGGATTGGTGACCGCGCGGGCGACGTCCGTACTCCAGGCGAGTCCGTGGCGAATGCCAAGACGCCCGTCCGAGCGGGCGGCGTCCGGATCCTGCTCCTGCAATTGGACAATCGCATCGGCTTTGAGGCGGGCGACCGCCCCGGCATCGAGCAGCCCCTCGAGCACCGTGAAGCCACTGTCATGCAATTCGCTGAGATGGGCAGATGGCAGGCGGGTCGGCCCGAGTTGAACCGTGAACGGCTTGTACTCACCTTTCACCTTTACCCCGACCCGCTCGCCGATTCGGATGTTGGCCGCATCGGTGTGCAGCACACTCGCCGCTGACGCGGAACAAAGGTCGCTACCCGCTGCAGACCAGATGCCATCGTCATGCACCTGCGCAGATACGCCGCCGTCAACCTTGAGGTAGTTGCCGTCGTCGTCAAACAGGATGATGTTCTGGTTGTCTGTCATGGTTTCCTGGCCGTTCTCCGTGATCATTTACCCGTGCCCAGCATACGCGATGCCGAGCGGAACGCGGTACCAGGGATCTCGGAGGAAGGGTTGTGAATGGCCCCACGTCGCCCGCTCATCTGCTCTTGCAGCGCGACGTCCGCAATGACGCTGTCGCCGTGCTCGCGGAAATACCCGACGGCATCGGCTCCAGCGCGTACGGCCGCCCATACGGTATCGAGCGGACCAGGGAGGGGACCTCGACGCTCTGTTGGATGACAAGCGACGCCGGGCCTATACGCCCAGCGATGCGAACGCATGCGCTATGTCTTGCGGCGGATCCCCAGCAGGCCCAGACCTAACCACAGGACCAGGAGTATCGACGGCTCCGGCGTAACGCTGGAATGACCAACGTCGAAAGAGATCGTGAAGCCTGCCCCTTCAAAGTCGAGAAAGGGGCTAAACGGGTCAACGTAGAAGTCCAGAAAGATGTCGAACGGGTCCAACTCCGTACCCGTACCATCTACAACAAAAGTGAACACGTCCACAAACACAAGAGGCACTGTAGCGAGAGAGTAGTCGAAGAACTCGATGGACAGGCTGCCTGGATCGACGGTGGCAGCGTGTTGCGACATATTGTCTCACCCCAGCACGGTAACTTCACCGGTGTCGCCATCGACTCTAACGCGGCTGCCATCCGCTATCCGCTCGGTCGCCACCCGCGCACTAACGACACCAGGGATGCCATATTCGCGCGCTACGATCGCCGCATGACTCAATGCCCCGCCGCGATCAGTCACCACCGCACCAATCAACGGCAAAACAACGTTAAACGCCGCCGATGTATTGCGTGTGACGAGGACATCCCC
Source organism: Gammaproteobacteria bacterium (assembly GCA_963693635.1). GTDB lineage: Bacteria > Pseudomonadota > Gammaproteobacteria > Pseudomonadales > Azotimanducaceae > CAVOBC01. The sequence goes on along the minus strand of CAVOBC010000236.1, from coordinate 2,175 downwards.
CTGCTGCAGACGCCCAAACTCGGACGTGTCCTTCACCACACGCGCCGTTCCCTCATACACGCCGCCGCTCGCCGAAACGCCACGGATACTGTCCTGCGGAACGATCTGATCCGGGTCGTCATTCAAGTTCCCAAACACCATCGGCATGGCCGAAACCGACAGCCTGTATGATTTGGGCAACCACTCTATCGGCGGCGGCGGTGCCGGCTCCGGACCCAACGACTGCGGTATCTCATCAATACTCTGGGTCAAGCGCCAGTCACGTCGGGCGACCAGTTCATCAACGCTAATGGCGGCGGCGTTCCCGGCCAACAAACCCAGCAATTCCTCAACCGCGCTATCCACTGCCAGTTCCCGGTCTGGCAATACACCACGCGTGACCAGGCGATCGCCGACTTCCAGAAACGCCAGTCGCGCGATCCCCGATCCCCACATGTCGTTGTAGACGCCGCGCTCGTCACGCATGCGATTGACGAACACAACCTCATTGAACCACGCCTCAAAGTCGCCCCGAACTGTGGGGTCCACTGCGGCAAGGCCTTGTTCAAGTGCCGCCGCCGGATCGACCGGCGCTCGCTGCTCGCCCATGGCATCGGCGATGCGCGCCCGCAGCAGTATCGGGCTCTCGATCAGCGTTTTCTCCGAGATGCAGTAGCCGCCCACGAGCATCGCACCAACGATATTCGTATAGGCCGTTAACGCGCTGACGATATCAACATGCCGCTCCTCGAGGGTATCAACGAGTTGCAAAGGCTCGATGCCCGAGACCTCGTCGGCACTCACGCCATGGTCCTTGAGTGCCCGGGCTAATTCCTGCAACTCCTCCTGGGCTGTTCCCAGCGAAATGGGCGTGGACCCGCGCAGATACGACAGTGCTTGTTGCACACTGAGACCACCAAGGACGGTCGCGACATGCAGATAGATTCCCATCGGGAAAATGGAAGCTATCGTGAAGCGATGGTGGCGGTAGACCATATCTTCAGCATTCACCGCACAGGCCCGCAGGTGAGTGTCCATTTCCACATCACTCAAGGCTTTCATGTCGACGCCATACAACGTGCTGTTACGTTCGATCGAGTCGATCTTCATCGCGTCCCAGAGTTCGAGATCCCGCCGCCACAGTTTCTGCTCCAAAGCCCGTTTCGCGCTTGCAACGCGCCGGCGCATTTCCGGGTGCACCCGCGTCATAATCATGAACAGCCACTTGGCGGGAACGTCCCCTGTGCCGTCTCCCAGAATCGGCACCTGCTGGGCGTAAAAGAAATTGTTGACCATCGCCGCCCGGAGACATTTCAGCGGCAGGCCGTACTGCTCGCAACCAATCGTCACTCCCCTGGTTAGCCCGCTCGCCAGGATTTCGCCGGTAAAACTGGTAGCCGCGCGCGAGAAGTGTGCGCGCTCAAGTTCCCATGAACCCGGGCCCGGCGGTTCAAATGTTGGCATAACGGTTACCCAAGAATTCATGAAGATGTCACTTTATCATCAGCCGATTGTTTCGCCAGCTATTGAGAACCCCGTCACAAGCGAATGTCACAGGCGAACGTCACAGCCGGAAACTCGATGCGATCCGCTGCTTAAGGGTTCGTCAAGTACTAGCGAAACGTCTTCTTTCTACTTTCTCTCACACGACTTTTGACCTGCTTTCCGCCACCCCATCCTGGTAAACGCAGCGAGCCAGCAATCCAAAGAACGCCGTGCAATTTGCGGCAGATGGCGGCTCACTCATCGGGCAAAGACACCCTCTCGCAAAGGCTCTGCGTAGCTGCAACGTCGGGACAGAAACTAACCAGGCCGCGCAACCCCGCGATAGGTGTACGCCGCCCAACGCGGTCCGGGCGAGTAACTCGACTCGCCCTCATTCACTGTAAAACCCGCCTCGGCTATCAACGTCCGCGCATCTCGCGTCAGATGGCAGCCGCCACCGATCCGCTTCCAGACGGGTTCAATACGGCGCTGCCAGCGCTGCACGCTCGCATCCGGACTTAGCCCGTGTTCGATGTATAGAAACTTGCCCTCGGGACGAATGACCCGGCGCAACTCGGCAAGTGCCCGCTCGACATCGGGAATCGAACACAGGGTCCAGGTGGACACGACCGTGTCAAAGGTGCCGTCGTCGAAGGGAATGGACTCTGCAGAGGTGCTGATGAGTTCTACGTTCATTGCGGCATCGCTTAT
>CAVOBC010000235.1:0-7533 GCA_963693635.1 Gammaproteobacteria bacterium | reverse complement strand
GACCGCAGCAGGTTTGCAGCAGGCGCTGCGCACCTATCCCGCGACTATGGAGGCCGACATGGCATTTGATCCCGAGAGCATTTTGACAGTGCAACCGATTCCGAATCTTGCGGATGAGGTCAACCAGATTCGACTCGACACCGCAGAGGTAGTGGGCAAGCGCATCATCCCGAATGAGCGCCTTCTGGCCCAGCGCTGGAATGACGACAGTGAAGCGACCGCCCTCTATAATGATATTGTTGGCGAAATCAAGGAGCGTAACCTCTGGGCGCCGCACTTGCCGCAGGAGTACGGTGGCAACGACTTTGGCTTCCTGGCGCATGCGTACATGAACGAGATCGTCGCCTGGAGCGGCATGGCGTCTCCAATGTTCGGTGTTGTTGCCCCCAATTCCGGCAACCAGAAGGTCCTCGTCAAGTACGCGACGCCGGAGCAGAAGAAGAAGTGGCTGGAGCCGCTTGTACGGGGCGAGACGCAGTCCTGTTTTTCAATGACCGAGCCGGACAACGCGGGCTCTGACCCCAGATCCATTCAAACCCGGGCCGTCCGTGACGGTGATGAATGGGTGATCACGGGGCACAAGTGGTTTACCTCCAACGCGGTGCGTGCGGACTGGGCGCTGGTCATGGCGCGTACCGAAGAGCCGGACGGGCGAGGCGGGACGAACGACAAGATGTCCCAGTTCATCGTACCAACCGACGCGGAGGGCTTCGAGATCATCCGCAGCGTGCCCGTCTGGGGCCACGCCGGTGGGGATCACTGCGAGATCAAGTACAACGGCGTGCGTATTCCCCACGAGAACATGCTCGGCAGCGAGGGTCAGGGGCACGCGGCAGCGCAGGAGCGACTGGGTGCTGGCCGCGTTTACCATTGCATGAACTGCGTTGGTCAGATGTGGCGCGCGTTCGATCTCATGGCCAAGCGTGCGATCGAACGTCAGGTGCACGGCGGCAAACTGGAGACCAAGCAGTTCATTCAGGGCTTCATCGCCGACTCGTACATGGACATCCAGGCCGCTCGCCTCATGGTCGTGCATTGCGCCGAGGTCATCGAGTCCGGCGCGGACTCTCGTACCGAGATTTCGAGCATCAAGGTCTTTGTGCCTGCTGCGTTTACGCGGGTCGTCGACCGTGCCATTCAGGTATTCGGCGCCAAGGGCGTTTCCGGTGACACGCCCCTTGCAGGTATGTATCTTGGTGCGAGAACGTTACGGCTGGCGGATGGCCCCGACGAGGTACATCGAATCCTCATTGCGAAGAATGTGTTCAAGCAATATCACAATGGACAATCCTGGGACTTTGGAATCTGACTATGGCTGCGAAGATCACTAAAAATGGTGTGTTAGCGGGGAAAGTTGCGGTAATCACAGGTGCAAGCCGTGGCATCGGCGAGGCGATCGCTCTGCGATACGCGATGGAGGGCGCAAGGGTGGTTGTCTCCGCACGGACCCTCGACGAGGGCGACCATCAACTGCCGGGCAGTATCAATGGCGTTGTTAAAACCATCCGTGACGCGGGCGGCGAGGCACATGCGGTGCGCTGTGATCTGTCGATCGAGGCGCATCGGGAGAACCTGGTCAAAGAGACCGAGGCGACCTTTGGCCCGGTCGATATTCTTTGCAACAACGCGGCTGTCACGTTTTTCGTTCCCGTGACAGATTTCACAGAGAAGCGCTTCCAATTGATGATGGAAGTACAGGTGTACGGTCCGTTTCATCTGGCGCAATTGGTCTTGCCCTCGATGCGCGAGCGCAAGTTGGGCTGGATTCTGAATATTTCATCCCACGCTGCTCTGCACCCTGCGAAGGACACGGGCGGCCGGGGCGGCACCGTTTATGGCATGTGCAAGGCGGCGCTGGAGCGCTTCACGACGGGCCTGGCTTCAGAGGTCTATTCTGACAATATTGGTGTCAACGTGATCTCGCCGGGTCTGGTCGCAACCCCGGGTGTGCTATTTCACAAATTGACAGAAGGCAGACCCGAGAGCGCTATCACACCGGTAGAGCACATGTCGGAAGCATGTCTGCGACTCGTGCACGGCGACCCGAAAGACATGACCGGCAAGATTACCTATGCCGCTGACATGCTGAAGGATTATGACCTGACGCCGGCCGATCTGATCGCGTCGTAATCCAGCCTCGGCAAACAAGCTCGGGCAAAACAAGAACGGGCAATACGAGAGCGGGAAATACAAGAGCCGGCCATACAAGCGCGGCTAACGAGCGAGTGCCGCAATCGTGCGTTGCACAGTCGTGCCAATCAACGCTTTGTCGAATGGCGTTCGCTGGTAAATGTAGTAGTTGAGCCAATTTGAAAAGAGCAGGTTGCCGTGACTCTTCCAGGTGACGATCGGCGCGGCGGTCGGGTCGTCCTCCGGGAAGTAGTTCTCCGGCAGCGCAGGATTGGTGCCCGCCGCAACGTCTCGGTCGTACTCGTCCTTCAGACAGCCGGGTTCGTACTCGGAATGTCCGGTTACAAATAGCTGGCTGCCATCACGGTGCCCCACGATATAGGGGCCTGCGACCTCCGATTCGGCAATGACCTCCAACTCGGGCACTTCTCGTATCTCGTTGGTACGAACCTCGCCATACCGAGAATGTGGCGCATCGAAGACATCATCGAAGCCGCGCACGATTGGGGCGAGCGGGGTGACAAGACGGTGTGGATAAACGCCCGATATTTTTCGATCAAGGACGTGTTTGGACACACCGTAAAGGTGGTGCATGGCGGCCTGGACCGCCCAACACAGGAAGAGCGTTGAGCTGACGTTGGTGACCGACCACTCCATGATTTTTTTCATTTCAGACCAGAAGATGACGTCTTCGAAATCGACCTGGCCGAGCGGGGCCCCGGTAATGATCATACCGTCATACTTATTGTCGGCGATCGACGCAAAATCCTTGTAAAACGCGTCCATGTGCTCGATCGGTGTGTTGCGTGACGGTCTCGCGTCGATTCTCATGAGCTCGATGTTGACCTGCAACGGCGTGTTGGACAGCATCCGCAGCAAGTGGATTTCGGTCTCGATCTTCTTCGGCATGAGGTTGAGAAGCAGGATATCCAGTGGCCGAATATCCTGCTGGATGGCTTCGCTCGATGTCAGATAAAAGATGTTCTCTCGCTTGAGAACGTCAGCCGCAGGCAGACCATCGGGTATGTTGAGTGGCATCGGCAACCTCCGCAACTGCCCTCTGATGGGCAGAGTCAATAGTGATGTAGCGTGCGGCGCGCAAAGAAGGCGGCGTTGTGGTTCCGGCGTCATTGTCTCCAACCGGGCCGGATCGTTGCCCTGACGACCGTCTGCAAGACGGATCGACTGTCTCTTTAGCGACATTTCTATAGCGCCCGCAAGCTGATCTCAAATCGGCGCTGAGGCGTATTTTTCAGCCTGGACCCGTCTGTGTCAACTCGGCGTTGCGGCGATGCAGGAATTAGCCTGGTTCTTGTCCCAAATTGTCATCCTGACAATTCGTGCGGGTCGGTTTGCAAGCAAACCTCTGGCAGCACCTCACGGTGCCGGATCACCGCGCTGTCACGCAGGGAACACCGCGGCACGTTCTTTAGTTCCATGAAGGGGCTCTAATTCCATGAAAGGGTGTTGAAAAAGTGCTTTCATGCACTTTTCCAGAGTCGCGGGCCTCAGCCCGCTCGCCGCAAATCAACGACTTAACAATGGCGATTTGCAGCCGATACAATTCATGGCTCGCGAAGCGAACGTGGAATCCATGTATCGGTCGAGCAACTGCTTTTTCAGCAGCATTTCATGGAACTAAAGCAATATGCTGCCGTGAGTTCCCTACGCGACAGCGGGGTAATCCGGCACCGTGGGATGCTGCTAAACGTCAAAGCGCTGCTGTAGTCGTCGCATACCGCCCAGCCAGCGATCATAGTCATTGGCTTTGCGCTGGATGTAGGTCGCGACGGTGGTGTGGGGCAGGATGAGAAACGTCTCGTCGCGCAGCCCGGTGACGACCGAGTCACAGAGTTCTTCGGGTTCCATCAGTCCGTCGATGCTGGCAACGCCGGTCGCGTCCTCGCTGGTCATGTTTGTCCTGACCGCCTGCGGACAGAGTGCAGAGACTATGATGCCTGCGTCGCCGTGAGTGATGGCGAGCCATTCTGCCAGTGCCACCGCCGCATGTTTGGTCACCGCGTAGGGTGCAGATCCAATCTGGGACAGCAAGCCCGCGGCGGATGCGGTCTGCAACAGATAGCCCTCGCCACGCTCCAACATGGCAGGCAGGGCTGCACGGGCCGCGTAGATATGCGACATGAGATTGATGTCGATGATGCGGCGCCAGTCGTCATTGGCAACGTCAACGCCGCCGTTAATCGCGATGCCCGCGTTTGAACAGAGGAGGTCGATCGGCGCAATGGCCTCAGCTTGCGTCACGAGAGACAAGACGGCGTTCTCGTCGGCAACATCGGTCACGATCCCGGTCGCCCCGAGTTCTCTCGCTACAGCGCCCAGACCGTCGGCGTCGAGGTCGGCCAGGACCAGGCTCGCCGCGCCCTCTGCCTTGAATCGACGTGCCATCGCGCGGCCAATGCCGCTCGCGGCGCCGGTGATGACGATGTGTTTGCCAGTGATATGCATGGGCTTCTCCTGTCGTTTTATGCGGTTACTGGTGATCTTCTGGCAGATTGCCGAAGAGTGCTTTCCTGCGCATGCTCCTGCTCCTGTGATTCGGGGGGTGGAATCAGAGCGTTTTCATGATCGCGTTCAGGGTCGCGGGGTTCCCTGGCTTTCATGGAACTAAAGCAAGGTGCCGCGGTGTTCCTGCGCGACAGCGCGGTGATCCGGCACCGTGAGATGCGGCTAGCCGCCCGCGGGGAGGGTGCGAATGCCGTCCCGGATTGTGTCGAACACGCGCTGGATCTCATCTTCGGTGATCACAAGTGGCGGTGAGAGGGCGATCGTGTCACCCATGTTGCGTACCCATACGCCGTGTTCGTAGCAGTAACGACCGACGTGATCACCCCGTTCCCCCGGGGTCGATCCAGGCTCGAGGTCGATCGCGCCGATCAGGGCGAAGCAGCGGATATCGTCGACGAAGGCTTCGCCCTGGAGGGCGAGGGCTGCATCGCACCAGAGGTCCTGTAGACCGGCGGCGCGAGTGAAGAGTCCTTCTTGCTCGTAGATGTCGAGCGTCGCGAGCCCGGCAGCACAGGCAACTGGATGCCCCGAGTAGGTAAAGCCGTGGTTGAGTTCGATGCCCGGTGCGGCCTCCGGGTCCATGAACGTGTCATAGATCTGTGCGGTAACAAACACGGCGCCCAGAGGAATCGTGGCGTTGGTGATGCCCTTTGCGGTCGTCATGATATCGGGCACGACGCCGAAGCGCTCTGCTGCGCTGCATGCACCGAGTCGTCCGAAGCCGGTTATCACCTCGTCGAAGATGAGCAGAATGCCGTATTTGTCGCAGAGATCGCGTAGCCGCTGCAGATATCCTTCAGGCGGCATGATGACGCCGCCAGCCCCGGTCACTGGCTCAACGATGACCGCCGCAATAGTTTCGGCACCGTGAAGTTCGACCAAACTTTCAAGATCATCCGCGCGCTCGGCCCCGTGCGCTGGCAAACCGCGGGAAAAGCGGTTGCGCTCAACGTCATGGGTGTGACGAATATGATCGGAACCTGGCAACAGGGGCCCGAACTGACTGCGGTTCTTGACCAGTCCACCAACGGAGATGCCGCCAAACCCCATGCCGTGGTAAGCGCGCTGGCGGCCGATCAGGCGTTGTCGGCTGCCGTCGCCGCGTGCCTTGTGCCAGGCGATCGCCATCTTGAGCGCGGTGTCGACGGACTCAGATCCCGAATTGGTGAAAAAGACATGGTTGAGCGTGTCCGGAAAGTGCTTGACCAGGCGACTCGCGAAGCGAAAGGCACCGGGGTGCCCCGCGTTGAAGCTGTGCGCAAAGTCGATTTCCTCCAGTTGCGCGGCGATGGCCTCATTGATGTGGGGCCGATAGTGCCCAGCGTTGACGCACCAGAGGCCCGCAGCAGCATCGAGGAGTTCCGAGCCTGCCGAATCGGTGTAATACATGCCACGGGCTTTGACCATGATGCGCGGGTCGGACTTGAACTTGCGGTTGGGGGTCGTCGGCATCCAGAACGCGGAGAGATCGTCTGGCAGCAGATTGTGATCGGGGTTCGTGCTCATGTTGTCTGGTTCCGGTGAGAGGGGCTCATGGGTCTTGGCTCCGGCGTAACTTGTTGATGCCCGTGACGGGGCGCGCTATCAGTGAGTCGACTTCGTTCATGGCGATGGCGATGACAACGGCGATACCGGTCAGGGAAGCTTGGCAAGCAAAGCCAGCAGGTCTTGTGGCTGATCGATGATGTGCTGCGCCCCCGCAGCGTTGAGTTCGGCCACATCCCGAAAACCCCAACTCACGCCGATTGGCAGCATATGGCAGGCGACCGCCGTTTCGATGTCCACGTGGGTGTCACCGAGAAAGACAGTATGCGCTGGGTCGATGCCGAGTTGCTTGGCGACGTGCAAACCGCCGTCAGGTTTAGGTTTGTGGCCGAATTCGGGTTTGAAGCCAATCACGTAGTCAAACGTATCGGGCGCAAAGAAGTGGCTGATGATTTCCTGCGTGAAGGCGTCGTCCTTGTTCGATAGCACGGCCATCCTGGTGCCGTCGTCCCGGAGCCTGTCCAGCAGTTCGGGTATCCCTGCATAGGGCGCGGTGTCAACGCGAAAGCTGCGGGCGTAATCGGTCCGATACCGTGTGAGGAAGTCCTCGACATGTTCGGCGGTCGCTGCACCTGTTGGCAGGGCGCGCTCAACGCACTTCCAGGCACCGTCACCGACGAACTGCTTGTACGCGGCGTCGGCGTGTTCCGGATAGCCGAGTTGGCGGAGCACCCGGTTGTGGGCCGCTGCGATCGTACGATGGGTGTCCAGCAACGTCCCGTCCAGATCGAAAATCACGCCGCCTTGCATACCCGCTCGCCTCTTTCGTATGGTGCGGCGCTGCTTTTCGAGCACCGCACGTTTCTTGTTACGCGCTTTTTGTTAACCGCTTCTTGTTACTCGCTTCTTGTCACCTCGTCGCCAATTCGTGTTGGCCGCCGCTCTTCTGCCAACGGGTTCTGCCGGCTGCTTTTGCCGGCTGGTGCGTGTTTGTAACCTAACGTCGAGGCGGCGCAAATTCTAACAGTGCGTTCGCCTGCGGTCGCCTCCGGTGCTTGCCCGCGAGCGTCGACGCTTGCATCCGTCCCGGCTATGCCTAACCGGCAAGCGGGTAGGGCGCATCCATCGTAATGTGACCCGGTTGTGACCGAACCCGCGCAAACTAGTCGTGGATGCGGGGATATCCACTCAGATCGAAATCGCCTTCCTCTGCGACGTGGGTGTAGGCGTAAAGCGCAATGTCTGCGATCGAGTAGTCACCGGCGAAAAAGTCGTGCGCCCCAAGGTGTTGCTCCATGACGTCGAGCGCCGCGTAGCCACCGGGTCGGCGTTCATCGATTTGCACACGATGGGACTCCGGGTCTGGGGCGAATGCGAGCCAGAATCGGATCG
>CAVOBC010000234.1:0-7545 GCA_963693635.1 Gammaproteobacteria bacterium | reverse complement strand
CCGCAATCTTCAAGGCCAAGACCCGCGACGAGTGGGATCAGATCATGCTGGGTACGGATATCTGTTACGCGCCGGTACTGAGCTTCGCCGAAGCGCGTGAACACCCGCACAACGTCGAACGGCAGGCCTTCGTGGAGGTTGACGGCCTGCCGCAGGCCGCGCCGGCACCACGGTTTGACCGCACCCCGCCTGAAGTCCCCGGGCCCGCCGCTGCACCGGGCGCCGATACCGATGAGATTCTCGCAAGCGCAGGCCTCAGCGCTGATGAGATCGCGAAACTGCGGTCTGCCGGAGCGGTTGCCTAAGTCCGGCTGAACTTCATGGCCGGGTCGCGATACGGACGCCAATAAACGCAGCCCGCGGAGCCGACGGGGTTAGAAAACGCGGATCGTCGAAGCGCTCGCCCAACACCTCACTCGCGTCGCCGAACAGGCCAAATGTTTCGTAGCGCGCATCGAGCAAGTTGTCGATCGTCAGGAAGACCCGGACATGTCGACCTACCTGCAGGCTTGCCCGCAGGTCGACCACGCCGTGGCCCGCAAGGGGCGAGGCGGCGTTGCCTTCGTCCCCGCGCAGATGTGCGCCCGACTCAACGCGCCAATCTGCACCGAAGTGCAACCGGCCACGACGCCAGTCGACACTCGCCTTCAGGTTGTGCCGCGGTACGAGCGGCAGACGATCACCCGACGACACCGCGATCTCACCGCCGCCGGCGAACGGATGGTTCAGACCGGGTACGCTGAAGGCATCGCGAAACGTCGCGTCGAGCCAACTGTAGTGCGCCGACCAGGCGACGCCGTGACGCTCACCGACAATGCCGGCTTCGACTCCGACGCGGCGCGTGCGGCCGACGTTGTCGAAAAATCCTTCGTTGGTGAATCGCCCGGCGCTGATGAACAGAAGGTCGTCGCGATTGACCGTCCGAAACGCGCCGGCACGCCACGCGAGGCCGTGCGACTCACCGCGCAGGCCGGCCTCGAATGTTGTCGAGACCACCTGATCGAGCGGTGGGTCGGCAAGAAATGCGTTGGGAAGCCTGCAGGGGTCGTCTTCATCCGCACACGTCAGTTCGACGGGCGTAGGCGCACGACTGGACATCGCCAGACTGGCAAACACGGTGACTCCGCTGCTCATCCGCGCGCTCATCCCGAGCGACGGGTTGAACCGAGAGAACTTATGCCGGCCGTTAAGCGCGGACCCCAGACGATCGCGCAGCATGACTTGCGTTCGATGGTAGCGGCCAGCTAAGTCAAGGCTGACCGTTTCACCCAGTGCCGCGGTGTGCGCAAAAAAGACCGCACGATTGTCCACGCGTGCATCCAGTCGCGTGGCCGCCCCCGGCAGGAAGAGCCCACCGGACACGGCGCGCCTCGTCGCGTCGAGCGACCCCAACTCCGTCCCCGAACGAAACCCGACGTCGCTCTTGTCCAGGGTGACCCCGGCCGTAACCTGACCATTGAGGTAGCTCACACGCCGCGTCGCCTGCAACGCCATCCCACGCGTACGCTGGTCCGTACGCGTTCGATTCACCGTCGCCCCCTCGAGGGCCTCGTCAGCCATCACCGGCACGCCGGCGATCAGCAGAATTGGACCGTCCTCTTCCTCACACAGTATTGAAGGCGCCCGGTCGCACGCTTCGAAATCGGAGTCGTCGCCATTGGAGGTAGTGATGTCGCTCGCGCGCTGGAAGACATTTACTGTCACGCGCAGACGGGGCCCCACTCGATTCCCCACGAGATTGAACAACGTGAGGTCGTTCCGGGTCCGGTCCGGGCGCGTGTAGATTGCACCGCGACGGGTCCGCAGGAGTTGCCGCGGCGCCGCCCCGTTGCCAACGAGGTCGGTCCGACCCCGCGTGACCGAGGCATCCAGGGTCGTGTGATCGCCTCGCCAACCGCCGCTGGCAAACATCGCGACGTTCTTCGATGGCGAATAATCGCGCCAGCCGTCTTCATCCAGCCATTCGGCGGAGACGAAACCGGCGGAGTCTTCCCGTAGCCGCCCGCCCGCCTCGACCTGGGCGCGGCGTCGCCCGAAGTCGCCGGCACTGACCTCGCCAGCGAGGCCCGGGTAAGAGAAGCCGTTCCTGGTTCGTACGGAGACAGCTCCCCCCAGCGTGTTCTGGCCGAACAGCGGATTCGAGCCAGCGATCATCTGCACCGAGTCGATCCCCGATTCCGGGATCAGCGCCCAGTTGACCGTGTCGCCGAACGGTTCGTTAACCCTGACTCCGTCCTGGTAGACCGAAATGCCCTGGGGGAGCCCCAACAGCGGCGATCCCACGAATCCTCGGAACCTGACATCCGGCTGCAGGGGATTACCCTGCGCCTCGTTGACACTCACGCTGCCGAAACGTTCGTTCATGAAGGCAGCGAGACCGAGCGCACGCTGTTCAGCAAGGTCTTCAGCAAACGCCGTCTGGACGTTCGCCGCATCACCCATGTCCGCGGCTGATCCGAGCGGCGTCACCGCAGTAACGACGATCGTCTCGAGGCCTTCCGTCACCTGCTGCGCGGTCGTCGCGGTCGCGGCCGTCGCGGCGGCGACCGCGACGATCATCGCCAGCAACGTCATCAATGAATCTCGTCGTAGGTCATCTGAGCATTGCTAACCTTCAGGGGTCTTCTTTTCGAGGGCAGCTTTCGTGTCAGCACTCATGTCGCGCGGCGCGGTTGCCGTGATCGCGATTTCCGAGACCGTCGCCCGGTGCGGCAACGCAAGCGCCATCATCGCAGCGGCAGAAATGTCCTCTGACTGCATCATCAACGCTCGCGCGGTCTCATCCGGCGGCAGCGCACGGTTCTCCAGGATCGGTGTGTCGACCTCGCCCGGGTAGATCGTTGTGCAGCGAATGCCGTAGCGTTTCACTTCCTGTGCTAACACCTCCATGTACGCCTTGCAGGCGGTCTTGGCAGAACTGTATACGACGCCTGCCATGACGCCGGGCCGTAGCGCCGCCATCGATGAGATCATCATCACATCGCCTTCACCCTTCTCAATCATCGGTTCGATCAGCGCGCGGGTAAGCATCGCCGGGCCCATCGTGTTGACGTCCATCACGCTGCGCCACTCATCTGCACCGATGTACCGGGCACTGCGTACTTTGGATGAGAATCCGGCGTTATTGACCAGAATGTCGACGCCGCCCTGATCGCGGATCAAGGTCGCGGCAAGTTCGTCGATTGCTTCAGGGTCAGTCATGTCAGCGACCATTGCCCGCGCCTTGCCACCGGCCGCCGTGATCGTAGCAACGGTGTCGGCAAGGGGTGCGATGCGACGACCGCAAACGGTTACATCAACTCCTGCCGCGGCGAGATCAATGGCTATTGCCTCACCGATCCCCGTTCCACCACCCGTCACCAAGGCCGTCTTATCCCTTAAAGCCATTTGGGTATTCCTGTCTTGTTCAAAGCGCGCCAGCTTGCCACTGGCGGCACCGGGCCTGCAAACGAGTCACGGGCTTGGGCGGGACAGGTCGGGCGGGACAGGTCGGGCGGTAAACTTGTCAGCAGCCATGCCCTTCGGTTACGCCACGCGGCGTGGGACTACCCCCCGACAGTGTGAACTCGGCAACTGCTGTAGGCTTGCACGAATGTGCGGGCCCGCCCAGGGGATTAAAACGGGCCCGCACAAGTGCCGTCCTGGCATCCGTTTGTCGGGATCTCCAGTTGACCCCCGACAACAGCGCCACCGCACCACGCCAGGACGCTACCTCACCCTCAACTGTCAGGCGCTCCCGGGTTACCAACGGTGCCTCGGCTGCACCTGCACCCGCATCTCGTTTGAGGCCCGCAAGTCGCAGAATCGGTCGCACCGCATCGATACTCGCCGGCAATTCGTCTAAGTCGAATCCTGATTCAGGGTTTCGTTGCGATCTCGCGGTCGCCTGCCGAGTCCTCCCGACGTTTCTCTTGCAAGTGACGTTTTTCTTGCAAGTAAAGGTAGTACGGTAGCGCGCAAAACAATCCAATCAACAGGTTGAGCGGAATGCAGACCCAGATCTGGAGTCGGCCCACGGTGTTCCCGCCCGGTGGACTGGATGCAGACGATCTTGCGCAGGCGCGGCGCGCGCTTACCGTGATGCTGACCCATCACGAGCCCTACGGGGCGCCTGTGCTCGACCGCAACTGGAACGTGCTGATGAGCAATGCAGCCAGCACCCGAATCTTCTCTTTGTTTGTTGATCCGATGACCGTGCTCGCGGACATCGGTGGCGAGAATCTGAAAGTGATGCGCCTGACCCTGCATCCATCTGGCCTTAAGCCCCAGGGACACGGACGATCGAAACCATTACCAACGAGGTAATAACGCGGCTCGACTTATGATCGACCCAAATGATCTGGAGATCGGAGACTCCAGCCTCGATTTCTTGGGACACGAACCTGGAACGGTGGCCGCCGGTTGCCGAGCAGCAAATCGAGAAACATCGGACTATGCTCATCTCCTGCGGAAATACTCCCGCCACCCACTCGGAGAGCGCATATGGCCTGGCAAGATCTGTGCGGAGACAAGCTGGTTGACGCTGCGACGGCGGTCGCAACCATCCAGTCCGGCGACGTTGTGCACGTGGCGCCCTATTCGACGACACCGTACACGCTGTGCCGTGCACTCCAGCAACGGGCGACGGACCAAGGGTTCAGAGACATCCGCGTTGACCATCCCGCCGCGTTCATTAGCTGGACCGAGCCGCACCTGCGCGATACGTTCGAATTGCACGACAACTACGCAACGCCGCCCAATCGCGCAGCGTGCCACGAAGGGGCGATGGAGTACTTGCCTGTCGGCATCTGGCGTGAGTACGAATTGCCCCTCGGAATGCACACCAATCCCGACGTCTTCCTTGTGCCCGTGTCTCCGCCCGATGCCAAGGGCTACTGCAGCTTCGGTCACGGCGTCTGGATGTCGAGGACTGCCACCAACGCCGCCAAACGCGTGATCGCAGAAGTGCGAGAGGACTTCATTCGCACCTTCGGCGAGAACTACATCCATTTGGATGAGATCGACCTGATCGTCGAGGCCGATCGCACATCGCCATCACTGCCCGAAGCTTCGCCTCCGAGCGAAGAAGAAGTCGCCTGCGTTGAGGTCATCAACGCGTTCGTGTCAACCGAGCTGATCAACGACGGCGACACCGTACAGATGGGCGTGGGCACCGTGTCCGCCGCGCTCGCCCACTACCTCGGTCATCGCAACGACCTCGGCATTCAGACCGAGCTAATCACCGGCGGTATTGTGGATCTGGTCAAGCAGGGCGTCGTGACCGGCGCACGCAAAACCTGGCATCGGCACAAGGTCGTCGGCAGCGCCTGCGTCGCGCTCGACCGCGAAGAACTGGAAGGTATCCACGAGAACCCCCGGTTCGAGTTGTATGACTTTGGTCACACAGATGATCTGCGACAACTCATCCAGTTACCCAACTTCGTCGCAGTGAACAACGCGCTAGTCGTTGACCTCTCGGGTCAAGTAAGCGCCGAGGCGCTTGACCACCGGCCCTTCTCGGGCGTCGGTGGCCAGACGGTCTTCATGGTTGCGGGTGCCTACTCACCGGGCGGCAGATCGGTAAGCGTTCTGCCATCAAGCTCGGTGCCAAGCGCGACAGGCGTGCGCGTGTCACGCATCGTACCAACGCTTGCACCCGGCACCGCTGTGACGGTGCCCCGGACCTATGTCGACAACGTCGTCACCGAATACGGCGTTGCCACCTTGACAGGGAAAACGCTCAAGCAACGCTCACGCGCACTGGCGGAGATTGCGCATCCTGAATTCAGAGAAGCGCTGATCAGCCAGGCGAAAGCCCTCTACGGCGCGTAATTTAATGCTCGTAGCGACCGGGCCTCACCTGAAGCAACATTTAACGCGAGCGTGAAGACCGACCCGGACAACTGCTGCGCACCGTCGCGACCGCCGGCCGGGCGAGCCACGTCCTCCGCACACGGTGCCGGCGGGTCGCGCGACGGCATGGTGCTCCTGGCCGGCGGACTCTTTCTGATGGGCACCGACGTCGCCGACGCGCGCCTTGAAGATGGCGAAGGTCCGGTGCGTGAGGTCAACGTCCATGCTTTTCTGATCGACAAAACAACGGTCACTAATCAGGCATTCGCCGAATTTGTCGCAGCAACGAGTCACGAGACCGAAGCCGAGACCTTCGGTTGGTCATACGTCTTCGAAGGTCTGATCCCCAAGAAAGCCCGACGTACACTGGACGCGGCCGAACGCCTGGATCGGATGCAATGGTGGTTTGGCATCCAAGGCGCAACCTGGCGCAAGCCGGAGGGACCCGGTTCGAACATCCGCAAACGCATGAACCACCCGGTCATCCACGTGTCATGGAACGACGCGGCGGCTTACTGCGCCTGGGCGGGTAAACGCCTGCCCACCGAAGCCGAGTGGGAGTACGCCGCACGCGGCGGGCTCGGACAAAAACGTTATCCCTGGGGCGACGAACTGACGCCAGCCGGCAAGCATCAATGCAATATCTGGCAGGGCACGTTTCCTGCTCGCAACACCGAAGAGGACGGTTTTTTCAGCACCGCCCCCGCGCGCCACTACAGCGCCAATGGCTTCGGCCTCTTCAACATGTCGGGCAACGTCTGGGAGTGGTGCACCGACTGGTTCAGCACTGACTGGCATCTAACCGTGAGCGCAAACAACCCGGCAGGGCCGGGTAGCGGCGAACGAAAGCTCACAAAAGGCGGCTCCTATCTCTGCCACGACAGCTACTGCAATCGCTACCGGGTCGCCGCGCGCTTCTCCAACACCCCGGACACGACGACCGGCAACTGCGGCTTTCGCTGCGCGCTCGATCCCTAGCGCCCGACCTTTCCTGCTGCGCATCGCCAACGCCAAATCAAAATGAACCTTTGCCCGCACCCCGGTGCTATACAGGTCGAGATGCCCAATTCTGACGCCCAACTCTTGATTCGGATCGCCTGCCATGACGGCTGAGTGCTCTCGGAACTGATGACGCGGCACCAGGGGCGGGTGCGATCACAATTCCTCGAGATTGTACGCAGCCCTGCGGTTGCTGATGATTTGGTCCAGGAGACGTTCCTGCGGGTGTGGACCCGCGCGGCACAGTTCAGGCGGGGCGACGACGCGCGTGCCTGGCTCGCCCGCATCGGCGTGAACCTTGCCCTCAATCAGTTGCGCAGCCAGCGGCGAGCCGCAGTGTCTGCATCGGCCGACGCCAGCGCTGAGGATGCGTCCGGGAATGACGATCCGCTCAACCTTGCCGACGCCGACGAGGTTGCCGCGCACCTGCAACGTGCGCTCGCCAAATTACCCGAGGGCAAGCGGGCGGTTCAGGAACTCAGCGTGGAAGGCATGGAACTTCGGGCCATCGCCGACGAGTTGGGTATACCCGTTGGCACCGCCAAGAGCACGCCTGTCGAAGACATCTCGCCGCTGCATTGAAAAAAATCAACGACCAGTGCGAGGACCTATAACTGAGAAGACAACCACCAGCACCGCGATCACCGACGACGATATGACCGACCGACGGACCCGGTTCACTCCTCTCAATGCTTGTGCGCCCTGGCACAGGGC
>CAVOBC010000233.1:0-7546 GCA_963693635.1 Gammaproteobacteria bacterium | reverse complement strand
GATCTTTGGGAATGAAATCCGGATCGATGGTCGAGATGTCGAGCAGGGGTGTGCCGAATTCTTCCGATGCAGCATTGGCGATGTCAGGTGGGCGTACGAGGCCGTTTTGCACCAGATGCGTAACGAACGGGATCTTGGTCGCGGCCGCCTCTTCTGCGGCTTTGCGCGCGTTTTCTTCGTCGATCAGATTGTCTTCGACGAGCCTGCGCGCCAGTCCACTCAGTGGAATTGGATTCGCTGCCATCTTCGGTCACTCATCAATTGTATGGGTTCTCCGCACAGTCATCCTGGCTGGCGGCGAGCTTCGTCGC
Source organism: Gammaproteobacteria bacterium (assembly GCA_963693635.1). Taxonomy (GTDB): domain Bacteria; phylum Pseudomonadota; class Gammaproteobacteria; order Pseudomonadales; family Azotimanducaceae; genus CAVOBC01. Next base: position 7,235 of record CAVOBC010000233.1, on the reverse strand, counting down.
TCGTCCCTGACGCATCTCGTGCGCACGGGCCTCTATCGCCAGAGGCAACTTCGCGCTTTTAGAGTTTACGCCGCTGCCCTAGCCCCGTCGATACGAAGACACAGTATATGCAGCCACGTCAGCGTATTGTAGAACCGCTCATCTGCAATCTCATGAGCTACTTAGAAGTCCAGCTAGAAGTCCGAATGACATGGGAGGCGGTGCTGAGCCGGGAGAAGCCACAGATTCCCGACAAATGTGAGTCTTACGTCACAAATGTGACAAAAATTGTCACATTCTGACGCCAGCGGGTGATCGTTATGGGCGCAGGCGGCGATTCTGTGCTGGCACGCATATTGCTGGACATTCAAACAAGACTGGCTGGATCGCGTTTGATGTTGATCCTCAAGGCAGGTCTAAAGGATTTGACGAGTGAGCTGCAGGATTGGGCGTCGGCGACGCGATCCGGGTGCTACGCTAATCAGATCCACATGAAAACTTAAACTTTGACTTAAACTGGAATCAACCAATGAAGCAGAAACTACAACAAGGTTTTACCTTGATCGAATTGATGATTGTGGTCGCGATCATCGGTATTCTCGCGGCCGTTGCCTTGCCTGCTTATCAAGACTATATCAAGACAGCAAACATGGTTAAGGTAACCTCGCATTACGAGGAAGCTGTACGTCTGGCGCGGTCTACTTATGTGAAAGGCAACACTCAGGTGGCCCTTGGCCTGACTTCGACGGTGCCGGCAACGGCCGCCGACTGGATCGATCTGTTCAACCCCCAAAGCAACCTCGCACCAGGTGGCGGCAACGCTTACCTTGCGGCTGACACTGATGGTGACGTGACGACTGGCGGCGTTGGTGTGGTTTCCACATCTGTCGCAAGCATTACGATCGCCATGCCAGCGTATGCGGACCTGACCGCCAAGTCTCAGAGCATCAACGCTGCATCAGAGATGTAAGTCTGATTCGCGATTGCTTGACGCGAAAGAGACCGGAGTGCAAGTGCACACCGGTTTTTTTTTGGCCTGTTTTTTGTGGCTGGCTGTTCTTAGCCTACGCAGTTTGTATTGGCGGGATTGTATTGGCTATTGGCGTGTATCGAAGATTCCACGGGAGCGCACGCTTGCGTGCCGATGATCCGAGTCTGGTTGACGGCCAGCCGGCAACCATGAATTATCCGTCAGGAAACGGGAGCGGCGAGATCATGCAAAACATGCAAAAAGACTATCAGACGGGCTTTTCGCTCATTGAACTGATGGTGGTGGTGGCGATCATCGGCATCATTGCCGCGATCTCAATCCCGATGTACAGCGACTACATCGACACAGCGCGCCAGGGGGTGATGGTGGACAACATGCAGTCCATCCGACTCTTCGAAGAGGACTACAAACTGTCCGAAGGTACCTACGTGTCAGCGATCTATGATCCGGCCGACCCGGGTGCAGCGGGAGGCGTGACCAAGGTGCTGGGATGGGAACCCCGAACACGGGAGGACGGCGTCAAGTACGAGATGGTTGCGAACGGCACGGCCGGCTTTACGATTACCGCAACCCATCTCGACAGCGGAACCGTCGTCACGCGCACATTCTGACTTTCGGCGTGTTCGTCAGCTAACGTCGAGTGGCACGAGCCTCGGATCTCGTCCGTTGAGGTCTTCCTCGCTACCTCGGGGCTGCTACCTTGGGGCTGCTGCCTTGGGCGGCAGCCTTCAGCCACCGCATTGTTCCGCCAAGCGGGTGCCTGCTCGTGTGACTGGCCTGCAAACGTTCCAGTGATCTGTCGCTGTCTTGCTTGTCCCGCGGCCTGGTGAGCGTTCGTCCGATTGTGGCCAGTGTGGCCAGTGGTTCGGGTCAAACCCGGTGGATTCGCACCGGCAGTGACCGGATTCCGCGAATCAGGTTGTTGGACACCCGCGTGACCTCGTCGACCTGCTCGATTAGTGTGAAGCGCTGAACGATCTCCTCCCATAAAACCCGCAGCTGCATCTCGGCAAGGCGATTGCCCATGCAACGATGGATTCCGAAGCCGAATGCAAGGTGTGATCGGGCATTGTGCCGGTCGATGATCAACCGCTCGGGGTCGTCATAAACACGCTCGTCACGATTCCCCGAGAGATACCACATCACGACCTTGGCACCCGCTGGAATCGTGCTGTCCCCAACCTGAACGTCACGGTTGGCGGTTCGACGCATGTGGATCACGGGTGTTTGCCAACGGATGATCTCGGCGACAGCGTTGGGGATCAGGTCCGGCTGCTGCCGCAGCTTCTGGAATTGGTCAGGAAACTCGTTCATGGCCAATACGCCACCGCTGATGCTGTTGCGGGTGGTGTCGTTGCCGCCGACCAGCAACAGCAGGATGTTGCCCAGAAAGAGCGGCGCATTTGATGCCATCTCCTTCGTTGCGGCCCCGTGTGCAAGCATTGAAATGAGGTCAAATTTGGGTGGCTCGGCCGCGCGTTGTTGCCAGAGCGCCTGGAAGGTGGTCGCGCAGTCCATGAGCGCTTCGCGGCGCTTCGCCATATCCATCGACGTGTCGCCAGTCACCTGCGGGACCTGCGTTGTCATGTCGGACCAGTAGACGAGCTTGCGGCGATCCTCGTACGGAAAATCGAACAGCGTCGCAAGCATGCGACAGGTGAGTTCGATCGACACGCGATCGACCCAGTCAAAAGTCTCGCCCACGGGTAGCTGATCGAGGATGTCGACGACCCGCTCGCGGATGAGAGGCTCAAGATTGGCCAGATTGCTCGGTGCCGTCGAGCTCGAGACGGTTGCCCGCTGCTGCTCGTGGCGCGGCGGGTCCATGGCGATGAAATTCTGGATCGTACCAAGCTGTTCGCCGCTTTTGGCCGGCCGATCCGCGATTGAGATGCCGCCGGCTGCAGACGAAAAGTCCGTGTGATTGGCGTCAACCTGTTTGATCAACGGGTGGCTCGTGATTGACCAATAAGGGCCATTGGCAGAATCCGGATGGAAGTGCACACCGCCTTCCCGCCGAAGCTGCGCAAAATCGTCACGCCACGTGTCGTTGGCAAAATGTGATGGGTCGCTGACGTCGGGCGTAGACGTTATGTGCCGTGCTGCCATCTGGAGTTGCCCCTTAAGATTTGGTGAAAGGTGTCGGATGATCTTTAACAGATGATGCGTGGCGCGAGGTTAAGCCTCGTCGTTCCGACTGTCCACTTGGTGGCAGTTCCAGTTGGCGTCGGTCTCATTTCTCAAATACAGTGTCGGCCAGCAGTGGAGACGCGACGTCCTGACGACGCCGTCGACGAGTGAATGGCCTGGAATAGTGGATCAAAGAAGCTGTATTCGGGATTCCTGATATCGAGGCCACTGCGGCCGATTCAAATCCCCCAATGCGTAGGAGCAGGTGATGTTAGATGTGGTGGTCGTTGGTGGCGGTTTCGCAGGCATGTATGCGCTGCATCGATTACGCGGGGAAGGGCTGCGCGTGCGGGTCCTTGAAGCGGGCACGGATGTTGGCGGCACGTGGTACTGGAATCGATATCCTGGCGCGCGCTGCGATGTGCCGAGTCTCGAGTACTCTTTCAGTTTCTCCCCCGACCTCGAGCAGGAATGGGACTGGCCGGAGGTGTTCTCCGCGCAAACAGACATCCTTGCATACGCCAATCACATCGCGGACCGGTTTGACCTGCGTCGGGACATGCAGTTCGAATCACGCGTGACGTCGGTCGAGTATCGCGAAGCGGATGCACTGTGGGATGTTCAAACTGAGTCCGGTGAGGTTTTGTCTGCCAGATTCGTGGTCATGGCGACCGGCTGTCTATCGGTACCCAATAAGCCGACCTTCGCAGGTGCCGATGAATTTGGTGGGCAAACCCTGCACACCGGCCTCTGGCCCAAGTCTCCAGTCGATCTCTCCGGCAAGCGTGTGGGCATCATAGGTACCGGCTCTTCCGGTGTTCAGGCAATTCCGGAACTCGCGCGTCAATCGGGTCATTTGACGGTGTTCCAGCGAACACCTGTCTACACCGTGCCAGCGAATCGCAATCGCATGCGGCCGGCAGTGCAGGAGGAGTTTCGGGAGAACTACCGGCAGATCCGCGAACAGCAATTGCAGAACTTTGGCGGCGTGTCGGGGTTTCGGCCGGTCAAGAGTGTGCGGCCCAAAGCGCCTGATGCGGATCGCCTCCAGGCGCTGCCGCAGAACATCCTGGACCTGACTCCTGAGGAGCGCGTTGAGGCAGTGCGCGAAGGGGGCCTTGGCGTGCTGCTTGGGTTTAGCGATGTTTACTCAGATCTGGTCGCCAACGAAGCGGCTAACGAGGCGTATCGAGCGGGCGTCCAGGACTTAGTTAACGACCCCGAAGTGGCTGCGAGACTGTCACCGACAACCTATGGTCTTGGCTGCAAACGCCAGGTGTTGGATCGTGACTTCTACCACACGTTTAACCGGGACAACGTGACCCTGATCGATCTTCAGGAAGATCCGTTTGAACGGATTGAAGCGCAGGGCGTTGCCACCCGGAGCGGCCTCACGGAACTGGATGTGCTGATCTACGCGACGGGGTTTGATGCGATGACGGGCGCCTTGATGCGGGCCGGTATTCGCGGGCGAGGCGGTCGGCTGCTGACCGACAAATGGTCTGACGGACCTGTCGCGTACCTCGGCCTGCAGATGGAGGGATTTCCCAACCTGTTTACGGTGACGGGACCGGGGAGCCCCTCGGTGCTATGCAATATGCTGGTGGCGATCGAACATCACGTGAATTGGATTGCGGACTGCATCAATCACCTCAACAACCGCGGCCTGACGACCATCGAACCGGTTGCCCAGGCCGAGCTGGATTGGGTTGATCACGTCAATGAGGTCTCGGTCGGCACGATGTTTCGCGCGCCCACCTGCAACTCCTGGTATCTCGGCGCAAATATCGAAGGCAAAGCGCGTATCTTTATGCCTTATGTGGGCGGCTTCCCGCGCTACCGGGAACGCTGCGAGGACGTGGTTACCAGCGGCTACGAAGGGTTTGCATTGGCTTGATCCTATTGAACTCGCGCTCTGGGATAAGGGTGGGGAAATCTCAGATCGGGATGGAGGTACCAGCGGCATTCCGGTCCACCGGGTTTTGCGCAACGCCCGGAAAGACTTCACGAAAAAGCGTGAGCATGTTCATCGTCGAACGCCGATCCGTCGCTTCGTGCAGACGCCCTGGTGGGCCGAGGGACGCTGGCAGGGCGAAGCCATGCGGCGTCTGGGCATGATGGTGAAAGATCCAGTCAACGCCAGCCTCATCCATTTCGGCGAAGAATCGTAGTTTGCTGTCATCGGGTACGAGCGTGTCGTTTGCACCGTTTTCAATGAGGAGAACGGTCTTTGTGTTGTAGTCGGGCGCGCTCGGTTTGAGTGGAGGACGATCGACCCCGTAGTGCTGGGGATTGGGGTCTTCGCCTGTCTGCAACAGGCCGTGGAATGAAACGCAAGCGGACAGATCGAGCCCGCCCCGGACCGCTTCAATCACCGCCATGCCGCCGAAACAATAGCCGATCGCAGCCGGGGGCGATGCGCCGCCGACGGCAGGATGTGCCCTGCCACGATCGAGCCACTCGCCCATGAGTGACCGAAACAACTCATGGTCGTGGTCCATCGCAACGAGGCCTTCGAAACACTTCTTCTGGAACGCATCAATCTGGTTGGCGTCGTCCGGCCAGGTGCGTTCGTCGGCTGGCACAACGTTGCCGTAAAGGTCGACAGCCAGCGCAGCGTAACCGACACGCGCGAGGTATTCGGCAACGTCCACATCAAAGAACTTGAGCCCCTGGTAATTGTGGATCACGAGCACGAGCGGCCGGGGTCCAGCCGATGCGGGCGGTGCTACCAGGTTGCCGGTATAGTCGTTGCCGCGATAGCTGAAGCTGATGTCGTCTCGTTGCAGATCGGGGGCCGGCGGCCAAAAGTCGGGTGAGGTCATGTTATCGGTCTCGAAATGTCTGATGCGGTCCTGCAAGGGGGAGAATGATACATCAGGTAGCGGCGGCGGGAGGGGAGTTCAATGGTGGGCTTGGGAGACCACTCGGGATGGTCGGCCCTCGATTTCGAGGCTTGCGCATTTCTGCGTGCTGACGGAAGCTGGTCAGCGTTGGCCAACGAAAACGGGAGACGATGATGAAAATTCAGGGACTCGGTCATGTTGTGATCAAAGTTCGGGAGCTTGACTCGTCAGAGTCGTTCTACAACGGTGTTCTCGGTCTGCCGATTGTGGCGCACAACGAGACGCCACCGATGACGTTCTTTTCTCTGGGCAATCATCACGACTTTGCCATCATGGCAGTGGGCAGCGATGCGACACGTGCGGACCGGCAATCCGTCGGTCTCGCGCATGTCGCTTTTTGTATAGGAAACACCCGGGAACAACTGGTGGATGCCAAGTTATTGCTCGATAAGGCAGACATTCGGTGTACGCCGATAGACCACGAGGTTACACACTCTCTCTATTTTGCCGACCCCGACGGCAACCAGATTGAGTTGTATGTGGAGGCGTCGGATGTCTGGCGGTGTGAGCCCGAGCGAGTTGCCCAGTCGTCGCCACTTGCGCTCTAAACCTGTTGTTTGCCGATGACCAGGGCGTTCTCAGGGGAATTTGACGTAGCAAAGCAGTTCATCGCGACGATTGACAATCGGGGTCGTCGGGAAGGTGCGCTGCTGTTGCTCGACCTCATGATGCGGGTGACCGGCGAGCGATCGGTCGTCACTGGTTCAGTCATCGGCTTCGGGCACTACCACTATCGCTACGAGAGCGGGCGCAAAGGTGATTCGTCCCTCGTCGCGTCTGCACCTTGAAAAACGAACATGGTGGTCTACACCATGCCGGGCTTCGGACAATTCGAGGACCAATTGAACCGGCTGGGCAAGCATCGCACGGGATCTTCGTGCCTGTACCTGGGCCGGCTTCAGGGGAAGTGAGAAGAGGACGGCATTGACCTCGTGGTGCTCGAAGAGATCGTTGACCTCTCCGTTCAAGAGATGCGCCGCAAGTACCCTACATGAACCAGATTCGGGCATGAGTCAGATTCGGGGCCGCTGGCAACGGATCAGATTGTCCCCCCAGAAACGGCCTCTCACCTTCGATCGCTGTGCTCTCCTCCATATAACAGAGAGTGAAAGGGCGAGCGAAAGAGAGGGCGAGCGAGAGCGCGAGAGAAAAGGTGTAGTCCCGCGCGCAGGAGCGCGTGTGGGGGGAGACCCCGGCCGGTTGACCAAAGCCGCTGTCAGAAATATCAC
>CAVOBC010000232.1:0-7642 GCA_963693635.1 Gammaproteobacteria bacterium | reverse complement strand
TCGCGAGTCTGGTCGGCAGCAATCCGTCACTTGACCACCATTTCCTCCACGTGACGTTTCCGCCGCACCTGACGGGCGGCAAGCAGATGCCGTCGCAGCACACCCATCAGGACTCAACCATCGATCCGCGCAAAGCATTTGATATGCAAATGATGTACTTCCCGCACGAGGTGACGGCAGAGATGGGTGGCACCCGATTCCTGCCGGGCAGCCACTTGCGGGTTGTGAGCGAAGCGTCGATAGCGCGGTATCAGAACATTCGAGGTCAGCAGCACGTGGTTTGTCCGGCGGGCACGTTGCTGTTCACAGCATATGGGAATCTGGCACGGTGGTGGCAGCAATCGGTCCGACAAGCTGCGGTACATGTTCAAGATCAGGCTTTGTCCGACCGAGCGCCAATGCCGCTTGTGGGCCGACGCGGATCTCGGCCCGTCGCACTTCGAGCAGCGTCCGATCTTCTGGCGCGGCGTCGGCACTGACGTTGATCCGGTGCAGGCGATTCTGGTGAAGTCCGAGCCGTGGTTTGAAGCCGACACCGGCCGCCTTGAATACATCAACCGCATACGCTTCTGGCGTTACCTTCTGGGGGATGACAGCTTTGATGCGGACTATTGGGCAACCCGGGTCTAGAACGAGTTCGCCTGAGGGCGAGCCACTGCGGCACGCCCGCGGTGGTGCCGTCCAAAACCGCTAACCTAACGCGGTGGATGCGCGGCAACGGCCTCCTCGTTGACGTCGGTGCCCCAGCCCGGGCGGTCGGGTAGTATCAGATGCCCATCGACGATCTCTGGCGGATGGGTCACCAAATCATCCTTCCAGGGCACATCATCGATGTCGATCTCCATAATCCGAAAGTTGGGTACGGCGGCGCAGAGATGGGCGCTCATCATCGTTGACAGATGACCGTAGAAATTGTGCGGCGCAATGTTAATCTCGTGAGCATCGGCCATGCAGGCAATCTTGTATGACTGCCAGATGCCGTTCCAGGGGACATCAATGATCGCGACATCCATCGATTGATGCTCAAAGTAGGAACGAAATTCACGAATGCCATACAGGGACTCGCAGGACGCGATGGGCGAGGCGACCTTGCTGCGGATGTCGGCCATCGCTTCGGGATTGAACATGTCGAGTTCAAACCAGAGCAGATCGTATTCTGCGAGTGCGCGAATGACCTTGATGTAGCCCTCGGTCTTAAAGTTGAAGTTGAGATCGAGAAGGATGTCGGTTTCGATGCCGCCACCTTCGCGCAATGCCGCCATCTGCGCTTGCAGGTCACGCACGAGGTCACGCTCTGCGTTCAGTTCCGGGACGCCCGGTCCGTCGAGGTTGCGGCCGAATCCGGGGCTGTGAACGTGCGGTTGGTCCCCGAAGCGATACATGTTGCATTTGAGCGCTGTGAAACCGGACTCCTTGACCTCGCGACCCAGCGCCACCACGTCATCGAGACTCGTCATCGGTGCCTTGCCGATAAAGCCGGCGGTGGTGGGGTTCATTCGATAGGTGCCGCAGTGTGACCAGTAAAGGCGCAGCCGCTGTCGAATGGGTCCGCCCAGCAGCGCCGCGACGGATACTCCGAGTGCCTTGCCCTTGATGTCGAGCAGTGCATTCTCGATCGCTGCTAGTGCCTGCGCGTTGATGCCTCCCGGCGCCTGCCGTGTTACCGCATAGAGGCGCGCGAACACCGCATCGTGGGCGAGTGCATCGGCGCCGATGACGATGGGGGCAAGTTTCTCGATGACACCGGTCACGCCCTTGCTGCCATAGGACTCGTTATATTCGCTGTAACCGATGATGTCATCGTCGGTCGTGATCTTCAGAAACGAAAATACACGCCAGCCGGCGTCGGCGTGTAAGGACTCGATAGACTTGATCTTCATGCTTGCCTGTTGCCTCTCGTCATAGTTTTAATCTTTGTTTTAGTCTTTGTTATCGACGATCCTGGCATCGTTGATGCCAAGCGCTTCTGCCATCGCGTCCTGCAGTTGCTCAAAGAGGTAGGGCTTCTGGATGAACCCGGCGAGGCCCTTCCCGGCAAAACGACTGGTGACCGATTGTTCGTTGTAACCGCTTGAAAGTACCACGCGCACACTGCTGTTCAACTGGCGCATTCGGCGAAATGTCTCTTCGCCGTCCATGTGTGGCGTCGTCAGATCAAGCAGAGCCAGTCTGATTTCACTCTCGAGTGACGCGAAAATAGCCATGGCTTCGTTGCCATCCGGGGCCTGCATCACCTGAAAGCCCATGCGCTCAAGCATGCGACGACCGATGGTGAGCACCGATTCTTCGTCGTCGAGGATAAGGACAGTTCCACCGCCGGTGATCAATGACGCCTCGGTGCCACTGGTCGCGCTGATCACATCGTCGGACATCCCGCTACCCGTATCAGCGACCTCCATGTAGACATAAGCGCCCTCCTCCAATGCCAGGTCGGTGAGCATGGAGTCGAGGCATTCGCGGTCACAGGTCATCGCGCCGGTCGTCACGGGGACCACGCCACTGCACTCCTCGATCGCTTCAGAGGCATTGATGGCGAGGTTCATCAGAATCTGGCGCAATTGGGCGGCATCGGCCTCCACGGGCGGCAAGCCGCTCGTGAGCTTGAGTTTGAGCACACAGTTCTTCGAAACTGACATCTCCAGCAGTCGGGTCACGTCCTCACTAAGCAGCGAGACATCGAGAGGCTCCATCATGAACAGACCCTGGCCCGAGTAAGCTAGCATCTGGTTAGTCAGTTCGGGGGCTTGCTGGGCACCCTGCATGACGGACTGCAGCAGCGGGCGAATTGGATGCGTGTTGGAAAGTTCCAGCATCGCGAGGTCAGCGTGGCCGAGGATGCTGGTGAGTACATTGTTGAAGTCGTAAGCGATACCACCGGCGAGTACGCCGAGGCTCTCTAACTTTTGCGTGTGTCGCAGTTGCTCATCCAGACGTTGGCGTTCCGATTCTGTCGGTGAATCGTGACGAGATGAGCGCAGGTCAGGGTGAGTGGCTGCAGAAACTCGACGTCGCTGTCGTCATAGCCACCGGGTTTGTTGGCGATGCCAACCATGCCAACCATCTGGTTATTGTAGTGGAACGGCAAACCAAGGAACGCGTTGAGGGGCGGATGGCGCCCCGGGACGCCCCCCCTCCGTGAATCGTTGGGCGCGTCGTTGGCAATTACGGCTTCCCTCGTTGTCAAGACTTTGCCGAAGAGCGATTCCAGATTGAAGAACTCAAGGCCCTCGGGCGCATTTCGGGCGTAGAAGTCGCGAGTCTCGGCATTCCAGGTGATGTTGGTTATGGCGTGGGTTTTGAGGAAGGGTTCTCCGCGGTCGTTGGGTGGGACCTCGCCGATGACGCCATACTCGCTGCCTGTGGCTTCGAGGAGTTCGTCGAGCAGCACGTTGAACGAATCTGCAGGCTTCTGGGCGACGTTAAAGCGCAGATGTGCCGAGGAGATTGAAGTCGGCAGGCTCCGGTAACGGGCCGCGTCCTGCTCTTGTACTTTCTGCGTAGCTCGTAGCTTATCCTCCGCCAACAACTGCGCTGTGATATCAGTGTGTGCATCCAGCATGCGTACGGCGTTGCCCGCGTCATCCCGGATGGCGAGGCCGCGACACCGCACCCAGACGGTCGACCCGTCTGCGTGTAGGTAGCGCACGCTCTGATCGTATGGGTGCGACGGGTCTGCGCAGTGCTTTTTGAAGTTGTCGAGCGCTATGGCAAGATCATCCTGGTTAATCACGTCCTGCCATTCAGAAGGGGTGTGCTCGCGACTTGTCGGATCGTAACCGAGGGTCTCCCAGAAACGCGGACTCATCCGCTCGTTCTCAGGTTGCTCGAGATCCCAGTAGCAGATGCCATCAAGCGACCCTGACTGCAGAAACTCGAAGATGGCAGGTTTTTTTTCAACCTGATCGTAGAGTTCAACTTTCAGATAGTTGTCGCCGGGCATGCCTCACTCCAATCGCGTTTCGGGCCAGCAGGCCGCTTTTCAGCACCCTTTCATGGAACTAAAGCAAGGTAGTGCGGTGTTCCCTGCGCGACAACGCGGTGATCCGCCACCGTGAGATGCTGCTAGTGTACTACCGCTCTGGTTCCCGTTCTCTTCAAGATTGTTGGTCAGGTGTATGCTGAACGGGTGTGATGTGAGCTGCTTCTGTAAGCTCTTTTCCGCATGCGTCTTTTCTGCGAGAACATGCGAGGTTCGTTTGCAAACCGACTCCCAAGAATTGTCAGGATGACAATTCTTGGGACGGGAACGAGTTCACCCGGGTCACCCCTCAGCGCCAGCGTGGGGAGGGCGGGGGCGTCTTGCCTACGGCAGCACCAACAATCAACGGCTTGAAATGGCAGGAAAACAAGGGGTGAATCATGGCAGGAAGACTGGAAGGCAAGGTGGCGATCATTACAGGTGGGGCGTCCGGTATGGGGCTTGGCACTGTGCGCCGTTTTCTTGAGGAAGGCGCGCGCGTCGTCATCGGTGATGTACAAGATGAGCCCGGCGAACGGCTGGTCGCTGAGCTGGGACCGAATGTGCGATATCAGACTGCCGACGTAAGCAAAGAGGCCGAGGTCGAGGTCCTGGTTGACCGCGCAGTGGCCGAGTTTGGGCGGCTGGACTGCATGTTTAACAATGCGGGTTTCGGCGGGGTTGCGGGCGAGTTGGAGACCCTGGAGCTTGCTGATTTCTATCGATACACGGTGGACGTGCTGTTCACGGGCGTGCTCGCCGGCATAAAGCACGCGTCTCGGGTTATGAAGGCGCAGGGCGAAGGAGGCAGCATCATCAATACCGCGTCTGTCGCCGGACTGCGCGGTGGCTGGGGGCCCCATGTTTACAGTGCCATGAAAGCGGCAGTAATCAACCTCAGCAAGTCAACGGCGCTGGAGTTGGGCCCAGACAACATCCGGGTCAACGCGATATGCCCCGGCTTCATCGCGACGGCGATCTTTGCCGGTCAGGCGAACATGAGCTGGGACCAGCGCATGCAGTTCATCGCAGAACTCGAAGAGACCGAATCGATGAGTACGCCGATTGATCGTGCCGGCAAGGGTGTCGACATCGGCAACATGGCGCTCTTTCTTGCGAGCGATGAATCCACGTTCATTACTGGCCAACGTTTTGTCGTCGACGGTGGCCTGACAGCAGGTACGCGACGTGTCGTAACCGGTGAGCCGAGTCGCTTTCAGGCGATACTGGAGCGGATTCAGGAGCAGGATTGACGCGTGATCTCACGTCCCGGGGCTGCCCGCCCGGCACCTGGGGTCAGGCTGTTCTGCTGCCTTTGTGTTTGCGCGCGACTGAGTCGCGCGCTTCATCCAGAATGACCATCTTGTCGTCAGCGGCCCACGGGACGGGGTTGGCGGCATAGCCCTTGTTCGGCAGGAAGGCATCGAAGCGAAGTCCCCTTACCACCTCGATGCTGGCGAGTCCGGCATCAACCATCAGCGGATGACTCACCGCAGCGTTCCACGGTTTGTCTTTGAGGGGTCGCCGGACCCAGGAGGTCGCCAGAAAGCAGGTACTTCCTGCCAGGTCGCCTCAAGAGATAGCCTGGGGTGTGCCCGGCAGGTGGACAGGCTTGATGTTAGTCAGGAACCGCCGTGCAACGGGCACGGGTTTAAAGTCGACGCCCTTGACCGCCGGTTTCAAGTACGCAAAGTCGAGCGCGGCAACCAGTGCTTCGTGCCCCACCGGGCCGCGATCTTCTCACACACGGGCGAGGTCTCCGGAGCGTGGGTAAAACATGGTGCGCAATGCCGCCCAGACCGTCGAAGAATTCGCTGTGCAGGTCATAGAAGCGCTTGTAGTCCGGGCCGTGGAAGAGGACGTTGCCGGCCTTGTGCGTCAGAAAGTAGGCGTAGCGCTTTCCGGGATTGATGCGCTCTTTGACTTCTTTGGCGGCTGGATTGGTCGCGCTGATGCGGCAAAGCGCTGGGTCCAGTTGATCGTACTCGACGAGCCACTTGGGGGACCAGGACATACGGTGCACCCCGGGGGACGGGGGAGCTAGAGAGCGACCCAGGAGGTCATATCTCTCCCGCCCGATGGTGACACGCCCGCCCAAAGCGCACATTGATCGAGCTCGCCAATAGACGCAATAATTGCGCCAAACTCAAAGCGTGCGAGCTGAGGCGGCGGCGCACCGCGGGATGCAATCGGATCGCCAGTGCCGCGTCACGGCTCGTGTAAGATACCCCGCTTTCGTCCACGAGCGGGCCGATCAGACGCGCGTGCGGCAGGTCAGCGAGACCCGATTTCGCAAGATGACTCTACGACTGCTCAGCACGGGTGAACCCGGAACCCTCGCCATCTATTGGCGGTTTTACTGGCCGCTTGCGTTGACTGGCGCTGCCATGGTGCTCGCGGGTCAGTTTCAAAATGGCATCCTCGCGCGATATCCGGAGGCGGTCACTGAACTCGCGATCTTTGCGCTTGCCGGCGGGTTGTTCGGCCTTTTCCATGCGGCCGTTAACTTTGTGTCGCAGATGTCGAACGTCTACGCGCGCTCGCGGCATGGGCTTGTCACGTGTCTCACGTTTGTACTCCTTGCTTCAGGCGTTCTGTCGATCGGCATGGCAGCGCTCGCGTTCACGCGGGTTGGGCCGTGGTTCATCGGGGTCGTCTACGACGTCGATGTTGTTGTAATTGCACGGATTGTCGACTACCTCCAGCTTTTCATTCCGCTCATGCTGATCGACGGAATCCGCCAGTTCCTTGTCGGGCTGCTGGTGCAGAATCGGCTGACCGGCCAGGTAACGATCCTCAATCTGGTGCAGATGGGAACGATGATCGCCGCGCTCCTGGCCGGTTTCTCGCTCGATTTGTCGGCGCCCCACGTGTTGGTCGGTGCCCAGATCCTGTCTGCGTGCACGCACCTGGCGGGCTTGCTGTACGTCGTTAACCGCAACTACCGGATGCCGGGTGAACCTGAGCACGAAAGTGTGGGGCTGCGGGAACTCTTCGGCTTTTTCCTGCCGGTCGCGACGACGGGCATCATGTTTGCGATATCGCGGCCGGTACTCTATGCGCTGATCGCGAGAACGCCGGACGCGATCATTAGTATTGCGGCGCTCCGGGTCGGCTTCGATCTCGCGAGTCTGTTCCAGATGACTGCCAATCAGTTCCGCCATTTTTTCGTGACCTTTGGGGCTGGCGAACTCCCGTCGAAGCGTTTGTTCATGCTGCTGATCGGCGCAGGGATCATCGGCGTCATGCTGCTGGTGGTGGCGACACCCGTGTCCCGGTTTTTACTTGCTGACCTGATTGGCATCGAAGGTCGGGTGTTGGCCTTTGCGCGTGAGGTGCTCTTGCTCATGAGCCTGCTGCCCGCTCTCATATTGTGGCGCAACTATTACCATGGTCTGCTGATGGTGGCGCGCAAGACGTCCGGGATGGCGCTGGGTGGGATCATTCGCGTGGTTGGCATCTACGTTGTCGGGCAAGCGCTATTGCTCGTTGAAGCACTCGATCACAGGACTGCCACGTTGATTCTGCTCATGGGCTTTCTGCTTGAGGCAGTGGTCGTAACCCTCGTGTACAGGGGTATTGCACGCAGTGTCATCTCATCTCGGCTGGTCTGATTCGCGGGATCTTGTGAGGCGATCGGCAGACGATGCTCTGACCAATTCTTGGCCAAAAATTGTCTCCTAA
>CAVOBC010000231.1:0-7674 GCA_963693635.1 Gammaproteobacteria bacterium | reverse complement strand
TTCATGCTCGTTAATGACATAACGTTGGGTGATCTGCTGCGGCGTCCATCGCTGCAGGAGCAGGAAACCAACGAGCAGCAAGTGCGTGTCGCCGACACTCTCCTTCTCGTGCTCCGCAGTGAGTTCGGACATCTGGTTGGCCTGCTGGCTCAGTTGCAGCAGGTCCTGAAAATCAATGTCCCCGGAATTCACAAATGTCATCAATCCGGTCGAGGTCGAGGCTGAGCCTGCCTTCGGCGAACCAGCGCTTGACAGAGGACTCGCTCACCGACAGATGCCGACCAACATCGGCATACGTTTTCACATTCACCTTCAGCGCTCGCTTGAGTCCGTTCACCACGTCCTGAGATGTCGGCATTCGGCCTTACTCATGATGGCACCAAGGTACAATAATTTGATACTTCTGATCTGTCGTTCTGATCAGTCGATAGGCTTCGACATCGCCGGGAGTCCCTGATTCTTAAGCTCGTTTTGCGCTTTTGACTATTGAAGCGGATGCAAGAGCCGATGTAGCCATCAACTGGGCGCTGCCGCAGACTGACGAGCATTGTCATCGCTGCTGACTGGCCAGCACGCACTGGAGCGACGGCCAACGGACGGTACCCGCTCGATTAGGAGATTAAGATACTCTTCGGACCTCAGTCCCGCACCACCGGGGCATCTCGACCCAATGCCCAGGCTGTTCACGTTGCGCCCCCCTTCCCTGCTTACCGATAGACACTTCCGCGCTTATCTCGGGTCACATGGCTTTTCCCAGGCCGCGACCATCCTCCAAACGCTGCTCAGCGGCTGGTTGCTGGTCGGCGTTCTGCTCCTGCCGGGCAACGAAGTCGGGATCCTGCAAGCACTGATCGGCTTGCCATCAATCCTCGTCATGCTATGGGGTGGTGCGAGCGCGGATCGGTACGACCCTCGGCGACTCCTGTTCCTTGTGTACGCTGTGGCGCCGTTCATCTCTGCGACGCTAATCGTCCTCGTCGTTGTCGACGCCGTTGGTGCCCTGCCAGTGGTTTTGTGGGCAATCGGCATCAGCGTCAGCACGTCGTTCGCGATGCCAATTCAGCAGACCATCCTCAACAACGTCGCAGGGAGCCAGGTCCAGCGGGGCGTCTCTGCTTCAACCGCCATCGGCCAGGCCGTTCAGGTTGCCGCGCTCATTCTCGCCGGCCAGCTCGACCAATTTGGCGTCGCCTCGCTGCTTGGTCTCCAGAGCTTATGCTTCATCCTGAGCGCGGCCCTGGTTCGCCGTTTGCCTGCGATTCCAGCCATGCCGCGCCAGAATCAATCGAGTATCAGAGCGATTCTGGATGGATTCCGGGCCATCAGGGGACAACGGGACATCTTCCATGTACTCGTCATCAACTTTACGTCCAGCATCTTCAACGCCGGCGCGTTCATGACCGTTTTTCCTTTCATCATGACCCGTGTTTACGGTGGCGGCGCAGGCTTCCTCGCCGGCATGATGGCCGTTTTCTATCTTGGCGCACTGATGGCCAATCTACTCTTGTACCGACTCATGCCATTCACGCATCCAGGAAGATTATTCCTGCTGATGCAACTGTCGCGCGTTGGCGTCATCTTCCTTCTGTGGATCAACCCGCCAACATGGCTGATGACAATCGCGGTCATCGGATGGGGGCTCAACATGGGATGTACGACCACGCTCGCCCGCACGATCGTCCAGGAATCATCAGAAGCTGCAACGCGGGGACGCGTCATGTCTGTGTTCACACTCGGGATGGTGGGTAGCGCACCGATCGGTGCGGTCATTCTTGGCTTCCTCATTTCGACGACCGGCACGCTTAACGCACTTGTACCATCCATGGTCTTGTCATTGGTGCTCTGCGCCTACGGCCTTATTCAAACCCGCTTGTGGGATTATCAGTCGCCTGCAGTCGCCTGAGGCAACCGCACGGCCGCCCGTCCGGTTAGGCGCAGGCGTACTCAGCTACAGACATTGCCTGCCAGACCCGCGCTTCGCCATAGACTTGCCACCGACGCGCCGGCTGACGACATGGACTGCTCGCCGAAGCCGGTGGCCGTCAATCGTTTACTACTCCGGATTCCCGGAGGTTTTAGCTTTTTGTTCGTCCTGGATTCGCTGATAGATCTCCTCACGGTGAACGGCAACCTCCTTGGGCGCGCTGACGCCGATACGAACCTGGTTACCCTTAACGCCGAGGACAGTCACTGTGACGTCATCCCCGATCATAAGCGTCTCACCGACCCGACGCGTCAAAATAAGCATGTTGGAATCTCCTTAATCTTCCTCTTCCTGGAGGAACGCCACATCTAAATCCTGATGGCGGATCTTAAGCAGGTCTCTACGTTAAGTATCGGCGAGCCTACACAAAAGGCCATGATTGCCTGCACCATTTTCAAAAAACAATCCACATCCGGATGTCGCGGTGAAAAGCGTCAACCTGGCGTCACCTTATTAGGTCAATCCAGCCAAATGACTGGCGTTTTCGCCTTGCCCGCTATTTCCGGTCGCTCCGCATGCGAGACCTGCCTATCCTGTACTACTTGCACTCTCTTCACCAAATCGGTCTTTTGCCAAATCAGTCTTTCTAAAGTTGGTCTTCCCAAAGCCGCATTCTTTACCGGGACGCGACTTCAGCCAGGCTCCTGATCCAGAGCAAATGAACTGTGGAGGGTGCGAGCGGCAAGCTCAAGATACTTCTCATCGATAACAACAGAGATCTTTATTTCAGAGGTCGATATCATTTGAATGTTTATCGATTCCTCTGCCAGCGCCCGGAACATCCGACTGGCCACACCCGCGTGCGAGCGCATGCCAACGCCGACCAACGACAACTTCGCAATCTTATTGTCACCCGTGACTTCACTCGCTTCAATGTCTTTGGCGACGTTTTTTAGCAGCTTCATCGCAAGTTCGTAGTCCGGACGTGACACCGTGAAGGTGAAGTCAGTGCTACCGTCCGCCGAGACATTCTGCACGATCATGTCAACTTCGATATTAGCATCGCTAATCGGCCCCAGAATGTGCGAAGCAACACCTGGAATGTCACGGACCCCACGGACCGTCAATTTGGCTTCGTCGCGAGTCAATGCGATCCCAGAGATAGTCGGTTGTTCCATTCCTGCCATGCGAATCTTCTCCTCACTGGTTATCAGCGTACCGGGTGCGTCATCAAAGCTGGAGCGCACCCGCAGCGGCATCTGGTATTTGCTGGCCAACTCAACGGACCGGGTGTGCAGAACGCGTGATCCAAGACTTGCAAGTTCGAGCATTTCCTCGAAGGTGACGGCCGGCAGGCAACGCGCGCCCTCAACCATCCGCGGATCTGTGGTAAATACACCCTCCACGTCCGTGTAAATCTCGCACTCGTCAGCCTTCAGCGCGGATGCGAGCGCAACGGCCGTCGTATCAGAGCCGCCGCGGCCAAAGGTCGTGATGTCGCCCGCCTCGTTTCGACCCTGGAATCCAGCGACAACGACCACTCGACCTGCATTGAGATCGCAACGCATCCGCTCGCTGTCGATCCGCAGGATACGCGCCTTTGTATGCGCATCGTCGGTTACGATTGCAACTTGTCCACCGGTGTAGGAGCACGCCGGGCATCCAAACTTGTTCAGCGTCATTGCCAACATCGCGATAGTGACCTGTTCCCCCGTCGACAGGAGAACATCCATCTCCCGTCGATTCGCAGCGGAGTCCGGACCATCAACTTCTGCAGCGAGCGCAACCAGTCGATCCGTTTCCTTACCCATCGCCGAAACAACAACAACGACATCGTCGCCAGCGGCACGACGGCGCATGACGCGTCGGGCCACCCGCTCGATGTGTTCGCTCGATGCAACGGATGTCCCGCCGTACTTCTGCACGATAGTGCCCATCTCAGTTTGCCTCTGCAGAGCCTCAAAAAAGCGGCATATTAGAACCGAACTGCGCGCAGATGTGTAGTGTCGCGGTTAGCGCGTCAGCTCTCGCCTCGTGCCCCTAGCCCCTAAGCCCTTGGCAGGATTCGAAAAATCTGCCGGATTATCAGGTCAGCGCACGTCGACCGCATAGCTCACCGCTTCATCGAACAGCCAGATTCCGTTGTCGCCGGCAGCCCCGGGCCAATTCGCCGTGCGCCCAAATTCTGTCAAGGTCAGATCGGCAAAGATGTTTTTCGCAAATGCTGGTTTTGGGCGAGTAGACTGGGTTTCGTGAGGAGTCAGGTCCCAATTACCCATTTTGCCTTTACCGGACGGTTTCGACCCGCTAAGCCAGTTTGTCGGTGAGGTAGCCCGCGACTGAGGCCAACGCCGCTGGAAGCGACTGCGGATCATTGCCCCCAGCCCGTGCCATATCCGGTCGACCGCCACCCTTGCCACCAACCTGCGCCGCGACGAAGTTGATGAGATCCCCGGCTTGCACATTCCCTGTCAGGTCTTGGGTTACGCCGGCTATCAGTGCAACCTTGCCATCATTGACCGACGCGAGCACGACAACGCCAGTTTGCAGCTTGTTTTTCAAACGGTCGAGTGCAGCCGGCAGCGTCTTGGCGGATGCGCCATCAAGTTGCCTTACCAATAACTTGACGCCTGCAATCTCCTCGACTTCATCCAGTAGATTCTCGCCACCGCCGCTCGCGAGCTTCATATTGAGCGCCTGAACCTCTTTCTCTAGCTTGCGATTGTGGGAAACCATGGCATTGAGCTTGGCGAGCAGGCCATCGACGTCGGTCTTCATCACGTCAGCAGCACTTGCCAACAGGTGCTCCCGCTTATCTATGCGTTCCACCGCCATCACACCAGTCACCGCCTCTATTCGCCGTACGCCAGACGCGATTCCTTCCTCGCGTATCACACGAATCAATCCAATATCACCCGTGCGGGACGCATGAGTTCCACCACACAACTCAATGGAGAAGCCATCACCCATGGTCAGCACGCGTACCTGCTGCGAATACTTTTCCCCGAAAAGTGCCATCGCCCCGCGTTCACGTGCCGCATCGACGTCCATCAAGTCCGTCTGGACTTCACTGTTCCGGCGAATCTGCTCGTTGACGATCGACTCGATTCGGCGCAGTTCATCAGCGGTGACCGCTTCGAAGTGGCTAAAATCAAATCGCAAACGACGCGCATCGACAAGTGACCCTCGCTGATTGACGTGTTCTCCCAGTACTTCGCGCAGCGCCGCATGCAGGAGGTGCGTGGCTGAGTGATTGCGCCGAATGGCAAGGCGCCTTTGCGCGTCAACCGCACCTTCGAGCACATCTCCGACTTTGATCACGCCTTGCGAGACCGTGCCTCGATGCAGCCATGCTTCGGCCTCACGGGTCGTGTCGGTCACTTCGAATCGTGCACCGCCGCCAGTAAGATGCCCTGCGTCGCCAACCTGTCCACCTGACTCCGCGTAAAACGGGGATTCGTCCAGAACCACGATGGCATCGACAGTGGCCGATGCTTCTTCACAGGACGACCCATCGACATAAATCGCGGCAACACGACTCGCGTGTCCGAGCGTGTCGTATCCGACGAAGCCAGTTGACGATGTTTCACCAAGTACGCTCGCTGCGCTTGCGCCAAACTTGCTCGCCGCCCGTGCACGCTCTCGCTGCGCATCCATCGCCTCGTCGAAACCTGGCAGGTCTACGGTCAACCCACGTTCACGTGCGATGTCCGCGGTGAGATCCGCTGGAAAGCCGTAGGTATCGTACAGGCGAAAAACAACAGAACCCGGAATCTGTGTACCTTCGAGATCGTCGATGGCATCCGCCAGTATTGACATTCCCTGGTCCAGGGTAATTTCAAACTGTTCTTCTTCACGCTTGAGAATACGTTCGATCTGCGACTGGGTGTTGCGAAGAATCGGATAAGCATCGCCCATCTGGTCAACCAGGGTGTCGACCAACTTGTGGAAATACGTTCCCTGGGATTGCAGCTTGTGGCCATGTCGCAATGCGCGCCGGATGATGCGGCGCAGCACGTAGCCGCGACCTTCGTTCGAGGGTACAACGCCATCGGCGATCAGGAATGAGCAGGAGCGAATGTGATCTGCGATTACCTTGAGCGAGGGTTCCGTCAGGTCTGCGTGACCGACCAGTTCGCTTGCGCGCTTGATCAAGTCACGAAAAAGATCGATCTCATAGTTGGTGTGAACACCCTGAAGTACGGCCGCAAGCCGCTCGAAACCCATTCCTGTGTCAACGCAGGGCTTGGGCAGCGGCGTTAGCGTGCCGTCTGCCGTACGATCGTATTGCGTAAAGACGAGGTTCCAGATTTCCGTAAAGCGATCCAGTTCACCGTCCGCGGATCCGGGCGGACCACCCGGCACAGAGTCGCCGTGGTCCCAGAAGATCTCCGAAGACGGCCCGCAAGGCCCTGTGTCGCCCATCGTCCAGAAGTTGTCGTCGTCACCAAGCAGCGAAATTCGGTCCACATCAAAACCGATCTCCTGCACCCAAATGTCGAGGGCTTCATGGTCATCCTTGTGGACGGTTACCCACAACCGATCGACCGGTAACGCCAACACCTCTGTCAGGAACTCCCACGCGAAATGAATGGCCTCGGTCTTGAAGTAGTCGCCGAAGCTGAAGTTGCCCAGCATCTCGAAGAAGGTGTGATGCCGCTCGGTATACCCAACCTCGTCGAGGTCATTATGTTTGCCGCCAACCCTGATGCAGCGCTGGCAACTCGTGGCGCGCTTGTACCCTCGGTCTTCGCGAAAGGCCAGGGCTTCTTTGAACGGCACCATGCCCGCATTTGTAAAAAGCAGGGTGGGGTCGTTGTCAGGCACGAGCGACGCACTGTCGACAATCTGATGGTCCCGTTCGGCAAAAAACTCGAGGAAGGATTTGCGAATTTCGCTACTTTTCATAATCAATCTGCGCGGGGGGTTGGTTCGCTGTGACCACCAGAATCGGTCACCGAACAAAACCCGCTACCTTACCGAAAAGCCGCCCTCATCAAAAGCACAAGGCTCGCCGTCAAAGCACTCGGGGATAGGAGGGAGTGCTCCTCGCCAGCCAGGTGAACGCCGGCCGATTTGCGCTCCCCAGACGCAACATTCGGCCGTGCACTGGGCACCGAGCGCGGATGGCGCTTAGAGCAGTGAGGAGAAGTGCTCGAACTTGAAACCGCGTTGCAACATGAAACGGCTCCGCTGGCCACGCTCGCGCTGATCTTGCGGGCGGTCCGGACCGAAGCGTTTTTGGCACACGACCTGTGCGGACTCATGCCAATCCATGCCACTCGCGCTCAAGGCACCATCGATCAAGTCCTGTAACACCCGCTTAGTGCGAAGTTCGGAACGAATCTTGACGGGGCCCTGGCCCCGCTGCGAACGCGCCCACACCCATGCCTCTGCGAGCCGTTCGTCACTCTGCAGACCCGCGTCTGCAAGCGCCGCCAGCGCCTCATCCACAATCTCAGACGAGACATCGGGAAAGCGGCTTTGCATTCTGTCCGACAGTTCACCGACCGAATACTCACGACGCGCAAGAAACCGGATCGCGGAACGCCGGATCAGGGTTCGTTGACGCGCCAATTCGTCGACGCCGTTGGCCGCCCCCTCCATTCCTGCGCTTTCCACTCCGGTGCTTTTCATTCCTGCGCTTCCGCTCCGGAAGTCACGGCTCGGTCGTCATCATTCTGTACTCTTTATCTTAAATACCTTCACTACCTTCACTACCTTCACTACCTTGATACCTCTACCCGGCA
>CAVOBC010000230.1:0-7690 GCA_963693635.1 Gammaproteobacteria bacterium | reverse complement strand
ATCGGGTTGAGCCCGGTGAAGTATTGAAACTTGAAAAGCTCGACGTTGAGCCCGGTGGCACGGTCGGCTTTGACAAGGTCATGATGGTGGGTGAGGGTGCCGACGTGAAAATTGGTGCGCCTTATGTCGAAGGTAGCAAAGTGACCGCAGAAGTGGTCGCGCATGGTCGCGCCAAGAAGGTCACGATCATCAAGATGCGACGGCGCAAGCACTACCGTCGGCAAGCCGGGCACCGGCAATACTTTACCCAGGTCAAGATCACAGATATCTCCGGAGGCTAGCGAGATGGCACACAAAAAAGCAGGTGGCAGTACCCGGAACGGCCGCGACTCCGAATCCAAGCGCCTTGGCGTCAAGATGTTTGGTGGTCAAAAGGTCGTTCCTGGCAATATCATCGTCCGGCAGCGAGGCACACGCTTCCACCCGGGTCCCAATGTGGGCTGTGGCAAGGACCACACTCTCTTTGCCAAAGCCGAGGGTGTCGTTGAGTTCGCGGTAAAAGGCCCCAAAAGCAGAAAATACGTGAACGTCGTACCCGGTTAGCAATACCCGGTTAGTTAATAGTTAGTTCCTGTCGCAGGACTCCATTCTGGGCGGAAACTGGCGTGCGTTGAGGGGATGCGCCGCCGTTTTCTACAGGAAAATGCGAGGTTAGCTAGCAAACCGACTCCCATCCCAGGAATTGTCGGGGTGACAATTTTGGGACAAGAACTAGATGCACGATCGTTGAAACATGATCGTAAAAAAGGCCCTGCATGACAGGGCTTTTTTGTGTCCGTCAGGGACGGAACAGGTGCCGAAGGCGACACGGTCAGTTGATCCGGACGCCGACGCATTTGATGTTGGTACAGTGAGGGCTCCGGGGGACGGTTTTGTTGCGTGGCAAGCGCAGCGCTGGCGGAATCTCAGGGCGCGAAATCGATGTCGACGATGACGGCTGTTAACCTAGCCTTTCATGGAACTAAAGCAATATGCTGCGGTGTTCCCTGCGCGACAGTGCGGCAATCCGGCA
Organism: Gammaproteobacteria bacterium; assembly: GCA_963693635.1. Classification (GTDB taxonomy): domain Bacteria; phylum Pseudomonadota; class Gammaproteobacteria; order Pseudomonadales; family Azotimanducaceae; genus CAVOBC01. The sequence goes on along the minus strand of CAVOBC010000230.1, from coordinate 6,678 downwards.
CCGTGAGATGCGGGTAGAAGACCGGCATCTATGCTCGAAGGGCGGCCTGCGCGCAAAGAGTGACGCGCTATTTCACCCGGCAACATCGAAACGCCGGAAGGAGCACGCATGAAGTTCGTAGATGAGACCACAATTCGGGTTGAAGCTGGCGAAGGTGGCAACGGCTGCCTGAGCTTCCGCCGGGAAAAGTACATCGAAAAGGGTGGACCGGACGGTGGCGACGGTGGTGATGGTGGCAGCGTCTTTCTGATCGGCGACGTGGCGCTCAACACGCTCGTTGACTATCGCTTTCAACCGCTGCACCGCGCTCGTAGTGGTGAAGCGGGCAAGGGCTCGGACAGAACGGGCGCCAAGGGTGAGGATGTCCATTTGAAGGTCCCGGTCGGCTGCAGCATCTTCGATGAAGAGACTGACGAGTATCTCGGCGATATCAGTGATGCCGGCCAGGTCATGCTGGTTGCCGCCGGCGGAGCGCATGGTCTTGGCAACGTGCGGTTCAAGTCGAGTACCAATCGTGCGCCCAGACGGACGAAGCCCGGCGATCCAGGCGAGACCAAATCTCTGCGGCTTGAGCTGAAACTGATTGCTGATGTCGGGCTGCTCGGTTTGCCGAATGCGGGAAAATCGACCCTTATCAGCGCTGTCTCCGCAGCGCGCCCAAAGGTTGCGGACTACCCGTTTACCACGCTCGTACCGAGCCTGGGTGTCGTTCGCATCGACGACAACGCCAGTTTTGTCATCGCCGATATTCCAGGTCTGATTGAGGGCGCAGCAGATGGTGCCGGTCTCGGTGTCCAGTTTCTGAAGCACCTGTCCAGAACGCGCCTCATGTTACATCTCGTCGAGCTGGACCCGGTCGACGGCTCAGATCCGGCAGACAACATGAGGGCGATTGCGCGCGAGGTGCAACGTTACAGTGAAGGCATCGCCCGGTTGCCGCAATGGTTGGTGCTCACAAAGTCGGACCTGCTGCCGGGTGATGTGTGCGCTGAGCGGGCTGAGGCGGTGGTTTCCTCGCTTGGCTGGAGCGGGCCGGTGCATACCATATCAAGCGTCACACGGCGGGGGCTTGATGAGCTCAACCAGGCGATCATGGTCGAACTCCAGCGGACGTTCGAAGATGAGCAAGCCGGGTTGGCAGAAACGGCGGCTGCGGAAAAGTACGTGAAAATAACCGAGGAAGTGCATCAGGCCTCAATCAACTATCGCGAAGAAAAACTCGCCCGTCGGCGCTTCGTCGCTGAAAAGCAGGAAGACGAGGATGATGAGGACGGCGGCGAGGCAGACGTCTTCTATGAGCGGTGAGAGGCACTTCGACGCGGGCAAGCGTTGGGTAGTCAAGATCGGCAGTTCGCTCGTCACGGGCGGCGGCACCGGCCTCGCTGTGGATGCCGTGGCTGATTGGGTCGATCAGATTGCCCAGGCGCGTCGCGATGGCATCGGTATTGTGCTGGTTTCCTCCGGAGCCGTTGTCGAAGGGATGGCACGCCTTGGCCTCCGTGAGCGACCTGCGTCGATCCATCTGTTGCAAGCAGCGGCCGCCGTCGGTCAAATGGGACTCGTGCAGCTCTATGAATCCAATTTTCAGCGCCACGATATGCACACTGCGCAAGTGCTCCTGACCCATGAGGACCTGCGCAACCGTGAGCGTTACATCAACGCGCGCAGCACGCTCCGCTCGCTGCTCGATCTGGGTGTGGTACCCGTGGTGAACGAAAACGACACCGTGACGACTGAAGAGATTCGATTCGGCGACAACGACACGCTTGCGGGGATGGTCGCGAACCTGATCGAGGCGACGACGCTGCTCTTGCTGACCGATCAAGCGGGTTTGTTTGATGCAGATCCGAGGCAGAATCCCGCGGCGAAGCTGATTCGTGAAGCATCAGCGCGGGATGAAGGTTTGCGTGAGGTCGCAGGTGCCGGTAGTGCACTCGGCCGGGGCGGAATGGTCACCAAGTTGAGTGCGGCCCGCGTCGCAGATCGAAGTGGCGCGTCGACTGTCATCGCCGCAGGCGCCGAACCCGATGTCATCACGCGACTCGCCAATGGCGAGGTCACGGGCACGTTGCTGCGGGCAGATCGCGAGCTTGTTGCATCCCGAAAACGCTGGCTTGCCGGTTTGCCTAGGAAAGGACGCCTGGTCCTTGATGCCGGCGCGGTTCGGGTCCTGTTGAAGGGCGGAGGCAGCCTGCTTGCCGTTGGCGTGACCGGCCTGACCGGTCATTTCACGCGGGGTGAGCTGGTGGCTTGTGAAACGGAAGCGGGTGTCGAGATAGCCTGTGGGCTGATCAACTACGGCTGGACCGAATCCTCGCAGATCATGGGCCAGCCGAGTCGTGCTATCGAGTCGATTCTTGGCTACGTCTCAGATGAGGAGTTGATACACCGGGACAATCTGGTGTTGCTGTGAGCGGGCTCAGGACGCGAGTGATTTGACGCGCGAGTTCAGGCGCGACTTGTGCCTGGCCGCCTTGTTGCGATGGATCAGGCCGCTTTGAACGGCCTCGTCGATGATGGGGACAGCGCTCTGATAGGCAGCGCGAGCTGCCTCAGCATCGCCGCCTTCAACGGCGGCGATGGCCTTTTTGAGTGCAGTTCGGAACGCGGCCCGTTGGCCAGTATTCCGTTGGCGGTGAGTCTCCGCCTGACGAGCGCGTTTTTTTGCTTGGCGTGTGTTAGCCACGATTCATTGATCCTTAAGTTGGGTCGGCATGGGGGTCGGTATTCGGGTCAGTATGGGGGGTCAGTATGGGGGGTCAGTATGGGGAGTCGGTATTAGCTCAGCGTTGGGTAAGTGCAGAGCGCGTCAGACGGTTAGCGGCGAATGCGCTTTGCCTTCAAAGCGTGTTTAGACGAGTGTGATTACGGGTGTAAAGGGGGAAAAATGAGACGCGCGATTCTGCCCACTGGCAGCAACATTGTCAATCGCGCTGGGCAGGAGAGTGATTGCCATCCTGCCCGCCCGATGCAGTCGCGGGGGCCTGTTGATGAATGATGCTCCCGCCGCGGGCGGGCTTTTTCGCAACAGCATCATCGTTGGTGCCATGACGATGGTCTCGCGCGTGTTCGGCCTGGTGCGTGACATGGTGATCGCTAACTACTTTGGTGCCGGCGCGAGTGCCGATGTTTTTTTCCTCGCCTTCAAGATTCCGAACTTTTTTCGGCGCCTCTTCGCCGAGGGCGCATTCGCGCAGGCGTTTGTGCCGGTTCTTGCCGAATATCGCACGCAGCGGACCGAACCCGAGGTGCGTGAGTTGATTGATGCCGTCAGTGGAACGCTGGGTGTGCAACTGGCGATTGTGACGGCCGTCGGCGTCATCGCGGCCCCGCTGTTGATCGCACTTTTTGCAGCAGGCTTCGTTTATAACGGTGAGGCCGAAAAGATTGCGCTCGCGACGTCGATGCTGCGGCTCACATTCCCGTACCTGATGCTCGTTTCGTTGACGGCCTTTGCCGGGGCGATACTCAACAGCTACGATCGTTTTGCTGTTCCGGCATTCACGCCCGTGCTGCTCAATGTTTCATTGATTGGGGCTGCCGTGGTCTTGCGGCCCTACCTGGCGGAGCCAGCGATGGCGCTCGCCTGGGGTGTCTTGATCGCGGGCGTCGCCCAGTTGACGTTTCAGCTGCCGTTTCTTGCGCGGGAATCAGTGATCCCGAGGCCCCGGATCAACTTCAAGCACGAAGGCGTGAAGCGAATACTCACGCTGATGGTGCCCGCGCTGTTTGGTGCGTCGGTCAGCCAGATCAATCTGCTGCTGGACACGGCCCTTGCGACATTTCTGCCGACCGGGAGCTTGTCGTGGCTCTATTACTCAGATCGCCTGCTTGAACTTCCGCTTGCGCTTTTCGGTATCGCGATTGGCACGGTCATTCTCCCGGTGCTTTCCCGCGAGCAGTCGGCGGGCACCCCTTCAGAGTTTTCGCGAACGCTGGATTGGGGAATTCGCGGGGTGTGCCTCGTTGGCGTGCCAGCGACCGCGGCGCTATTTGTGCTGGCGGATGCGTTGATTGCGACGTTGTTTTTCCAGGGTGAGATGACACCCCGCGACGTCACGATGGCCGGATTCAGTTTGAAGGCCTACGCGCTAGGATTGCTCGGTCATATGCTGGTCAGGGTACTTGCGCCCGGCTTCTTTGCGCGCCAGGACATGAAAACACCGGTACGCATCGGCATTGTGGCGATGACGACAAACATGGTCCTCAATCTGCTGCTGATCGTACACCTGCAACACGTCGGGCTCGCCCTCGCGACGTCACTCGCCGCCTTCGTCAATGCGGGCCTGTTGCTCGTCATGCTAAAGCGGCATGGTGTGTTTACCCCGCAAGCCGGTTGGCTGAAGCTGCTCGTGCAGATGGGCGTGGGGTTGGCGGCGATGGTTGGGATGCTGCTCCTGGCAACACCGGCGATCGGTCTATGGCTCGGGATGAGTTTTCCTGAGCGACTCGGGTTGATGCTATTGATCTCCGCAGGCGGGGCTGTAACCTATGGTGCCGCTTTGTTCCTTGTCGGTTTTCGACTCGCGGCCTTGCGCCGATAGGTGCGGGAATCTTTTTGAGGTAAACGTGACCAGCGTTCGAGCGGACGAGATGTCGTTGTGAGTCTCGGGTTGTCAGTTTGGCTCGTTGGATAGTGATCGCTGTGTGCCAGTGGTGTTATTTGTTGTGTCGCCAGCCGGAGAAATGTATGCAAGTCATTCGTGGCATCTTGAATTTCAAACCGCACCACAGGGGTGCGGTCGTTACCATGGGAAATTTCGACGGCGTTCATCGTGGGCACCAGGCCGTCCTGGGACGCGTCCGTCAGAAGGCTGACGAGCTGGGCGTCCCGTCCATGCTGATCTGTTTTGAACCACAGCCCAAAGAGTTCTTTGATCACTTCAACGCGCCTGCGCGACTCACGCGGTTTCGTGAGAAGGTCGAATTGCTGGAGGCACACGGCGTCGACTTTGTCCTCTGTTTCAAGTTCAACGAGGCGTTTCGAACAACCCCGGCTGAGCGCACGGTCGAATTGATTACCGATACGATTGCGCCTTCGGCCCTGTTCGTGGGTGATGACTTTCGATTTGGTCACGAGCGCCGGGGCGACTTCAACATGTTGCAGGCAGCGGGCGAGAAAGCCGGCTTCCCGGTCCGTAATCTGCATACGCTGAGCGAGGACGAAGTGCGTGTGAGTAGTTCCCGCATCCGTGAACTGCTTGCCGCCGGCAGCTTTGACGAAGCAGAAACACTCCTGGGGCATCCGTATTCGATCATGGGGCACGTTGTTTATGGCCGGCAGTTGGGCCGCACGCTAGGTGCACCGACCGCGAACGTGCAGATAAAGCGCTATCGGGCGCCGATTGACGGTGTGTATGCGGTAGAGATCGAGGGATTGTCGCGACCGCTGCAGGGCGTCGCCAACCTGGGCCTTAGACCGACCCTCAACGAGACAACGCCGCGACCGATTCTGGAAGTCCATATCTTTGGCTTTGACGACGACATTTATGGTCGCTGCGTCAAGACCGTGTTCCGCCACAAAATCCGGGAGGAGATCAAGTTTGCAGGCCTGGAGGAGTTGAAGACCGCGATAGTTCAGGATGTCAAAGATGCGAAGAACTATTTTGCTGCCTGAGAGGCCCTTTGCGCTTGAGCGTGTGAGTTGGTTGTTGCTGAGCGCGTTTGTTGTCGTGGTTGATCAGCTTGTTAAAACGGCCGTCAGCAGTGAACTCGACCTCTGCATGCCGGGGCGATGCGAGTCGATCCAGATATTGCCTGTCTTTCAATTGACGCGGCTGCACAATCCGGGCGCTGCGTTCAGTTTTCTCGCCGACGCAGGCGGCTGGCAACGTTGGTTTCTGGTGGTCATTTCATCGTCGGTGAGCCTTGTCATCATGGCCTGGATTCTGCGCTTGCGAAAAGAACAGGGCTGGGTGCTGGCAGTGGCGCTGTCACTGATTCTGGGTGGGGCGATCGGCAACCTGGCCGATCGGGTCATGCTGGGGTACGTCATTGATTATGTGGTGGTGCATTACGACGACTGGTACTTTCCGGCCTTCAATGTGGCCGACAGTGCCGTATCCGTAGGCGCGGCCTTCCTCGTGCTCGATATGTTCATCATGAGGCCGCAAGATGCCGGATGATGTCCCCGTTGGTCCAGGCGTTGAGGTGACCCTCACATTCACGTTGCGTCTGCCTGCCGGCGACGTCATCGATGGGACCGGTGAGACTCCGGCCACCTTCCAGGTTGGGGACGGCAAGTTGCTTGCAGGTTTCGAGCGGGCCATGTTTGGCCTGCGACCCGGGGAGCGTGCGACCCTAGAGATCGCCGCTGCCGATGGCTTCGGGCCCGCCAACCCTGAGAACGTCCAGTACATCCAGCGGGACCGATTCCCCGCCAATATGGATATCGCGGAGGGTTTGATGTTCTCCTTTTCTGAGGACGCCGGATCGGAACTGCCTGGTGTCGTCGAAAAGGTGCTGGACCGAGCGGTGGTCGTCAATTTCAATCATCCGCTGGCAGGTCGAGATCTTGTCTTTGAGGTTGCGATCGTTGCCACCCGGCAGATGACCGATGACATTCTGCGGGTCAAAGGGTAAACGGTATTCTGAGGATGAAAGGAGAGTGCATTGAACGTAGAGACGGTTAACGCGATGGTTCGGGATGTCCTCGCGTCCGGTGCAGGGATGCATTTC
>CAVOBC010000229.1:0-7696 GCA_963693635.1 Gammaproteobacteria bacterium | reverse complement strand
GAAGAGCCCTCAGCGGATGAAGAGCCCTCAGCGGATGAAGAGCCCTCAGCGGATGAAGAGCCCTCAGCGGATGAAGAGCCCTCAGCGGATGAAGAGCCTTCAGCGGATGAAGAGCCGTCCCCAGACGCGACCATGGTGACGGGCACAGAAAATCAATCTGACATCGCCCCGTCTGCGATCGCGGATGAGGAGGGAGGCTCAGCGCCGGATCGCGTCGGCGAAGTTGCCGGAGAGGTCGCCAACTTCGCGGCGACCATGGACAAGATCAAACGCGAGTTGTCGAGCATCGTCGTTGGACAGGACGATGCACTCGAGCAGTTGTTGATCGCGATTCTGGTCGGTGGGCATTGCCTCGTGACGGGTCTGCCCGGCACCGCGAAGACCCTGATGGTGGCATCGCTAGCCTCAGCGCTTGGTCTCGACTTCAAACGCATTCAGTTCACGCCGGATCTGATGCCGGCCGATGTGACCGGCACCGATATCATCGAGACAGACGGCAGCGGTGAGCGTCACTGGCGTTTTGTGAAGGGACCCGTGTTTGCCCAGATTTTGCTCGCCGATGAAATCAACCGGACACCGCCGAAAACCCAATCGGCGTTACTTGAAGCCATGCAGGAAGCGCAGGTAACGATTCGTGGCGAGACGCGCGTGCTCCCTGCACCCTTTGTCGTTCTTGCGACGCAGAACCCGATCGAACTCGAGGGCACATATCCCCTACCTGAAGCGCAACTCGACCGCTTCCTGTTCAACGTGGTGCTGGACTATCTTGCGGCAGACGAAGAGGTGTTGGTGGTTGAGCGGAACACGCTGGGCCTCGGTATGCCAACGGCATCGCCGTGCACGGATACCAACGCAGTACTCAGCTTCCAACAGCTTGTTCGCGACGTGCCGACGGCGAATGCGATCAATCAGTACGCCGTCGCGCTCGTGCGGGCGACCCGGCCCGGTCAACCCGGGGCGCCACCGGAGATCGATCGATTCGTCAGTTTTGGCGCCTCGGTCCGAGCGGCGACAAGTCTCGTCCTTGCGGCGCGCGCCCGTGCATTGCTTCGTGGTCGGGTGCACGTGTCTGCCGACGACGTGCGGGCGCTGGTTGCACCGGTGCTGCGTCATCGCATGCAACTCAATTATGTTGCTGAATCAGAGGGCGTCAGTGTGGAGTCGCTGCTTGAAGCCGTGGTGCAGCAGACCAAGAGTCCACTTTCGGGGTCTGCCTGATGGCAACCGCGGCGGGCGTCGTCCCGCCCGCCGGGCTGCTGGAGCCATTGGTCCTCGCCGGCCTCGACAACATGACGCTGGTGGCAAGAGCGGTGCTGGCCGGCGCCGGCATCGGCGTTCATCGATCATCCGGATACGGCTTCGGCCACGAATTCGCCGAGTATCGCGCCTATGAGCCGGGTGATGACCTGCGTCTCATGGACTGGAATGTGCTCGGCCGATCAGACCGCACCTACATCAAGCGATTTTTCGGTGATACCAACCTGCCGGTGATGGTCGCGCTCGACGCGAGCGCCTCCATGGAGTTCCCGAGAGACAATGCCTCAGCCGTAACGAAACTTGACTACGGCCGGTTCCTTGCCGCCACCTTCATCTATCTTGCGAGCAGGCAACAGGACCCGGTGGGCCTCGCGACGTACACGGACGACGTGCAGCGCTTTTTGGTGCCGACCAGTCGTCGAGACCGGATTCAGGGGCTCTACCACGTGCTTGAGCAACTCAAGGTCGAGCAACCTGCGGTGCAGGGCGAGGATAGCCGGATGCATCGAACCCCTCCCCCAATGGCAGCTCCAGCGGAAGCTCCTGTAGAAAGTGCTATATCGGCAGCGCCGCTCGTTGCGCTCGTTAGCCGGCTGGGCGAGCGGCTGCGCCGGCGTACGCTCGTGGTGATCGTGTCGGATTTCTATGTCGAAACGCAGACTCTCGCACGACAGTTTCGCCTGCTGCGGGGGCAGGGCCACGAGTTGCTGTTGATCCAGGTGCTCGAACCGGGTGAGCTTGAAGTCGGCCGCAATGCGCAAGGCGTCAGCATCTTCGAGGACGCTGAAACCGGGGCGACCGTCCAGGTGTCGGGCGAAGACCTGAGCGATGGCTATCCGTCGCGCCTCGCGGCGCATCGGGCGGCACTTGCCGAGGGCGCACGCGCGGCTGGCGGCGACTTCCTGAGCCTGTCGTCCGATGAGCCGCTTGCACGCCCCGTGCGCGATTATCTGCAGTTTCGGATGCGGCGCTAGACACGTGTTTGCCGCCGCCGCGATGCTCACCGGACTACTCGCCCTCGGCGTTCCGTGGTGGCTGCACCGTCTGCGGAGCCATGGACGCGATCGGCGTGTTGTCAGTTCGCTCTTTCTCATGCGTGAAACGGCGCAAACAGTCACGTTGCAGAAGACCCTACGGCATCGCGTTCTGCTCGGCGTTCGGCTTGCGCTGCTCGCGCTGCTCGTTCTCGCCTTCGCGCGACCGTTCGTTGACCTTGATGCGGATGTCGCGGGAGCCGATGGCGGGCTGGTCTTAATCGCCATCGACACGTCACTGTCGATGACGCCGCACATCGATGCTGCGAGGGCCGAGGCCCGAGCGATTGTCGCGGCGCGCCGACCCGCGCGCGTTGTCATCGTTGCGGCGGGACCAGAACTCGTCCTCGTCGGTTCACCGGTCCCGCCGGGCCAGCTTGACAGTTTGCTCACGGAACTCGCAGTCACGCCCGGCAGGCTTGCCTACGCGGGGTTGACTGATCGCCTGGTTACCCTTGCTGAGAGCCACGCGGCGGCGGGTGAAGACATCAGCCTGCATTTTCTCTCCGACATGCAGGCGACCGGCATTGGCGGGCGCTTCAATGCCCTGCTCTCCGACAGTCATCGTGCGACGCACTTGCATCGTGTCGGCGAGCCTTTCCCCAATTGGGCAATCACAGGTGTTCGAGTGGATAAGGACACGCTCATTGCTGATGTCGCCGGCTATGGGGTGACAGAGGAGTCGGTTGCGGTCGTCCTCACCCGCCTCGATGGACCACGAGGGGAGGCCGAAGTGCGCAAGATGGCGCGCCCGAATACGCCGTTGACCTTCCCACTTAGTGCCGAGGACCTTCGCTCGACGCGGTCATTCCGCGTTGCGCTTGAAGCGGATGATGCCTTGCCCGCGGACGACGTCAGGTACCTGTCGCTGATCGCCGGGGGCAAGGCCAACCTGCCGGTCCTTGGCATGGCGAGCCCGTATTTTCCGACCGCCGTGCGAGCGACCGGGCTTGGTTTCAAGCCGCACTCGGTTGACGCGGTCGACGGCGGTATCAAGGCAGAGGATCTGGAACCGGACGCCGTGCCGATATTCGCGCTGGTTGACCCGGGCGCGCTGCCATCGGAAGTGGAAGCGAGCATTGCGCGCTACGTCAGAGCGGGCGGAAATCTCTTTGTGAGCGGCGGGCCGCGCACGCGGCGCCATGGCCGCATCCCGGTCTCTGGTACCCCAGTGACATCGAGGCGATTTCAGCGTGAATCCCACGGCGTAACAACGATCGATGCCGGACATCCGGCGGTCAGGAACATCGCGGATTGGCGGGGGGTGACGGTAACAACGCAGCTGGTTCCATCCGATGAGCCCGTGTTTGCCCGCGTCATTGCGAGTACGGATGATGGCTCGCCGCTTTTGATCGAGTCTGAGGTCGGTGGCGGCCGTGTTCTCGTTCTTTTGACCGCGCTCGATCCTGCGTGGTCTTCGCTGGTGGTTGCACCCGCATTCGTGGGACTCGTGACTAACGTTCTCGCCTACCTTGCCGGCGATGCGATGCCGGTTGCAGGGGAGGCGGGCGCGGCCGTCGCGATCCCGGCCATCTCGGTGCAGATATTTGATCCTGACGGTGAACCGGTCCTTGCGCTCGCAGAAACCACGCGGCCGACCGTGCGTTTGATGGAACCGGGCGTTCACACCGTGCGCACGCCGGCAGGCACCCGACCACTTGCGATCAATATCCCGGCTGCGGAGTCAGACCCAACGCCGATGGCGAACGATGTTGTGGCCCGATGGCAAGACTCGCTGGCTGCCACCAGGCAACTGTCGCAAGAGCAGGCTTCCGGTGCCGGCAGCGGCGTCGCGTCGATCGCAGAGCGCTTGGATGTGGGCTGGTACCTGCTCTTTGCCGTGCTCGTGTTCGCCCTCGGTGAGAGTGTTCTGGCGAGCCGCACCTTCCGTGCGGGCGGTCAGCCCGAATCAGGCATTGAAGGCGTGCCTTCTCAAAATCACTAAACGCAAGTCCACCGCAACGACCTCAACTCGAACACAGGAAACGACGATGACGACACGCAGTACGCGACTCGGAGACTTGAACGGTATTCGGCAGGGTGACGTCGACGTCTACCTTGGCATTCCCTATGCGATGCCGCCGGTTGGAGATCTTCGTTTCAAAGCCCCGGTTGCGGCGGGTGGATGGGTGGGCGTCCGGGATGCAACCGTGTGGGGCAACCGCTCGCTGCAGGTGGACGGGGGCATCACCGGTACCCCGAATGGTGAACTGGACGAGGATTGCCTCGTCTTGAACGTGTATTGCCCGGTGACCGGCGCCGCTGAGCGACCGGTCCTATTCTGGATTCACGGTGGTGCCTTCACGCTTGGCAGTGCCAACAGCTATGACGGCAGCGTGCTCGCGGCGCAGGGTGATGCGGTGATCGTCACCATTAACTACCGCCTCGGTCTGCTCGGCTTTATGGACCTCTCCCGCTTCGGCAGCGATTATCAAGGCTCTGCGAGCAACGGCATTCGCGACTGCATTCTTGGCCTTGAATGGGTGCGGGACAACATCGTAGATTTTGGTGGCGATCCGGGCAACGTGACCATCTTTGGGGAATCGGCGGGCGGCGCCATCGTCAATTGTCTGCTGTCGGCACCATCAGCGGATGGCCTATATCACCGTGCCATCGCCCATAGTGGTGGCACGCCGTCGACGCCCCCGGTTGACGGCGCCGGCCCGCTTTCGGGGCACCTCGGCATCGAACCGGGGGCAGTGCTTGATCAGCTGCTTGCCCTCTCGGGCGAGGAGGTCCTGGCGTTGCAGATTGCGTCGGGCTTTGGTGGCAGTGGGTCCAGCATTGACGGCGTTGTAGTCACCCGGACGACGCCCGATGCGCTTCGCGAACGAGGTGACGCTGGCGTGCCGTACATCGCGGGCTCGAACAAGGATGAAGGCACGCTCTTCACGACCCTCGCGCTCGCAGACGCATCCGGCGCGCCTGACTTTGACCAGGTGCTTGCGACGATGGGACGAAACCTCGCGACCGCAACGATGGACGGCGCGGACCCGACCGCATTCATTGAGGGTCTTCGGTCGCTGTATCCGGACGCGTCATCGCGGACGATCTACGAGCACATCTGGAACGACATGTTCCGGCGCGCGACGATCAACAATGCCCTTGCGGCGAGCGAAGCTGGCCCGGGTGGGTGGGTGTATCGCTTTGACCTGCCGTCGACGTTGATGGGCGGCAATCTCGGTGCAACCCACGCCTCGGAGATTCCGTTCACCTTCAACAACTTTGCCAGCGACACCCCGGCTGAGATTGCGTTTCACGACGGTAAAGACCCGGTCGTGCGTGATCTTGCTGAGCGCTGGTCCAATACAGTGCTCGCGTTTGCACGTACCGGCGATCCCAATGGCGGCGGACTCGCGAGTTGGTCGCGCTACGATCAGAGTGGCCGGGCGAGTCTGGTGATGGACGCCGAATGCCAGATTGCCGGGCCTGAACTGGATGAGGCACATCAGCGCGTTTGGGGAGACGCTTGACGGCGGCAGCGCCGACTGTGGGCCCGATGGCAACCCGCCTGGCGCACAGCCAGGCTCCCAATTCGGACGTTGAGTCGCCCCGACGATTGCGATCATCCGGGAGTACTGGAAGCCGAAAATGACCCAGGGCTTCCGCCTTCGCGCGGCATCGTTGTAACTTCCCCTCCCCCCCTCGTCCGTACACTGGGAAATGAGTGGTAAATACCAGCGGTGGGTTGTGCAGTACCACGACGCAGCCTGGGCGCTTGCGCGCTACCTGCTCAAGGATGCCAGCGAAGCGGAGGACGCCGTGCAGGAAGCGGTTGTAAAACTGCGGCAGCACGAGGCGGCGATGGAACCCGACCGGGTTCGCCCGTGGCTGCTAACCGTGGTGCGCAACAACTGCCTGGACCGTCTGCGTCGGCATCGCCCGGATTACGTCGCCGCGATCGAGCATTCGGTTGTCGATACCGCGCGCCTCGCGGGTGAACAGCCGGGGCTGGCAGCACGCGATGGTCCGGAAGATATCTTGTCTCGCGGCCAGGCGGCCGCATGGCTCAGGCACCTCATCGATCAGCTCGACGAGCCAAATCGGTCCCTTGTGGTGCTTCGCGATCTTATGCAACTCAGCTACGCCGAGGTTGGCGAGGCAACCGGACTCAGTCTTTCCCAGGTGAAGGTGTATTTGCATCGGGCGCGCCGACGGTTGCGAGATCAACTGGAAACCGCTGATGACTGACGACGCCATGCCACCGCCGCCTGCCGAAGCCGAAGGTCTCGAATTAATCGACGCCTGGCTCGACGGAACTCTGTCGAACGAGGAGACCGAACGACTTGGCCGGATTGCAGACGCGCAGTCGGTCGTCGCCGATGCGTGGGCGCGATAGCGGCGATAGCAGACGGGGCTGGGAGAGTTGGGCTCATCACTCAACGCCATGCGCGCCGAATTCGCTGCGCGGCGGCCTGAAGAACGTGGGCTTCGTCCATCCTCTTGCCGGTCGGGCGACGAAGGCACGCCGCTGGTGGCGGCCGGCAATGGCAGTCGCGGCGTCGATGGCGTTCGCCTCCGTGCTGGGTGCGCTGCTTTGGTTAGATCCGGCTGCGTCTGACAAGGCGGGGCCAGGCGTCGCCGATGCCGTGATGGCTGACGGACAACGCGCGGCCAATTTCGGCGTTGCACGGGGGCGGTCAGATAGGGACCGCAACGTTGAGCCGGGTAAGGACGTCCGCTGAGGTAGCGCGTGCGCGTGGCGAGAAAGATCTCGAGATTGCGCTCACGTATTTGACGCGGATTGTGCGCACGACAAGGGCGCGGGTTGATCGCCGGGTCAGTTCGCATGTTGCCGAGCCGACTGCCGCCAATCTTGGACGCACGATGCGCAGAAGCATGCAGCAGACGTTCCCGCCGGTGACGCGGCCGAGTGGTTAGGCGATGTGTGTGAAGCGACAGGAACTAGCTGCAAGGTGTATTCGTAAGGTCACGTCTGCGTGACAGCACGGAGGGAATGAGAATGTCATCAAATTCGCGAGGGTTGAGTGTCCCGGAAGAATCCGGTCATCGTGCGGCCGATACACGTCGAGCGCGTCGGCAAGGCCCCATGCTCGCGCTCGTTGTCGCCTGCTTGACCCTGTCGATGGCGGCGCGCGCCCAGGATGCGTCAACGTCCGCCAACGCGCGCGTCGATATGGGCGATCTGAGCGAATACTACGGCGCGCCGACAGTTCGGATCAATCTTGGCGGCATGCTCGTGAAGCTGATCAATGCCGCCAACGATGACCCCGGGAGCGGCGCCCTGATGGAACATCTCGACACCATCCGCATCGACGTCTACCGGACGGACGGCGAGACCGGACCGGCATTGCGGCATGTCGAGGCGATGACGCAGCGCTTGCCGAAGAGCGGCTGGGAAGCCGTCGTGCAAGTGCGGGATATGGGCGACCACGCGCACATCC
>CAVOBC010000228.1:0-7705 GCA_963693635.1 Gammaproteobacteria bacterium | reverse complement strand
CGGTGCGCCTCACAGACGGGCCACACGCCGTCGAGTTCACCCGGTTTATGCAATCGCCGACCGCCCGCCGGATCATTCAGGATCACGGCTACCGGGTGCCGTGAACGACCCCGATCTGATTGCCCTGTGGCTCACGGCCAGGCTCGCTTTAATCACGACCCTGGTCCTGCTGGTAGTCGCGACGCCACTCGCCTGGTGGCTCGCGCGCTCGCGGTCGGCCGCACGCATCGTGATTGAGCCGCTGGTGGCGCTGCCACTCATCCTGCCGCCGACTGTTATTGGCTTTTACCTACTCATTGCGTTCGCGCCTGACGGCCCGATTGGCGCGCTCTACGGGCAACTGACTGGAGAACGCCTCGCGTTTACGTTCACCGGTCTCGTACTTGGATCGGTCGTCTATTCTTTGCCGTTTTTCGTGCAACCCCTGCAGGTCGCCTTTGAGAGTATTGAGGACAGCATCCTCGAGGCCGCCGCATCACTCGGAGCAGCGCCGCTCGACCGATTTTTCACCGTGGCGGTTCCGCTCGCGCGTCGAGGTTTCGTGACCGCAGGCGCTCTCGCCTTCGCGCACACAATCGGCGAGTTTGGCATCGTGCTCATGATTGGCGGCAGCATTCCCGGGGAGACCCGGGTTCTGTCCATCACCATCTTCGAACATGTCGAAACGCTGCAGTACGCGAAGGCACACCGCTTGTCCGTCGGCCTTCTTGGCTTTTCGTTCCTGCTTTTGCTTGGCATCTATGCATTCAACCGGCGCCTTTCGATGAGGACGCTGGGTTAATGGGTCTGCAAGCAACATTCCACGTCCAACGTGAGTCCGGGTTCACGATCGACGTCAGCCTCGATATCCGTGACACCGGTATTACCGCGCTCTACGGTCCATCCGGTTCCGGCAAGACGACAATTCTGCGGCTGCTGGCAGGCCTGGATGCGGGCAGCCCTGCGGACACGATCGATATCAACATGGACGGCGAAACCTGGAGCCGCGGCAAATACCGCCATCCGATCCACGCACGCGGCGCTGGCTTCGTCTTCCAACGACAGCAGCTATTGCCACATCTCAATGTCGCCGGCAATCTCATGTATGCCATCCGTCGCCGCAAGACCGACAATGACCTGACCCTCGAGCAGGTCATCGAATGGATGGACCTCCGCGCTCTTCTACCCAAGCCGGTCGCAGAACTGTCGGGCGGCGAGAGTCAGCGCGTCGCGATTGCTCGCGTCTTACTCAACGGTCCGCGCTGCATATTGATGGATGAACCGCTGGGTTCTGTAGACGTTGCGGCACGCTCACGCATCCTGCCTTATCTCGCCCGACTACACCGCGTTCTCGGCGTACCTATGGTGTACGTCAGCCACTCGATCGAAGAGATCACCTACCTCGCCGATTACGTGTACCTGCTGGACGCCGGCCGCGTCACGGCCGAAGGCAGCGTGTTTGAACTGAGTACCCTGATCGAGCCAGACATCGCCCACTCCGAGTCCGCTGCGAGCGTCATCGACTGTGAGGTCGGCGCGACCTCTGACGACTACGGCCTGTCAACGCTGACGTTTGCGGGCGGCGAAATCAGCGTCGCAACCGGAGCGCTTACGCCCGGGCGACGCGTGCGGGTGCGCATTCCGGCCCGGGACGTCAGCATCGCGACCACCCAACCGACCAACACCAGCATCCTCAACATCCTGCAGGCGACCGTCGCAGAGATTGAAAACACGCAAACGCCCAGCCAGCTTGTCCGCCTCGCAATAGGCCCGCAATATCTGCTTGCCCGGATAACGCGCAAGTCCCGCGATCGGCTTGGGCTCACCGTCGGGCAAGACGTCTACGTCCAAATCAAGAGCGTGGCCCTGTTAACTGAGTTCCTCGACCAGGATCGGAATGACCCGCCCGGAACATCGGCGACAACGCCCGATGTCTGACAGGTACCGACTACGAGGCGCTGAAAAAAGTGCTTGCGTGCGGCTCTTTTCATGATGAAGACTCACAACGCGAACGCGAAATCCGATATGTCGTTCAAACCTTGCAGGTTCATCCATGACTGATTCACACCCCTTTGCCGCCCTGTCTCCTGATGTAATCATGGATGCGGTGGAATCGGTCGGTTTCAGGCCCGACGCACGGATCCAGGAACTAAACAGTTACGAAAATCGCGTCGTGCAGATCGGCATCGAGGACAGCACTCCGGTCATCGGCAAATTCTATCGTGCAGAGCGCTGGACCGACGAGCAAATCCTCGAAGAGCACGACTTCACGCTGGAACTCGCGGAGCTTGAACTGAGCGTGGTTCCCCCTCTGCTCATCGATGACAGTACCCTGCACGAGCACGCCGATTTTCGCTTTGCCGTCTACCCCCAGCAGGGCGGTCGTGCCCCGGCAATCGACGACGTCGAGTGCCTGAAGATCATCGCGCGTAGCATCGCCCGAATTCACGCCTGTGGCAGCCGCCAGGGATTCATCGACCGTCCTCACTTCACCATCACCGAGTTTGGCCACGATGCCCGCGACTTCCTGCTTGATGAGGGCTTTATTCCTCCGGGTCTTCTCGAGGCGTACTCGACGGTCTCGGCACAGTTACTGGACGAGTTGGAAACGCACTTTTCCCGCGTTAGTTACCACTCCATACGCCTGCACGGTGACTGCCACATGGGCAATGTCCTCTGGCGTAACGAGATTCCTCATTTCGTCGACTTCGACGATGCTCGCAACGGACCGGCTGTCCAGGATCTCTGGATGTTGTTGTCTGGTGATCGCGAGATGATGTCAATTCAACTGGACGCGATCCTGCGCGCCTACACCGGGTTCTGCGAATTCGACTACGCAACCATCCCGCTCATTGAGCCACTGCGCGCGTTACGGATGCTGTACCACACGGCGTGGATCGCACGGCGCTGGCACGACCCGGCATTTCCCCGCGCGTTTCCGTTTTTCGCAGCAGAACGCTATTGGTCTGATCACATCCTCGAACTACGAGAGCAGACGGCGATGCTCTACGAACCACCGCTGGCCGTCAGTTTTTGACAGGTGCGGGGGCTACCGCGAGCCGATCTCGCCACTTCTGATCACCTTAATCTGACATCGGTTCCAGACCACCAGCATTCCCTTTCCATTTTGCGACCACCGGATTCGCATAACTGCGAAGGCACCATAGCCGTTCGAGAGGGTCGTCAGGCAGACGTCGCAGCAGTTGCTCTCGCTCAGCGCTTGTGACCGTGATGTTACTCTGCAACGCGTTCCAGACCTCCGAATACGGCGCCACCCGTAACATCGAGAGCGCAACGTAGTTGCACGCGAACAACTGTTGTCCACCGAGCACCTGCAAGTCGATCGCCCTCGCGACTTCATCGCCGGAGAGCCCCCGGGTATCAAGTTCAGTGCCGATCCTGAGGCAGACCCGGCCCTTGTAGCCGGCGAGCCCAAGCCTGAGGCTGCTGATGTCCTCATCGACGCCTTTCTTATAAACCCCGTCACGTTCGATCGCAGCCAATTCGGCCGCCTTGCGCCCGTCGCATGGATCAAACTCATAAGAAATGGAGACAGGAACGAGGTGAAGATCTGCCAGCACATCGCCTGGAATTTCTTTCCGACGAGGTAGCGTCAGCATCTTCAAAACGGACGGGTCGGTCGCATCAAACCCGTCCTTGGACCGACCTTCCCGCTGTGCGATCCAGACCGACTCACCACCTCTTATGGATCCGGCAATGTAGTCGGCCGTCTCGAGCAGCGCGCTGTACCTTCGGCGGTCGACGCCCTCGCCACGTGGCACGAAAAAGCCCTTATTCAGGCGAATGATGTCAATCACGAACGGCATCACGTCAAGGTTACTGCCAACTGCGATCCTCACCGTTGCCCGATGGTCAACGTACAGCGCGTAGTTAAGCAACAGTGAATCAGTGGCGATGTCACGATGATTTCCGACGAAGACAAACGCCCGGTCCGGTGACAACGCCCCAAGACCCGTCTGCGTAAACGAACGAGTCGTCTCGCGTACGAGCCTGAGCACAAACTGCGCCACCAAGCGTTGGAAGCCCGCCACGTCGTCGATGCCGGCAAGCCGGCGCCGCACATAAGCCGACGCTGGCCAGCCACTACCCAAAAAGCCCTTCATCCACGGTGGCAGCACCAGTCGACCCAACTGTCTGACAAGCTCTGGATCGCCGATCAGTCGTGAGATCACAGCCGAGACCTCTTCGTCAGCGATTGGCGCTGGCATGGACCATGATGCCCCTCTTTCCATCCTTACCGCTTCTCCCACGTCCGGATAAGGGGATACAGAGGCATGCAGCAGCGCTACGCCCCCGGAGTCGCGACCGCTCCGGCGTTCTCCTTTCGCCTGACAGCGAGTTCCTCCAACATCTCCGCGTGGCGTTCGGGTGTTAGTCGATATTGGGTGTAGAAGATGACCGATATGAATCCAAGTGACGCGATCAACGGGCCGTAGAAGAGCCCAAGATTCATGAGGGTCTCAGGTGGCACATCTGCAGCGGTACGAATGTCAGAGCCGGTGGGCCAGTCGATGAATTCGAGCGCCCATCCCGCAATGACGGCACCGAAACCACTGGTCGCCTTCGCCGAGAACGCAACCGCAGCGAAAAAAGCACCCTCCTGACGACGTCCCGTCTGATGCTCGTGCTCATCGCACACATCCGCCATCATCGAACCGTAGCCAACGTTGGCCTGCGCGGTCGCGAAGCCCTGAATCACCTTCACCCCAACGAGCAACGGCAGGATGAGGACTGTCTCAACACCCCCGACGCTCATGGTCTCATCATTTTCCGGGAACCAGCCGACCAGCCGCAGGACGACCGGCAAGGTCTGGAAGAACGCCCAGGACAGACCGCCGACGACGAGACACGCCTTCTTGCCCCACGCGGAGAACAGGCTGACCGAGGCAAACGTTCCAAGCGCGTTGCCGACCGCGTAGGCAATGAGAACGGGTAGCACGATCGTGTCGTCCAACTCCCAGAAGTACGTGATCATGTAGATGTCGAGGGTGCCTGTGACACCGACCATGACGAAAACGACAAGCACGCCCGTGAAGAGGTAGCGGAAGTTCCTGTTACTCGCGACCTCCTTGAAATCGGTGAAGATGCGAGCCAGGACTTCGAGGAGACTAACGCGCGGTTCTTCGGGAACCTTTGGGAGTAAGGGAATGATCGAGCGCGTTCCCCATGCGCTCCAGAAGATGGTGACGCCCATGGCAATCGCAACAACGAGCGCCCACGGCGTGTAGGCCTCACGGTTGAACCGTCCCACCTCACCGAGGAGCGGAGAGAACACAAGAAAGAACATCATCAACGCAAACAAGGCACCGACATTCGAGAAAAATTGCCGATAAGCGACCAGGGCCGTACGGTCCCGAATGTCCTCCGTGATTTCGGCACCCAGTGCAATGTGCGGCACGTGGTACAACGACATCATCGTGCGGGCAACATTGGTGAAGACGGCGAGCCAGATGAAAAGACCCCACTCGGAAGTCACCAGCGGAAAGAAGAGAAGGAAAAAGCAGAGTGACAACGGCACGAAGGACGCATACATGAACGGGTGACGACGACCGAGACGAGACCGCCAGTGGTCCGACACTGACCCGGCGAGCACGTCGGAGACCGCGTCGACCATCACCGCAATGCCAATTGCAGAACCCGCGAGCCCAGGGCTGAGCCCTAGAATCTGGCTGTAATAGAAGAGCAGGAAGAAACCGAGTCCGCTACCGAACATGCCCTCGCCAGCCTGCCCGACACCATAGGCGACCTTGAAATTGAAGCTCAACTTATCCTTGACCACGGCAGCCTCCTACTCTTTATGTCCCCTAAGGTACGCAATCCGACGAACGATTGCTCGCGAAGCCGCCGACAATCTGCATCCGCCATCGCCCGCCGGCTGGCATCGGTTCTCCCGGACGTCACTCTGACGACATCGACAACCCGGCAAAGGTGCCGGCTACCTCGGTCAGGAGGCAACCCGGTTGCGCTGCAACGTGGACTCATCCAACCAACAACAGCGTGCCGGCGACTGCCAACAAACCCGCCGCCATGCGTCGCACCAGCAAATCTGGCAGTCCCCCGGCGACGCGCGTCACCACAAGGCTAATTGTGATGACCAGCGGGAAAGCGATGGCAGTCGTCAACAACACCTCACGCGTTAGCTGGCCGTCCAGACCGATTATGACCGATCGGCAAACGGTCGCGATGACGAGAAATCCGAGCAACGTTGCCCGAATCTGTGCAACCGGCATCGGCTGGCGATACATCATGAAGCCGAGGGCGGTGCCACCCGCGCTAAAGAGTCCGGACACGAGGCCCCCAAGAGAACCTGCGAGCACCAGAACCGGCGCTGAAGACCGTCTGCCCGACGCAGGTCGCGCCAACATCGACAGAGCCGCAGCAACCACCACCCCCCCGAGCAGACGCTTCAGCAACGCTGCATCCCGCGCTTCCAGCCAGGAAAGGAGAACCAATCCGGCAACGAGGCCCGGCAACAAACTCAACGTCACCCACCTGATCAGTCGCCAGTCAATCAAACGGTGGGTTCGCGAGAGCGACGTCATGCAGTTGACCAGCGATATAAGGCCCACCACCGCCGTTGTGAAGGGAATGCTCCGGAGGTCAAGAATCGACATCCCCGTGATGGCAACGAGACCGAGAGCAAAGCCGGATGTACTCTGCATCACCGCGCCAACGCCAATCAGTCCGACAAAGATCCAGATGTCCGTACTGATTTCCACGATGCGGCCCTATGTCAAAACAGTGCCCGGCGGCGCGGGGGTCTATGCCCGGAGGCGGCAAGCCATCACGCGAGCCCTTTCCCGACTATCTCTTCCAGACAGAACTGAGGTTGATTGCTAAGTGCGAGCTTCTGTCCGCAATCGACTTTCCGAGGTTGCGTTTCCGCAGCGTTCGCGTCGCCACCCCATCTGTGCGTCTGCACAATTGAGGCTCCCCGTCGTGCAGATGCGCAAGGTCCGAGAACCCCGCTTCTGCATCTTTGTGCGAATAGCTCACAAAGACGCTGGGTTGGTCTCCTCGATACGCTGTCATGCTATTCGCTGCTGGATCTGGATTAAGCCGCATATCTTAGATGAGAGCGAGCTTGGTTGAGAACGAGGCTCAAATTGAGGCCGGAGGTTCAAACCGTCCGCCGCCCGTGACTGATGGGCCGCAGAGCTACAGCGTCGAAGCGATCTATTCCGATAACGCGTCAACGGTCCGTCCGCTCGTTTCTGGTAGTCTCGCGCCACTCTATTGTCGGGCGGGGAGACCGCGATGCTCTGGGTCAAAGTGTTTCATGTACTGTTTGTCATCTCCTGGTTGGCAGGCGTCTTCTATTTACCCCGAATAATGGTGCACTACGCGGAGGGCCGCGCGAATGACGAAGACGTCCGACGCCTGATAACGATGGCGAGCAAGCTGCAGCGCTTTTCCTTCATCATGGCGGCACTTGCCATCGGCTTTGGCGCCTGGTTGTGGCTCGGCTTCGGCATATCAGGTAACTGGTTGCACGCCAAGCTGGGCTGCGTCGCCCTGCTCGTCGGCTATCAGATGTATTGCGGCCACCTGGTCACGCGCATGAACCAGGGTGATGAGATCGGCACCTCGTTGTCCCTCAGGCTCCTGAACGAGGCGCCCCTTGTGCTCGTCGTACCTATCCTCATCTTCGTCATCGTCAAACCGTTCTAACGCGGCATCGTCGCAGGATGCAGCGTCGACCGAG
>CAVOBC010000227.1:0-7818 GCA_963693635.1 Gammaproteobacteria bacterium | reverse complement strand
AGCTTTGATTTCATCGACTACGGTGTCTGCCATGTTACTGCCGGCACCGGTTCCATCACGCGCACCGCCCAGGTCGTTGACCACAATCGACGCGCCTTCCGCCGCCATCTGCATGGCATGGGTGCGCCCGAGTCCGCCGCCTGCACCTGTAATGAGTGCTACCTTTCCGTCCAGAAGTCCCATGTCATTCTCCGATTCTTGCTGAAAGTTGCCGCCCGACAGGCGCATTTTGCGGGTTCTCGTCCCCGGATGTGTTCCTGGCAAATGCCGAAAGTCGCGTTACGGGGTCAGTGATGGCCTTGTGCCGCGAATCCGCGCGAGTTAATCACAGGGTACCGCAAGAAGGCAAAACCTGACCTTTTTCAGGCTGAGTCGCCTAACCGACCACAGGTCACCGGAAACCGTGCCTCGTTCATAGGGATGTGAAGTGACGGGTACGACCAGAGTAAGCGAGGCAGGGCGGAGGAAAGAGGAGAGGAGAGGAGGAGTGGAGAGGAGGAGTGGAGTGGAGGAGTGGAGGAGTGGAGTGGAGTGGAGTGGAGTGGAGAGGAGTGGAGTGGAGAGAGGGCGCGTGCATGCGGAAAGGTCGAAAAGGTGGAAAGATAAAAAGCGCCTAACGTGGTTCGAAGTGGTAGGTGTGACCTTGCTGCGCCCACGAGTGAAAGCCCGCCGACTTGGCAAAGGGTTTGAAGTCCCGCCAGTTGTCGCCGTAATGCATGAGTACCAGCTTGCGTTTGATCTCATCCGGCAGAGTCGCGAGTTCCTCGATCGACGAGTGAACCCCGCCCGTGAACATCTGGCAGTCGTGAAAGATGTACTCGAGGTCAAACTTCTTGTCGAAACTCTGGATCAGGTCCACATCGAACCGGGTATCCGAGGTGTAGAGCACGCGCTCGTCAATGATCACTCCGCAGCTAAACACTGACTCGCGCCAACTTGGCGAATCATCGGGGACGTGCATGGTTCGCGGCATCTTGATGTCGATATCCCCGACCCGGACACCCCAAGTCTCGCGCGGGTAATGTGACATTTTATTGGGCCGCACGACATTCCAGAAGTCTGAAAATTTCAGGCAATCACTCTCGCCACTGCCAGCGCCGCCCCGCAACGATTGCTCCCAGAGCTTTTTCTCGTAGGCGTTGTTGATGACGATATTTGGCTTCGAGCCATTGATGTAGCGGGCATACATCATGACTTCCTCGAGCCCGCCGATGTGGTCCGCGTGGCTGTGGGTGATCAGGAAGTTCTGAATCTGGGGAATGCCCACACCGACCTCAAAGAGCGCCTGCGAGCAGCGCGTGCCGCAATCGATCAGCAGGTGTCGGTCACCTTTCACAATCAGCAGATTGTTCTGGTACAGCGTCTTGGCGAACGCAGATCCGCAGCCAATGAAATACAACGCGAGGTCGCCGTCGTTTGTTAGTTTCACCTGCTTGTTCGGGCGACTTGATACTCTCATCCAAATGCTCATGGGTGACGAGGTGTGTGCGACGCGACAATTCGCTTGCGGCGCCGGACCAGCAACCTGGCGTTTAATTCAAAATCACCTTAGAGACTCGATAGTGACGGTTCAAGCGATTGCGCAAACTGTTGCGGCGGATTTTGTGACCTGCGTCAAACTTTTGGCACCGGATCGTGCTTTGACAGCGAATTGGCACCATGAATCGTTGCACCCGGGTCATGCCACCGATCGTAAGAGGCACAAACCAATGAACATAGAAAGGTACATACTTCTGCACATATCGGCACAAATTGGTGGTAGATGGAAGAATGGAAGGTAAGCAAGCGCCGAGGCGGTCGGCACATTCTTGGCTGAGTCACACTTTGTGTTTCCCCGACGCCGTCATATGATGCAGATGGACGTGAAGTGGCAAGGGGCGGCCCGTCAAGAATCTAACCTGTCCAGAGCCTGGAGATGCTGCTATGCCGAAGCAGGAACCGCAAACTGACGACTACGATCAGGTAGAAGATCTGGTCATGACGGCGCTTCGGATTATTGGTTCGGAGGACTTTGAACCCTATTTTGATCTCTTCGCTGACGATGCGCTCTGGATGTTGCCCAGTTCAACTGTCGACGTGGACAAGGCCCAGGCACGACGATTTTACCGTTTCACGTCCAAATTCCGCTTCGATCAACGTGCCGAGGTCGATGAACTTGTCGTCAGTGGCGACTGGGCGTTCGTCCGCCTGAGCTTCGACGGTTTTTTGTCAGCAAGATTTGACCCGGATGCGGTGCCGATAAGATCGGTTAGCAGACATATCTGGCTGCTGCGCAAGAGCGCAGCCGGCAAATGGCAGATCACTCGGGACATCTGGAACAATCCGGTCGATGTGGCGAGAACCGCGATCCCTGGCGTTACTCGCTCATAACACCAGGTGCGTGTTACTACGGTCTGTAAGGCCGGTCGATCACCTCACCTCACCTCACCTCACCTCAGCTCGAAGAGTCGCCAGGTAACCCGCGGATTTCGGCTCATCCGTAGCGTTTCACCGCACGCTGGCGCGCCTTTTCCGCTTCAACCTCACGATTTCGGCTCGGTGCCTGGGTTGAAAGGGCCGCGAGCAACGCCTCTGCGATTGCGCTGATGTCGGCGACGGCCTCGTCGAACGCGGCTTCGTTGACCTGGGACGGCTTCGTATACCCGGAGATCTTGCGCACAAACTGCAGAGATGCGCCTGCGACCTCGTCGCTCGTGGCCGGCGGATCGAAGTTGAACAACGGTTTTATATTTTTGCACATGACATTATTTCCGTTCACGGCCCGCGAGGCGAACGTGACTCATTTATTCACGACTCGCGCCGCGAACGTGGACTCCCATAACCATTAGCCCTCTCAACGATGGGCATTCACTCCTGACACTTGCAGCTTGAAAACTCGATCAGTGAACTGTCAAGCGAGCGCTCACGTGGTGGCAACGCCGTACACAAGGTAGCTGTTGTAGAGCACATAGATGCCGATCAGCAGGGCCCCTTCCCACCGGGTGATGCGGCCCTCTCCGCGAAAACCCCAACACGTCAACATCAGGACAGTCGTAAGCAGGCCGAGCACCGGCAGGTCACGCGCCCATATTGCTGGGTCGAGGGTCGATGGCGCGATGGTAGCTGCAATCCCCATGACGATCGTAATGTTGAACATGTTTGAGCCAATGACATTACCAATCGCGAGGTCGTGCTCGTTTTTGCGTACCGCGGCGATTGATGACGCGAGTTCTGGCAACGACGTACCGATGGCGACGACGGTCAGTCCGATGATCAGATCTGAGATCCCAAGGAAGCGGGCTATCTCAACCCCGCCCCAAACCAGGATCCGTGAACTCAGCACGAGAGCAAGCAGTCCTCCTATGAGGTAAAGCCACGCCCGGGTCGGTGACAATGGTTCCTGCAGATCCTTTTCGATTTGCAGCCCGAACTGGTCGTCTTTCGTCCGGAGGCCCTCAAGAACCGTCCAGGTCATGATCAGGGCGAAGACAAAGATGAGCAACCAGCCGTCCAACTCATCGATGCTGTCATCGAGCAGCAGGACACCGGCGAGTGCCGTGACAGCCACCAACATTGGCAACTCCCAGCGCAGAACGCGGGATCTGACCGCGATCGGCGTAACGAGGGCAGTTACGCCGAGGATGAGTGCAATGTTGGTGATGTTCGAGCCAATGGCATTGCCGAGCGCAAGCCCCGGATTGCCCTGGCTCGCGGCAAGCGCTGAGATGACCATCTCCGGCATGGAACTGCCGAAGCCGATGACCAGCATGCCCACCAGCAATGGTGGCAGTCCGAGTCGACTCGAAGTCTCGGCCGCGCCCTGGACGAATTTGTCCGCGCTGATGACCAATAGCACAATGCCACCAGTTAGTGCTGCGAGCGGCCACTCCATATAACTCGCCTTGCCCTGGTTCAGCTTTGTCCTGGTTCAGCTTTCCTGATTGAGCCAGGTCGATCCCCGATCGCGTTCGCTTGTATCGCGCGATCCGTTTTGCAATTGCCGCCTAATGAAGCATGGCTCGAGGGACCCGTTTTGTCCCAAAGAGCCGTCAGACAAGCGTGCGCCTGACCTCCTGACCGCTGACCCCTCTCAGATGGTGACGAGCTATGATGACGAGCGGTTTTGTGGAAATCGCGATCACTCGACCGCGGCGTGCGGACGCATCGTGCCGTCCGGCCTATCAAGGTTGAGGCCTGATCGGCACAGTATGTTGCACGGATCAGGAATTGTGAACACCGAAGAGATCGAGTTGAGTGGGGGCTGGCGCCTCTATCTCAAAGCGCTGGCGCAGCCCGGAGTAGCGTGTTAATCGCCTTCCGACGCAGGTCTCGAGCGTCGACGGTTCCGCGTAGATAAGAAGTTCGCGCCGCGCGCGCGTTACAGCGGTGTAAAGAAGCTCCCGACACGCCAGTTCCGCGTCTGCGAGGTCGGTCGGCAATACGAGCACAACCCTTGCGTACTCTGAACCCTGGGATTTGTGCACGGTGGTGGCAAAACACGTCTCCGCGTCAGGCAGCCTCGACGCGAGATATGAGCGGTGACCGGCAGGACCCGGGAACGCGACCTGAGCGACGCCATCAACCTCGTAGCTGATGCCGATGTCGCCGTTGTACAAACCGAGCACGTAGTCGTTGCGGTTGATGAGTAGGGGACGCCCGTGGCGGTGGTCCCGGCCCAAAACGCCTGCGCACAGCCTTTCGTTGAGTGCAGTCACACCGAGCGGACCGCCGTGCATGGGCGAGAGGATTCGCGTGTGCTCAAACTGCTCAAGCAGCGCATCCACGCTGTCGCTCGCTACAAGCCGAGCGTGGTAGTCCGCGTAATGTGCGGCCAACGGATCGAGTCGGCCGGCTGCTTGCACCTGGGCACCCGGACTGTCCGGGGACTCCGGCATCAGGTCGCCGGGGGAGTGAAGTTGTACCTGCTCGCCCGTCTTGCCACTGTCGAGCAGATAGTCGATGAGGGCTTGCGCGTTGCCCTCCCGCACGCAAGCCGCGACGAAACCAATGCCGTCAGCGGCATCGAAGCGGTGACTGTGAGTCAGGCGTGCCGTTCCGTTCTTGAGGCGATGGGCCACCGGTGACGGTTTTATATCCGCGTGCACAAAGAGACCCATGCGGCGGGCTGTCTCGGGATCAAACGCGGGTCTCACAGCAATGTCTCGCATGACGTCGCCGGCTTCCACGGCGGGTAGCTGATCCGGATCACCTGCCAGGATGAGGCGCGCGTGGCGAGGCAACGCATCGACGATCGCTGCCATGAGTTGCAGATCGAGCATGGATACTTCATCGACAATCAGAACATCCAGATTGAGCGGGTTCGCGGCATGATGGCGAAATGAGCCGTCCAGGCGCGCGCCGAGAAGCCGATGAACCGTCGCGACGTCCCGTGGAAATGCGGCTCGCACCGATTCCGGGAAATCGACCGATGCCGCCTGCATCGCGTCTGACAGGCGAGCTGCCGCTTTTCCGGTCGGGGCCGCCAGCTTGATCAGTAGCGGCGTTGGTTGCGCTTCGAGCATGACCCCGAGCGCGCGGGCAATCGTTGTCGTTTTGCCGGTGCCTGGTCCACCGCTGATAATCGCAAGATGGCGGCTGACCGCGATCGCCGCGGCGATGCGCTGTTCGACGTCGGGCGTCGTGGAGGCGCCTGGATCACCGGTCCCGGCGGACGGCACAGCGTCGCTGTCGAAATAGAGCCCAAGCAGACGGCTGATGAGCGCATCATCCAGCCCATCGATGGCGACGTTGCGTTGTGTCAGGTCAGTCGCGACCATTGCTTCGGCACGCTCCATTCGTTGCAGATACAGCCGTTCGTTGTAGAGAATCAACGGTCTGGCATCGCCGGGACGACCGACGCAGGGGCTGCGCTTGAGGGCCACCACCAGGGCCGCGGCATCGGCCGCTGCGCCAGCGTCGCCGACCGGCAGGCAGACGTGCTGGCGCGCGAGCGCAGCGCTCAGCTGTGCGGCGAAGCCGAGGACGAGGGAGTCGCTCTCGCCGCTTGCGGCGATGAACGCGGCGAAGTGGCGATCAATGGGTCGAAGGAGGGGGGACCCGACCGGCAGCGGCATCGTGACGTCGGCGGCCTGGCCCGCGGGTGTACCTTTCCCCCTCTTGCTCTTGCTGTTGCTGTCTTGCGAGTCAGTCATCAGGCGCGTCGCTACTCAAAGAGCTCATCGAGTGCTGCGATGAGCGTTGCCGGAGGTCGGTCGCTAAAGATGCCCGCGCCGGCGCTGCCCTCCATCCCCCGCAAAAAGAGATAGTGGATGCCGCCAAAGTCCGTATCGTAGTCGAAGGTAGCGTTCCGCGTTCGCAGATATCGGCACAACGCGACCGAGTAGATGAAGTATTGCAGCGGGTAGTTATGTTCTGCCATCGCGGAACGCAGGGTGGCGTCATCGTACGCGGCTGCATCTGGACCGAGGTAATTTGATTTGTAGTCGAGGACATACGCTTTGCCGTCGTGCTCAACGGCAAGATCGATGATGCCTGTCATCATCCCCCGTAGCGTCATGTCCGAGACCTGGCCTTGATAACCGAAGTCCGCGAGCACCTGACTGATTCTGGCCGATGGCAGGGATCGGCGTATCGGAAAGTGAAAGGCCAGTTCGCGGGAACACGCGGTCACGTCGCAAAGCCGAAAACCGCCAGCCGTAACCGGGGTAGTCAGGACGTCTGCCATCCAGCGCACCAGGCAGTCCTGCCACTCCATGGCATCGAAACCATAACGCGTCAGAAACGTCTCGCACAGGTTGGCAAGCACGGCAGGCGGCGCGTGAAAGTCCAGTTCCTCCAGAAGGTAGTGCAGCATGATTCCAACCCGGGCACCCCTCGCAAACGTGTGCCGGCTCGCGAGGATCTGTTCGTCGGGTACGCCGCCCGGATCATCGTCGCCGAATCCTGCCCGCGGTTCACTCGCAATCGCCGGTGCGCGGTGGCCATCATCCGCAGGCTGACTGATCTGCGTGTAGCTGAACACACTCCAGGATGCGTTCGGTGAGGGCAGGGAAGGGGGCTCTCTCAGGGTCGACGCGACGGGCGGCGCCGCCAGTGGACGCACGGTTGTTTCGAGCGGGACGGCAATGACGTCAAAGAGCGGTGACGGACATTCTGCGCGCAGATGATTGATCATCGACTCCGTCGTCGGCACCTCGTTGTCGAGTCGAAGAATGCGCGCAAGCGCTGTTTCGTGGAAACGGTGCGACGCAATCTGGATGTTGGCGACGCCGAGGAATGCTGCGTACCGGGCACGGGTGATTGCTACATACAAAAGCCGCATGTCCTCCTGCAGGCGCTCTTCCCGTGCCGCTGCAATCGCCGCCGGACTGCGCACCAGGTCAACAATCGGCGCGTAGTCGCCCGCGTCCCCGGTGTCGGGATGGTAGAGCGGCCAGTCCGTTTCGAATTCAAGAAAGCGGAAGCCAGCCATCGGTATCATCACGATGTCGTATTCGAGTCCCTTGGCGCTGTGCATCGTGACGATCTGGACAAGGTTACGGTCGCTCTCCAGGCGCAGTTGCCGCTCCTCGGGTGCAACCGTGTTTGCGGATGTCTGTTCCCGGGCGAACCACTTGGCGAGTCGGTGCATGCCGGGCGCGACGAGAGACCGCTGCTGCAGAAGTTCGGACAGGTGACGCAAATTCGTAATCTGGCGCTCGCCGTCTGTCCTTGGCAACCACTTCTCAGCGAGTTGCCGCCGCTCGATCAGCGACTCGACCATCGGAGCAATATCAAGGGATGCCCACAAGCGATGGTATTGGTCGAACTCCAGCAGTACTTCCTGATGCGCGATGACATCCCGGTTCAGCGCTTCCAGTTCCCGCGCATTTGACTGCA
>CAVOBC010000226.1:0-7822 GCA_963693635.1 Gammaproteobacteria bacterium | reverse complement strand
ACATAACCGTGAGTGCATGTGCTTGACAAGGAAGAGCGGGCGACCCAGGGTGAAGTCATTGACTTCGCATGACATTGATTTGCAATAATTGGAGTTCGCAATGAGCCAGGTAACGGCACGGATACCCGATGAGCTGGTATCGGCACTTGATCAGGCGGCGAGGGGCCTTAATCGTAGTCGCGCTGATATCATTCGTCAGGCCATAGAACTTTATCTTGATGATTTTGAAGATCTTACAACTGCGGTAGAGCGTCTGCGCGATCCGAGTGATACCGTTTTGGATTGGGATCAGGTCAAACGTGAACTACTCGATCAGGATTAGGGCCAGCGCCGCCAAAGACCTCACAAGAATCAACAAGCCTGATCGGCAACGCATTGCAGCGGCGATCGATGCGCTCGGAGGGCAGCCCCACAAAGGCAGCCAGTTAAAAGGGGACCTCCGCGGGTTACGCAGAATACGAGTCGGTGACTATCGGATTGTCTACGAAGTGCTCGACCATGAATTGATTGTCCTGATCATTCGAGTATCGCGTAGGCGTGAGGGATACCGCTGAGAGCCATGGGTCCGAACGTGTCTACTGCACCGCAAAGGCCTTGACTGTCTGTTTCAAACACATCGCTCGATTGACCAGAATGACGTGGTCAAAGCAGCAGGCTAAATCGATGCGATACGCGGGATTGATGCCACTCTTGTTCGTACTCGCATTGCTCAGCAGCTGCGGTTCCATTGTCCATGGCTACACCGCATCGATCTATAGAGGCATCTGGTGGAAGGTGGATCGGACGGACGACCATCGTCCCTCGGGCAACTACCGCCTGTTGCTCAAGATGGAACAGGACCCGACAATTCGGGGGTTTGTCAACGCCACAGGGATGCCCGACTACCTCTTTGTCGGGACCGGTAGCGATGAATCACTGGAGCTGGCCTATCTGGAGAAGGACGAGATATACCTGTCTCGCCGTACGGCCCTGTACGCAAAGAGCCAGATGGTCAGTACGACACCGATAGGCGACCACAAGTGGTTCCTGGCAATGGTCGATGTTGGCGCAAGCGGCTACCAACCTATGCAGCCCAACCGGGGGGTTGAGGTGCGGGGGTCAATGAGGTGGACACCCCCGATGGGATTTACTATGCGCTGTTGATCGGCAACCGAGATTACCAACACCTGCCCCCACTCGAAACGCCGTTCAGCGACATAGAACAAATCGGAACGCTTCTACAGGAACGCTACGGTTTCGAAGTCACGTTTTTGCGCAACACCACGCGGGCGCAAATCTATGCGGCGCTGTTTGATTTTGGACGGAGGATGGGACCGAACGACAGCTTCTTGCTCTACTACGCGCGACATGTGCTTGTAGTTGCGGACTCCTGCTTCTCGGGTTCCATTGCGCGTGGTCAGAGCGACGGTAAGCAGTGCATAGCGGTCAGCAGACAGAGACTGGCCGCAAGAAAGTCGCGCAATGTGCTCGCCTCTGGATCGCTCGAACCTGTTGTTGACGGTCAGGGCGGCGGACTGTCTGCGTTCGCCAGGGCATTCCTTGCAACGCTCGGTGACTCGCATGACGATTTCAGTATGGGAGAAGCGTTCCCCGAGATACAGGAAATGGTCGCCAGGAACTCGGATCAAACACCGGTCTACTCCTACATCCGCAACACGGGTGATGAGTTGAGGGATTTCGTCTTTCGGCCAACGATCGACGAGCCGGCGACTCGGTAGCGCTATTCTGCGCTTGACTCGGTTGAGGTTCTCCGGGTTTGACTGATCCGCTTGTTCGCTCTTGGCGATTGCCCTTCACGAACGCGCCGACACTTGACCCCCGCCCCTGCGCGGGACTAAATGGCCGCTGCATTTGTCAAAAAACGAGAGTGTTAATGGTCCGCTTATCTGATCTCCATGAAGCTGAAGCCATCCACATGCGGGTCCGGGCTGAGGGCATGCGCCCGGTCGATCCAGCCCCCTGGATTACGCCCAAACCGTTGAGCGAGGCGACGATTGCGATCATCTCGACTGCTGGGCTGCATCGCCGGTCTGACGCGCCGTTCACGCCCGGCGCGGTCGACTATCGACTGCTGCCTGGGGACGTCGATTTTGCCGACGTCGTGGTGTCACACATCAGCACCAACTTCGACCGCAGCGCATTTCAACAGGATCCAAACATCTGGTTCCCCCTCGACCGCCTGCGTGAGATGGCGGCTGATGGCGAGATCGGCGGCGTATCAAATTGGCACTACTCTTTCATGGGCGCGCAGCCGAATCATCAGGCGCTGACTGCTACCGGAGAAGAGGTTGGGCGACTGCTGGCAGCAGACGGCGTTGACGTCGCGCTGCTGGCGCCTGTCTGACCCATTTGTACGGGCGCCGTGGGCGCCCTCGCAAACTTCATCGAACGCGCTGGCGTCGCTACCGCGTCCATAAGCCTGATCCGCGAACAAAGTGAGTCGGTGCGGCCGCCACGCGCCCTTTGGGTACCGTTTGCGCTTGGCCGTCCATTCGGCAGCGCCGATGATCCCGAGTTCCAGAAGCAGGTGATGCGCGCCGCACTTGGCATGCTCGCAACTGCGACAGCGTCGACCATTGAGGACTACCCGATCGAGGCCCCCACGGAGGCCGCGCCAGGTCAGTGGGCGTGTCCGGTAAATTTTCCGGTTACAGAAGACGAGACGATTACCGCCCGGTTGGTGGCAGAAGTGACGCGCCTCGCTCCCTGGTCCACCGAGACCCGCGCCGCCCGCGGTCGCACGCTGTTTGGCGCGACAGGTGCAGCGCCGGATCAGATTGAAGCGGTGGCACGGGCGCTTGGTACGATCGCCGAACACGGCAACGTCGCTGAGCCCCCAGACGAAGGAATCGAGTGGCAGTTCGACATGCCGCTACTCGTGCGGCATCTGGCCGATGACTTGCGCACGTTTTATCACGAAGCGATAGCGGCGCAGCCGGGTCCGGGTGCGCCGAATCACGACGCGTTGAACGACTGGATCTTTGGCGGCACCGCGCTGGGCGACGCGCTTCTGTCGATCGCTGAGCATCTCACCGAGCACAACACCCCAATGTCGTTACTCGTGCGCGGTCTCCTTATACCGGAAGGTCATTACAAGGGCGGCAGTGCCTTCCCCCACGAGGCGCCGAAATCCGAATAAGACTGGAGCGCTGGAGCTTTGTTGACTGATTCCATCGATACCGGAAATCGTGACCAGCGGATGCGCGCAGTGGCGATGGGCGCATCGTCGAGTATTCCGTCTTGGGCGGCAGTCGCCCGAATGCCTGGACGCTGGTTGCGGGGTACTTCGCGACGACGTAGGTGCTCGGTTCGTGGACGGAGGCATACGAAGCACTAAACGTCAGGATGATCAAAGTCTCGCTGCCCGGTCTGGGTGGGAGCTCGCTGCATCCGGGTCGCAGGGTTGCTGACTGGCCAGCGACAGACCTGGATCCGATTCTACAAGCCGAGGGCGTCGGCGACTTCTCCGTCAGCGGCGTCAGCTACGGCACGATCCATGCGATGTCGGTGGCGCAGCATTACGGCATGGACCGTGTGCCGTCGATGGGGTTGCGCGTCCCGTACTTTGGCCTGCCCCTTTCAAGGGAATTGGACCTGCCGAATGGCCAGCCGACATTCCCAACGACTGAGGAGGTTCGCCGCAACACGCCCGAGGTTCAGCGGTGGCGCTTCGCGCTAAGTGAAATGATGGGCCTCGTCAGGGACGCCAGCACTCCGGAACGCGACTGCCCGGCAGAATTGAAGGAAATCGTCGCTGCCACGTCGAAGGCGGCGGCAAGTAGCTATGCGGCCTTGAGCCGCGACTACGCGGAGGAGGTGAAGGGCATGAGCGCCAGCACCATACCGCTGGAGGCCATGCTCTATATGATGGCGAGCGACGTCGCGCTCGATCTTCCCGGGCTCGACCGCCGCAACATCGGGCTGTCGGGTGACCGGGTGGTCGTGTGGTACGCCGACGACGATGAGGACTGTCCGCCATCACACGGGCGGTGGCTCGCCAAGCACTTCCAGGCCAGGACGCGGGTCTTTGACGGCTACGGCCACGCCGGTGGTGCCGTCATCGACCACCCCCGATTCATTGAAGAGCTGATGGGACGCCCGTAAGGCGAGCGGCAGGACGTGGTCTTGCCTCGACGCAGGTCCTTAATGTCTGGTCGAAAGGCCGCATCGGCGGATCACCACATGTTGTACTTGGACGGACAGTCGTTCGTCGAATTGATTGCAATCACTTTGATTGCAAGGGTCATTTGGAGAAAAACGTGACAGATTATGTGCGAACGAATGATGAGAACTTCGCAAACCTTCCGGGTTTCCCGTACGAGCCGAATTACCATCAGTGGCAAGACTTGCGGATGCACTATGTGGACGAGGGGCCGAAGGATGGTCCCGTCATGCTACTGCTGCATGGGATGCCCACGTGGTCCTTTCTATATAGAGAGATGATTCCGGGGCTTGTGCAGGCTGGGTTTCGTTGTATAGCGCCTGATCATGTGGGCTTCGGGCGCTCGGACAAACCGACAGACATTCATTGGTACACCATTGCCAGGCACACCGAAATACTCACATCCCTCATTGTCGATCTGGATTTACGCGGAATCACTCTGGTGTGCCAGGACTGGGGTGGACCCACTGGGTTGGCACAAGCGGCCATGATGCCGGAGCGCTTTGATCACCTGGTGATTTTGAATACCTGGTTGCACCACCCAGGATACGAGTATTCTCAAGGTATCACCCAGTGGAATGCGGCTTGGCAGAAGGGTGGGCGGTTTGATCGGCCTGAACCTGATCTTGGACTGCTGTTAGTGATGAACTCTGGATTGATGTCACCAGACAAATTTGCGCCAGCGTTTATGGAAGGCAGGGATCCGGGTCTAACCGGCGCAGCAGCGGATATGTACCAGGGCTTTTCTGCCCCTTACAAAGGCTTGCCGGATGAAGGGTACAACGGCATGCGCCGATTTCCGCTATCGATACCGCTCGACAGTTATCACAACGGCAATGCAGCCGCGCAAACCCTGCACTTTCGCACGCTCCTGAACTGGGCCAGGGGCTGTCATTTTATTTGGGGATGCACGGATACCACTTTTACAGAAGCCTGGGGCAGGAAGTGGGCGGGGCAGATGAATGCCCGCTTTGATGCGTTGGGAGATGCCGGACACTTCCCGCAAAATACCCATGGCAAGAAGCTGGTAGAACTGATCCTGGACGGTAAGCGGGAGAAATAGGGAAATAGAAAGCGGCAGAAGGTGGGTGAGTAGTGATAGCGAAGCTGGGCGATCATTAGGGAGTCGCCGGAGACCTTGTAGACCATCCTGTTAGATGCATCGATGCGTCTTGACCAGTATCCGGCCAACGCATGCGTTAGTGGGTCAGGCTTTCCGATACCCGAAAAGGGTCGCTTTCGAGGCGCAGGATCCGACTGTGCGCTTTGCGCCAGTTCCGTAAAGGTCGCACGGGATTGTGCCGAAGCCATGTCTGAACGCCTCTGAGCGCGTAGAATCCAGACAACATTTTTTAGAGTCGACAAAAATGGAGTACGTCAGTATCGATGAGGCGATCGCGGCAGAAGGCTTGCGCCTGATCCTCGTGCGCGACAGGCCAAGTCCCTGGGGGCAGGCGGCGAAAGCGATGATGGAGTACAAGGGACTCGCGTTTACGGTTGGGCCGCAGGAACCGGGACGTGAAAACGCCGAACTCGTCGCCTGGTCAGGCACCAATAGCGGTCCCGTGGTCGGCTGGAACGACGAAGCCCCGATCAACCGCTGGAACGACATTCTTCTGCTGCTCGAGCGACTGGCCCCGGAGCGGGCACTGTTGCCAGCGGACGTCGGCGACCGGATCACAGCGATTGGACTCGCCCACGAGATCTGCGGTGAGATGGGTTTCGGTTGGAACTACCGGCTGACCATGGCGAGACCTGCACCGGGTCAGTCGCCCAGCGCGTTTGCGCTCAAGTACGGCTACAACGATCTCGATGGCGAAGCTGCCGAGGTGAGGGTCATTGCATTCATGGCCGCGCTCGCTGAGCGCCTGAAGGCGCAGCAGGAGGCAGGCAAAAACTGCCTGATTGGCGACTCGGTGACCGCGGTCGACTTCTATTGGGCCGCGTTCTGCAATCTCGTCGCCATCCCGCCGGCCGAAATCTGCCCGCTGCCTGCCAGGGTGCGACCCATGTTCGAGCGCGTGCCGGACGCCGTTCGTGCCGGGATCGACCCGACGCTGCTGACGCACAGGGATGCGATCATGCAACAGTACTTCAAGATTCCGATGGAGCTTTGATATGGCGAGCCAGCTTGAGCGCAAAATAGATGTGCCCCAGGCCACGCGCGACCGCTCACTAGCGAAACGCGATCTGGACGAGTACGGCTTCTGCGTCGTGCTCGAGGCGCTGGACGCCGCGCAGCTTGCGGCGGCGAAGCGGCGTTTAGAAGAGCAGGCGGACGCTGAGATCGAACTCGGCATTGCGACACGAGACGGTGGTGGACCCAATCAGCGTATGTGGAACCTCATCAACAAGGGCCGCCGCTTTCGCGACATGATCACGCACCCGTTGGTGGACGAGCTTGTTGGTCACGTGCTTGGCGAGCAATTCATCCTTTCTACGCTCTCCGCCAACATCGCGCGACCCGGTGGCGTGCGGATGGGATTGCACACGGATCAGTGGTGGATGCCGCCGCCCATGCGACGCGGGGCCGATCATGCCCGTGCTGCCGATATCACGCGCAGCCCGACCGATGCGTTCGTCAATCACGACCAGGCGCTGGGCATCTCACCGCCCGTTGTCGCCAACACCATGTGGATGCTGTCCGAATTCAGCGCCGAGAACGGCGCAACTGAAGTAGTGCCGCGCTCACACGTGTCCGGTACACATCCTGACCCAGAGAATCAGGAGCGCTATGACATCGTTCAGGCGCAAGCGCCTGCCGGCAGTCTGATGGTGTTCGACGGTCGGCTGTGGCACGGCACCGGCGCCAACACGGGAACTTCTGATCGGTTGGGTGTCCTGGGAACGTTCTGCTGCCCACAGTTCCGGCAACAGGAGAACCAGACTCTCGCACTGGATCCAGCGTTGTGGGATACGTTGTCCCAGAAAATGAAGGCGCGCCTTGGCTTCAAAGTCTGGTATTCCTACGGGCGCGTCGAGAGCCCTGCCGCGACAGTGAGGCCAGATCCTGAGCGCACTGGCGAGCTTCGTCCCGGGTTGGGCACGACTAACGAGGATTGAAAGTCGGAGTAGGTGATCCGGTTGTGCGCGTTGGCGCGTACGTTGGGCAATCGCACGCAGAACAAAACGCTTTAATCTGGCTCGCTCACCGAACACAGGACTCGGGTCCGGCCGCTTGTCAGTAGTATGGGGTGTAACAGCCAATGGCTGATGTCTATGCTGAGGTGGCGCACCACTTTCAGGGTCCGGGGAGCGTGACTGTCAACACTGGGCGTGGCGCGCAGGGCATCAAGATTGCGGTCAAGGGCAAAGAGAAGATGATCATCATGTTCTCCAAAGGTGATCTGTTGGTGCAGTTCTCGCCTGAACGAACCGCTGAACTTATTTCCCTGAAAGTCGGATTGGCCTATGACCCCGGAACCAAAACCGATGAAAGATCGCGTCTTGTTCCTGGCAAAGAACAAGGCTACTGGATCACGTATCGCGAAGAATCGATTGGGTATTTCCGGGCGCTCTAGCGCGTGGGCCTACGCCGCCCATGGAGCGAATGCGCCTAAGACTCAGACGACTGGCTCGTCAATGGGCGCATTGGCAATTCATGGCCTTCATGAGTGAAACCTTGCGCTAGCACTTATAACGTATATACAGATCAGTGAG
>CAVOBC010000225.1:0-7863 GCA_963693635.1 Gammaproteobacteria bacterium | reverse complement strand
CAAAATCGCTTTCAAAAGGATAACCTGATTGGCTCAGCTCTCACTTCGCCATCATTTTCAAATTACAGAACAAACGTTACACCACCGCGCGTAATCGCATCGTTTGCATCCACGCAGGCATGCGATCGTTCTCGCCGCGCATCTCCGCAGACGAGCTAATCGATGCACTGCTCGCAATTGGGGCCACGTTGTTGGTGCCAACGTTTACCTACGAATTTGAACGCGTGCCGCCGCCCGGTGCCTGGATTCCGCAAAATGGCATGGCCCCGCCAACGCACGAAGGCAGCCAGGAAGTAAAGGTGGCCGACGGTGTCGGCTCCGCTTACACGACCGAGTGCAACGATCTCTCGGTCTACGCTATGGGCGCTTTGCCATTGGCGGTCCTCGCGCGTGACGGTCGCGTGCGGGGTGACCATCCGCTCAATTCGTTTGCGGCCGTTGGGCCCAACGCTCAGCAAGTGGTCCGAGGTCAGACGCCGGAAGACGTCTACGCGCCACTGCGCGTCCTCACCGAGAATGACGGGCTGCTGCTGCTGATGGGAACAGACCTCACCTCGCTCACCTTTGTTCACTATGCGGCAGGCGGCGGGGCGTCGTTTGTGTATACGTTGGGCACGACGCCCGGCTGGCATTGAGGGTTGCCGCTGCGGCAGTTGCTCGGCGGGATTCGGCAAACTCGCACCATTTTCCAGGTTTGCGGAGAAACGGTTGACCGTCGGGGGTTCTGCATGGACCGCGACGCCGGCACGTCAATTGCTGCCGCTACTAACGTCCGCGATTCGCGACGATCCGGCAGTGACTACCTGTGGAAGACCCGCGTGTCTGCGATGTCGAGATACACTGGCAGGCGGTCTGGAAGCGGGATGACTCAAACCGCAACACGTTGGCCTGGTCACCGAATGCCGGTCACCTGACCCACGCCGAGCGTGACGCCGTCATCTGAAACCGCGAAGCGTATGCCCTGGGTGACCCCCATTGGTTCGATCAACTCGATGTCCATCTCCACGTGGTCGCCCGGCATCACCATCTCGCGGCCATCGGTCAACACGATCTCGCCGGTCACGTCGGTCGTACGCATTTAGATCTGCGGGCGATAGCGATTGGTGAAGGACCGATTCCGTCGCCTTCCGATTTCTCGAGGATGTAGACAGACGCGCGGAAGTGGGTGGTTGGTACGACGCTGCCCGGGGCCGCAATGACCATGCCGCGCCTGATATCGATTTTCTCGATGCCATGGAGCAGCAGGCCAACATTGTCTCCGGCTTGCGCGGAGTCAGTGCGTGCGCCACTAATCATCACCGCAGCGACGGTCGCAGGCAGCGGCACGGTTGCAAACCCAACGATCTCAATCGGGTCACCAACCCGCACCCGTCCGGTTTCGATGGTGCCAGTAACCAGCGCACTGTGGTCGCCTTCCCTCGCGCTCTCAGCAGCAGCCTCGATGGCAAGTAGAAGCGGTTCATCCACCGCCTTTGGCGGCACTGGAATGGTGGAACCAACGGCTGCTAGTGTGATGTCCCAGAAAAGACTGTGCATATCTTTTCGATCTTAGCCAAGATCGATTCAGCCGTAGCAGTCCAGGCGAATGGAGATGATTTGGTGTTGTTGGCTTCTTGAGGGGCAAGCGTGCTATATCGTTCAGCCAGAAAAATCAGGCGTTGGCAGGACCACTAACCGCGCCAGCGCCCGATGCAAACTCGACTCCCATCGGTTTTGACGTCGGCGAATGCCTGTTTTCAAGGGTCTGACAGCCTTGTCCAGGATACTGAAAACAGTGCAGACCAATGAAAAACAAAAAAATATCCACTGAACCGCAAGAAGGTTCACTGAATCGTAAAAGGTGTCCGTCATGACGTCAGAGAGCCACTCACAGAACCGAATACATGCGCCGGTGTTCTACACATCGCTCGCGATCATCGTTGGGTTCTTTGCGCTCACGCTCGCCAATCTGGAGCGTGCACAGGAGGTCTTCGGCGGTGCGCAGGCGTTTTTCACCGGATCCTTCGGCTGGTTTCTGGTGATGACGGTAAACATCCTGTTCGTGTTCTGTGGCTATCTGGTATTCAGCCGCTTCGGCGGCATACGTATCGGTGGCGCGAGCGCGCGGCCGCAATTTTCCAGTCTGACGTGGTTTTCGATGCTGTTCAGCGCTGGCATGGGCATTGGCCTGCTGTTTTTTGGTGTGTCTGAGCCGATCACACACTTTGCCAATCCACCGCTGCCGCCGCCGGCGCACCTGACGTCACCGGCCGCCATCGCGGGGGAGGCCATGAGCGTTACGTTTCTGCACTGGGGCCTGCACGCCTGGGCAACCTACGCCGTGATCGGACTGGCGCTCGCCTATGTCAAATACAATCGCGGTCTGCCGCTGACGGTCAGTGCGATATTAACCCCGATTCTGCCGCGCCGGATGCCGTGGCTCGCTCATACCGTCGACATCCTCGCCATCGTTGCCACCGTGTGCGGTGTCTCTACATCGCTCGGTCTCGGCGCGTCTCAGGTCAACGCCGGACTCACCCGGTTGTTTGATCTGCCGGAGACGCCGATGACACTGCTCATTATCGTTGCCGTGATCACCGTAATCGCGACCATGTCAGTCGCGAGCGGTCTGGAGAAGGGCATACGTCGTTTGTCCGAAATCAATATGTCACTCGCCGGCGTGTT
Source organism: Gammaproteobacteria bacterium (assembly GCA_963693635.1). GTDB lineage: Bacteria > Pseudomonadota > Gammaproteobacteria > Pseudomonadales > Azotimanducaceae > CAVOBC01. Next base: position 5,199 of record CAVOBC010000225.1, on the reverse strand, counting down.
GTTGCTGTTTGTTCTCCTCGCAGGGCCGACTGTGTTCATTTTGGACGGCTTTGTGCAAAATGTGGGGCACTACCTGCAGAATTTTGTGCGGCTCTCGACGTGGAGCGAGGCGTATGTTCAAACTGATTGGCAGAATGGATGGACTGTTTTCTACTGGGCGTGGTGGATTTCCTGGTCGCCCTTTGTCGGCATGTTCATCGCCCGCATTTCGTACGGGCGGACCGTGCGCGAGTTCGTTCTGGGCGTGCTATTCGTGCCCACATTGCTCACCTTCTTCTGGATGTCGGTGTTTGGCAACTCGGCGCTGCATATCGAACTCTTTGGTGCCGGAGGGTTGGCTGAAGCGGTGAATGCGAGCGCGGCACACGCGATGTTTGTCTTTCTTGGCCACTTTCCGCTCGCCGAAGTGACGTCTTTCTTGGCCATCATCATTGTCGTCACGTTCTTTGTGACGTCGGCTGATTCCGGCGCCATGGTCACCGACATCATCGCCTCGGGTGGTGAGCAGAATCGCGGCGTGCTGCAGCGTTCGGTTTGGGCGGTTGCCCTCGGCCTGATGGCGGGCGTTTTATTGATGGCCGGTGGCCTCGGCGCGTTGCAGACGGCCGCAATTGTCACAGGTCTGCCGTTTGCGCTGGTACTGCTGTTGATGTGCTTTGCTGTCCACAAGCTAATGAGCGAAGACTATCCGTACGTTGTTGAGCATGAGGACCCGGCTAATGAGACCTGAGGGCGCGGCCGGCAGGTCTCATTAGCGGCCCGCGATCTGTCACCAGTCGGTAGCAGATCGCAGATACGAGGTCGCAGATACGAGGTCGCGGATACGAGATAGCAGGCCTGTCTTGCTCTACACCGCCAGCGTTCTGGCCATTGCCGCACGATATGGCGTCATGTCCATCTCGGGGTAGCGCTGCCCCACAGCGTCGACGGTCTCGTCGGTCCAGTACACATCACCCGGTGGCGCAAAGCCGAGAACCGTGCGTTGCAGAACGCTCAAATCCGACAGAAACCGGGTGGGCATGGCGGCCATTGCGGGCGCCAGGCTTTGCCAATTGACCCACTCCGCGTGGCGATGACGCCACACGTGATGATGCGAGTGGCGGACCTTGCCGAGCGCTGCCGGGGTGCCACGGTGCCAGGTGTTTAGCTTGTACAGGATGCATGTCCCGGGCTGATAGTGAACCGGCTTTTCTTCGTGGTACAGACGCGCCGTATTTTCGGGGGAGCGCGGACCGGTGGCGGCCGCTGCTGAGCCGTTTTTGGTGCCAGCGACGAAATTTGGCGGGTTGAAGCTGTCCGGGTTGTAACTCGTCAGTTCTCCGGGCAGCGCTTTGGCAAAGTGTGTGGCGCCGCCGCACGAACCAACATCACAATAGTAGCAAAGGCAGGCCACCGCTTCGGGTTTGGCCGTTCGTGGCGGGACCATCAGCGTGTTGTTGCCGTAGTCCACGTGGATGTCCTGATCGCCGCTGATCGTGCCGTCGGATGGGTGCCCTGGGCGGTCGATCAACTGACCGTGCTTGGCAATGACATGGGACTGACTGAGTCGGATATCGATGGGGTCGCTGCCGAGCAATTGCGCAATCGCATGCAGCGCCCGTGGGTGAATCGTCATGTGATTCAGGGTCGCGTCCGGTGCGGCGTCTCCCTGCTGGGTCCACGGCATTTCGGTTCTTGTGCGGTGGTACTTGCCAGCGCGCGCGTCGCGGATTATCTGCTCGGCTGGATGCAGGGTACGCGCCTCGGCGGCGGCTACATCGATGGTCTCGGCGGGCCACAGTCCGGTGACAACGATGAAGCCATCGTTGTGAAATCGGGACAACTGCGCCTCGCTCAACACTGGCCCCCTGGCCCCGGACGGATCGCCGGTCAGTACCTCCGGGTACCACCAGTCGTCAGCGCCCAGAGCCTCGTAAGGGTCCGGTTGGATGTTTCGGGTCATGGAGCTTCTCTGAAGTTGAATGCAGCAATGACGATATCGCGTTTCGAGCAGATGGTTAAGGCGTCGCGACGGGACCGGCGGCGAGCGGGGCGAGGGGTGGTGAAGCGACGGTGGGCTGTGGACAAATGCCCGGTTAGCCTGCGCGATTTCAGCCGTCGAGCCCGCGTATTCGGGGATAAGATGAATTATGTGCCAATGACGGCAACGCCCGTTGTTTTGATTCGTGGTCTCACCGGTGAGGTTCGTGCACATGCCGGATACCTATGATGCGGCGCTCGCGCAACGCCTGGGGGCAGACGACCACGGCATGGCAATCTATGTCATGGCATTCCTGAAAGCCGATCCGATAAGGAATCAAAGCGAGGCGGAGGCGGAGGCGTGCAGCGAGCGAATATCGACGATATCTATCGTCTTGGGCCTTGGGAAAACTGCTGGTTGCCGGCCCTTTTCTGGATGACGCTGCCGTGCGCGGTATCTACATCTTTGATGTTGAAATGGTCGCATAAGCGGCAGCGCACCCCGCCACAGACCCGGCCATTGTCGCCGGTCGTCTCGTGATGGAACTGCACCCCTGGTACGGACCCGCGAGTCTCCGCGAAGTGCCGGTTATCAGCGGCAAGATCACCCGCTCGCGGGTGTCGGTGATTCTGGCGCGGATCGATACGGCGTTGCTGGACGCCGCTCGGCAAGATGGCTATCGTCCTCGCCACTGTCGCGAGTCATTCGAACCTGGAGCAAACGATGAATGCATGGCTAAGCCAGACGCAAAGAGATGAGTTTCGGCATCGCGGGGTGACCTGTTTGCGCGGCGCCTTGGAGTCCGACGAGATGACCGTGCTGCGTGCGGCGTTCGACTGGACTCTCGCGAATCCGGGCCGTGGCGCGTCCCGGGTCGCACCCGGTATGCCGGGTACTCTGTACGGTGATCTGGCAAACTCGGAGAGCTTTGGTGCGTATAGGAATGTCAACACGAAGACGTCGCTGCCATCGATCATCGCTGAACTCTTCAGTACGCCCGACGTCTGGTACATGTACGAACAGGTGTTCCTGAAGACCGGTGGAGACGATGCGCCGGCCCGTCGCACACCCTGGCATCAGGATGAATCCTACCTGCCGGTTACTGGCGAAGATCTGGCCGTTGCATGGATCTCGTTTGGTCCGCTGTCTGCAGTGGAATCTCTGGAATTCGTTGTGGGGTCACACCGCGGCACGTTGTACGACGGTTCACGCTTTGACCCATCGGATGACACGATTCCCCTCTACGGCACGGGCGAATTGCCGAGATTGCCGGACATTGAAGCCAATCGTGCGGACTACGACATATGTTCGTTCTCGGTTGACCCCGGCGACATCGTGTTCTTTCATCCAGCGATGTTGCACGGTGGTGCGCCAGCACTGCCGTCGTCAAGTCGCTCGACGTTGTCACTTCGCTATTTCGGCGAAGACTCGACGGTGGCGCTCCGGCCGAACGACACGGCGGAGACCTTGTCTCGCATACGCGAGACAACCGAATCCATGCATCCCATGCAGCGGGCCAAACTTTTGGGCGCGGGTGCACCTTTTCGCGACGACGGGTTCCCGCAGGTTGCGACGTAGCCGCGTCGCTGTCGGCTTTGTTTGGTTGGCGACGCTGATGGGAAGTCGGTTGAGCGATTGGTCTGTGGACAGCCCAACGCGGCCCTCGACCCCTGGGGTAGACTGACCGCCTAGATTGAAAAGGGGACGCCAATGACCGCGATTCCGGTTTTGCAGCACACCGATGCAACCGATGACATGGTAAGCGTGTTGCGAGGCGCAGGGGCCGTTGTCATCAAGTCGGTATCGACGTCGGCTCTGCGCGATCAGATTGCGTCCGAGTTGACTCCCTTTGTGGATTCGACGCCGGTTGAGACGAAAGTCGAAGATGATGCTTTCTATCCCGGTAACACTCGCCGCGTGACCGCCCTTGTTCGCAAGTCCCAGGGTTTTCATGGCCTGGTCCTGAACCCCACGCTCCTGGCCCTTTGCGATGCGGCCCTCAAGCCGAATTGCGCGCGCTACCAGCTTCATGTGGGCGCGGCGCTCGTGATCGGCCCGGTGCACGCGAGCAGGTCCTGTATCGCGAGGACGATACCTACCCGTTCTTTGTGTCGCCTCGCCCCGATTTGATCGTTGCCAGCATGTGGGCGATCACTGATTTCCGAAAAGAAAATGGCGCAACCAAAATCGTGCCCGGTAGCCATCGCTGGGACGCAGAGCGCGCTGCGACCCCGGGGGAAGTCGTTGCCGCGGAGATGGATGCGGGCGACATGCTTGTGTGGATGGGTGGCACTCTGTATGGCGCGGGTGCGAACACCACGGATGACTCTCGGTACGGTTTGTTTCTCTCTTATTCTCTCGGCTGGCTTCGACAGGAAAAGAATCAATACGCGAATCTGCCGCTGCGCATTGCGAAGACCTACCCAAAAGAGATCCGGGACTTGATGGGGTATGCGATGCACAACGGGCTTGGGTTCTATGACCGGGCAGACCCGTCACCGTTGTTTCCATAGCTTTCTTTATGCGAGGGGGCCGGAGGCCCCTCTCGTTAAAGAATACCAAGTGCCCGCCGAACGAAATCTGCCGCGTGGCCGATGTCGTTGCCGCGGCCAGACGTCTTCAGGTTTTCTGCCATCCGTGGTGCGTCGACGACGAGTCCGGCCAAAACGGGGGTCAGCGCGGCCAGGGCGATTTTGCATTGCGTGAAAAGCTGGACCAGTGTGGACCGCTCGGCTTGCCAGCCCCAAAGGCCGCGCTCGTGTTGGTGGCCGAGTCCGGACATGAGTGTGCCAGCCAGGGCCGGGACGGTTGCGAGTGCAGTCAGCGCCTGCTGGCATCCGACCGGGTTTTGTTTGTGCGCCATGGCGGATGACCCGCCGCGTCCGCGCTGCACTGGTTCGGTGGCTTCGCTGACCTCGTTCTGGGCGAGGAGCGCAATATCGTCCGCGATCTTGGCGTTGGCGCCCCCCAGGATCGCGATGGCGGCAGCAACCCCGGCGATATTGCCGCGACGGCTGTGCCAGGGCATCGTTGGCAACGGCAATCCGAGATTTTGGGACAGGTGCTCGGCTACGCTCTTGCTATCCACGCCGAGTGTTGCAAGCGTGCCGCTAGCCCCACCGAATTGAAGTACGCACGCGTCACCTATCTCACGGCGAAGTCTTGTGGCGGCGTCGTCGACGCCAAGCATCCAGTTCGCTGCTTTCAAGCCGAACGTAATCGGCGTGGCCTGCTGCAGG
>CAVOBC010000224.1:0-7896 GCA_963693635.1 Gammaproteobacteria bacterium | reverse complement strand
TGGAATGCGGTACCTCCAGGAGCATTCGGTGGGGCGGAGGCGTCCACAAGGGCTTTGTCGACTGCTTTGCGGTTTGTTGCTGATTTGCTTCGGCCCGGTGGCCCAGGCGGCGCTCTTCTCGTCAACATTGCCGGCAAGTCGCTCGGTTCAAGTCGATCAGACCGCGACAGCCTTCGCGACATTGATTCATTCGGGCACGGTTTCCCCGCAAAACTGTCGCATCGAACTCGCAACGGCGATCGATGCGGATTTCTTCTTTCAGGCGACTGACCCGGCGAGCAACCTGCCGATCGGTGATCGGGATGCCGCGGTCGATCTGCCGAGTGGTGGCTCCCAGAGCTTTGTTGTTGGGGTGACGCTAGGGTCCGTCGTATCTCCGGTTGAGCTGGCGTTTACCTTTGTCTGTGACAACGACGGTCCTGCGGTGGAAGTAGAAGGGCTGAACACGCTCCTCTTTTCAGCATCAAGCGAGCCTGTGCCGGATGTCGTAGCGCTGTCAGCGACGGTTGGTAACACGGGAATCGTCGAGCTTCCGATGGACAATGGACTCGGCTTTTTCTCGGTCGCATCGGTCAACGTCGGCAGCGTCGGTTTGATGACGGTAACGGGCGAAGCGACCGGCGGCACGACCGCGACGATCCTCATTTGCCAGACTGATCCTGCCTCCGGCGTGTGTCTCGCGACAGTCGCGGAGTCGGTGACCGTCGAGATAGCCGCCAATGCGACACCGACGTTCGCTATCTTTGTTGCATCTCAGGAAGAGGTGCCCTTTGACCCGGCGGGGCGCCGTCTCTTCCTGCGCTTTACCGACGAGGGTGGCACGACGCGCGGTGCTACCAGCGTCGCGCTGCGCGGTGGCGGCGCGTCCTCCCCGCCAACTGCCGAAAGTGTCTTCACCGCAGAGGTTGGCTCGCCGATTGTCCAGGGCAACTGCATTGCCTGTCATGTCAGTGGGGGGCTCTCGGGCGGAACGCCACTCGTGTTCGTGACCCAAGGAGTTGATGCAGGGCATCTTTCGACCAATCTGGCAGTCTTTTCGGCATATCTTGATGGTGATCCTGGTGCCGCAAGCAGAATCCTCGAGAAGGTGCAGGGCGGCCTCAGCCACGGTGGTGGTGTGCGGCTTGGGCCGACATCTGCTGAGTTCGCGAGCTTGCAGTCGTTTCTGACGCTCCTGGCATCCTCCCTGCTGCCGACGGCTGAGGAAGCCTTTCTGGAGACGGTCTCCATACCTATCGTGCAGGGCATCTGTATCGGATGCCACGTTGTCGACGGCTTGTCCGGCCATACGCCGATCGTGTTCGCAAGGGCTGAAGGCGACGCGATGCATGAGTCCACCAACCTTGACGTGTTTCGTTCGTACGTTGCGGGCGACGCCGATGCAATCGACCGCATTCTGGATAAGGTGCAAGGGCTCCGGAGTCACGGCGGCGGCCTTCAACTCGCTGGTGGCTCGACGGCATTGGCTGACCTCGCGGCGTTTCTTGCACTGCTCGGGGATGAGCCGACGGCATCCGCACCGGAGGCATTCGCGGTTGCTAACCTCTTCGAGGAAGTCGGCATGGCGAGCCCGGAGAGCACCCTTGCGCGCGCGTCGCTCATTCTGACAGGCGCCGCCCCAACTGCCGAACTGCAAATCCGTGTGCGCGACGGCGGCGAAGCCGAGCTTGCCCGGGCGGTGCGTGATCTGATGCAGGGACCCGGGTTCCATCAATTTCTGATCGAGGGTGCCAATGACCGGCTCTTGACCGATCGATACCTGAATGAGGATGTTCTGAAGCAGTCGGACGCGAAATTCGTCCGGCACACCAACAAACTGCATTCGCTGCGAATCGAGGCGACGGCAACGGGCGACTACCGACCATTGCGCGAGTGGCGCGCGTTGAGCGCGTATGGCCATGCGCGGGCACCCCTTGAACTCATCGCGCACGTGGTGGAGGGAGACCGGCCCTACACCGAGGTACTGACCGCAGACTATCTGATGGTCAACTTCTGGTCAGCGGAAGCGCTGGGGTCCCTGGCATCCTTCGGCAGTGGCACTGATGTGGATGACTTCGTGCCGTCAACGATCGGTCGTTATTACCGTGACGGTGCCGGTAAGAAGGTCAGGTTCGTCGACTTTGACGTTGGCGTAGTGGTTGACGATCCCGGACCTCTGGCAACGGTCTATCCGCATGCCGGCGTTCTGAACACGCCCGTATTTCTCCGCCGATACCCCTCCACCGACACGAATCGTAACCGCGCCCGGGCGCGCTGGACCCTTTATCACTTTCTCGGTGAAGACGTCGAAAATCGGGCTGTCCGCACGACCGACCCGGTGGCGCTGGCCGATCAGGACAATCCCACGCTCAAGAATTCACATTGCACTGTCTGCCACAGCACACTCGATCCGGTTGCTGGTGCTTTTCAGAATTACGGTGACACCGGTCTTTATAAGGACCAGCGTGGCGGCGCGGATTCCCTTCCGGGGGCCTATAAGCGTGCGGCAGGGGATGACTACCGGTTCGGCGATAGCTGGTACCACGACATGCGATTTCCCGGGTTCGAGGGGGATCTGATTGACGACCCTAATGCCAGTTTGCAATGGCTTGCAAGCCGGATTGCCGGGGATCGGCGGTTCGGCGATGCAGCGGTCAGGTTCTGGTGGCCGGCACTGATGGGAGGCGAGATGCTGAGCTCCGGCGGTGAGCCCGGGGACTTCACATTCGCTGCGCGAACGTTGGCGTTTGGCGCGCAGCAGGAAACGATGAAGCGACTGGCGGCCGAATTCACTGCGCCCGAGTCCGACTTCAAACTCAAGGACCTTCTCGTCGGTCTGGTGATGTCACCCTGGTTTCGCGCGCACGAAGTTGCGGTCGGGGACGACCTGCGCCTTGCCGCACTCGACGATGCAGGCACCGACAAACTCCTGACTCCCTCGCAACTCTCGCGCAAGACCCGGTCAGTCACAGGTTTTGAATGGGGCGCCTGGCCGCGTGGAACGGTCCGGCAGATTCAGGGCGCACTCGATAGCGACTTCCGGTTGTACTACGGGGGCATCGACTCAGATGGTGTGGTGGTGCGAGCGAGTGACATGACTGCGGTCATGGCAGGTGTGGCTGAGGCCCATGCGACCGAGGCGGCATGCCCTATCGTGTACAAAGAGTTTCTTCTGGCCGATGGCCGGCGGCGCTTGTTCAATGGAGTGGATCGATCTGTCACGCCGATTCTGGAGTTTCGGGATCGGTTCGATGTCATGGCCGGCGGGTTCGGGGATCGTCAGTCCTTCGAGATCTCGGGTGAACTGGAGCGCGGTGAGCGCAACGTGGTTCTGCGGTTTGACAATGACTACTACGTCGCCGCCGACGGCGTTGACCGAAATCTGGTGGTGGACATGCTCAGGGTCTACGACAGCTCCGGGGGGTTGGTACAGCAGATCGAATACGAGCGGGCTGATGACCCGTTGAGCCTGATCGATGCCGAATGTGGCTCAAGCCGGCTGGATTCGGGCGCGGAGGGCGCCGATGACGTTTTTGTACTGTGGTCGAGCTGCAACGTGTCCGTTCCGATCGAGTTGCCACGTGCAGATGAATATCGATTTGAAGTCACAGCGTACGGGGACCAGGCTGGCGCAGACAACGTGATCATGAGCGTGTGGGTCAATGCGCCTGTCGGTGATCTGCAAAATAGTCGGGGCGCGATGCGCATCAGGGAGAAACTAGCAGAACTCCACCAGCAAATGTTGTCGGAGGAGGTGTCGGCTGACAGCCCGGAAGTGGATCACACGTTTGAACTGTTGACAGAGACCTGGCTCGCCCGCCGTGAACTCGGCAACCCGCAGTGGTATCCGGGTGGCATGAGTTGCAGCTGGTTCAGTGACTTTAATTTCTTCGATGGCTTGTCGCTCGAGGATCCCTATATTGAGCGCGGTGACGGTGGTTACCGATGGGATTTCGACAAGACCGGCCGTTGGTTTGAATCTCAGGATCTGGGCGACGCCGATTTCATGTTACAGACCTGGCGCGTCGTGATCGCCTATTTGATGTCGGACTACAAGTATCTCTACATCTAGACGGAAAGCCGAAATGCAGCGCACACAGAACCGCACGCGAGCCTCGCAACCCGCTATCTCCAGGCGTCAGTTCCTTGGATGGGCGGGCCTGGGGCTGAGCGGTGCTGCGGGCTTGCGACTGCCTCTGGTTCACGGTGCTGTGGCAAGCGATCGATTGGTTGTCTTGATCCAGGCTGTCGGCGGCTGGGATGTCACCAGCTTTTGCGATCCCAAGCTCAATGTTGCGGGCGAGCGAGAGATCAACACATGGGCAACGTCTGCCGGTATCGGTCGAGCCGGAAATCTGGACTATGCCCCCTTCGGCGGGAATCGTGCATTCTTTGACAAGTATCATGATCGTACGCTCGTGGTGAACGGCATTGATGCACAAACGAACTCGCACTCGGCCGGTGTGGTGCACACGTGGAGCGGCCGCCTGTCGGAAGGCTATCCATCACTTTCTGCGCTCTTTACCGGGTCATCGGCACCCGACCTGCCGATGAGTTATCTGAACTTCGGCGGCTACGCCGAAACGGCCGGCATCGCTCGCTACACAAGGGTGGACAACCCCAAGCACCTGAAACAACTCGCTGCTCCCAACCGCTCCCCCTGGGAGGATGGCAAACGCTTTTTCAGTGACCCGGACTTCGAGCGGATTCGCGCATATCGACGAGATCGGTTGGAGATGTTGACTCTGGAGGGTCGCCACAGCGCTCGCGGCGCGCGCAACCGCAGGGCCTACGAGACCGGCATGCAGAATGTCGACAAGCTGGGGGCGTTTGCGGATCTGATTCCGGACGACGACGCGCTGCAACCGGTCGTCAACATCGCGAATAGACAGCAACATCTGCGTCGGCAGATTCAGATCGCGCTGCTTGCTTTCAAATCGGGGACCTCGGTTGCCGCTGACCTCGTGCAACATGGGTACGACACACATAAACAACACGATGTTGATCATGCGCCGCTGCTTCAATACCTGACCGAAGCAATCGATTACCTGTGGGAAGAGGCAGAAGCACTGGGACTTGCTGAAAGGATCGTGCTCGTGGTCGGGTCTGATTTCGGTCGCACACCCTTCTACAACGGATCTGCGGGCAAGGATCACTGGCCGATTGGCAGTGTTCTGATCCAGGAGAAGAACGCACCGTGGGGTGGCCGCGCGATTGGTTTGACCGACGAAGGCCATCGTGCAGTGGCGCTCGACCCCGTCACGATGCGACCGGCCGCCGATGGGACACGGATTTTTCCGCGTCATGTTCATCATGCATTGCGGGGGTATCTGGGCTTGAACGACGGCCCGCTGGCTGCCCGCTTCCCGTTCGCGGCGGTTGAAGATCTGCCTCTTTTTGCCTGACCCGGCGAGTCTTGAGGCGTGCGTCTGAAAACGGCATTGGTCATAGTGGTCGGTCTCATCGTCGGGGTCACGATCGTGTTGATCTGGCGAGAGCGCGCCACACCACCGACGGTTCCTGCCGACCAGCCGGTCCAGTCAGAGGTACCAAACGCTCCGGGGGCTGATGCAGCTGAACGCGTGGCTGATGGCGCGGGGGCGCAGACGGCGACACCCCTATTGGCGCAAGCGGCCTGGCGAGAAATCCCCGAGACGATTGGACAGCCGTTGCCGCCACTTCGTGCCGGCACCGAGAACCAGCGGCTCATTGCACTGGACCGGACCTATCTGCGCGAACTAAAAGTCGGCCAGACACTCGAGGTATTGATCCCGCAGTTGGCCCGTGAATACCCGGTGACGATCAAGGAGGCAAAGACGACGGCTCGTGGCAGTCGAGTCATACGGGGCAACATTCTTGATGATCGTCGTTTTGGCTTCCTGCTTACGTTGGGGCCCAAAACAACCTTTGCGACGATCGGGACGCCGGCCGGGGTGTTCAACCTGACAGGCAGCCGGGATCTGGCGTTCATCGTCCCAGGGCGTGAATTGACCCGCCGGGTTGAGTCGGGTCCGGATTATGTGATTTCAGAACCAGAAGAACTCCCGGAAGTGCCGTCGCCCTGACCTTGATGGACCGTCGCTCCCCCCTTTTGGTTTTCCAGTAACATGGCAGACGCCCGGGATGTGACGCAGTTGGGTCTGTATCGGTCACGAAATCGGGGGGTTGCTGTTGCACACCATTTACGAACGATTGGTTGAACCCTTTATGTTCAGATGCGCCGTTTTGAAGAGATGTCCATTGCTTGCACGCGTCCTTGGGTTGGTGTCGCTGCTGGTCGTAGACAGCGCCGGCGCGGCCGATCTCCAGATCGTGTGTCCCTGCCTGATGAGCGAGGTGTCTCAAACCTCGTTCGGGGTCACTGTGGGAATCACCAATCGTGATGCAAATCAGACCGGAGAGACTTCCGGCGACCTGCGACTCCGGATCGCTGCCGGGCCGGTCCCCAGCATTTTCGACGCGTCGACCCAGAGTGTTGGTCGGATCTACTTGCAAATTCCGCTGGCGCCGGGTGAGTCGATCGCGAGCACCCTGCACAAGACCGGGTTTGTTGCGCCTACCGACGGTGACTCCTACATCAATCTGCTGCTTGAAGAGGACGTTGGGGGCAGCTGGGCAATTCGCGACATACTGCGGATGCGCCAGATGCTAAGCAGCACGCGCGAGGGTGGGCATTCGGTGTCGGGTGGCACTGAAACAACCCGGGGTCATGTGTTCTTCGATGGTGACCCGACCCTGGTGGTTGATGGGGGTGAAGCGACCTTGAGTTTGCCGGCGGTTCACAACGTGTCACCGGACACGACGACAGGCAATCTCAGACTCCAGATTCGGCAGGCGGCGGGCGACAGTGTGTTCGGATTCTCCTACGTCGTCCCGGTTGCAGCCGAAGAAGATCTCGCGACCACGTTGGCACCGGGGACCAGCATTGCGGCGCGGGAGACGACATTCGCCTTCACCGAGAGCGGCTCGGGCGGCTTTGACTGGTTTCACCTGACGCTGCTTGACGAGTCGACCGACCCTGCGAGCGTTCTGGCATGGCAAACCTTACGGGTCAATGGCGGCACGCCAGCGATGCGGTCATTCGCCCTCAGTGGCATCGAGATCCTTGAGGACGATGACGTTGACGGCGTGGGGAACTTCAATGAGCGGCTGGTGGGTACCGACCCCACAAATGACAGTGACAAGCCCGGGCCGAGCGTCGTGGATGTAATCATCTTTTATGCCGACAACGTGGGCGCGGTTTATGGCGGGGATGCCACGGCGCGGATCGATCACATCATCGAGGCGACCAACATGTTCTATGCGGACAGTGGCGTCAACCTGACATTTCGCGAGGTCGCACGCGAGGAAGTATCGATGGACAATGACACCTCGAACAGCGCAATCCTCGGGCTGATGCGTGACGAGTTGGCCCCGTTCGAGAATCTTGCTGTGCGCAAAGTGGCGGTCGGTGCTGACATCGCTGTGACCCTGCGCGCAGACACGGGCACGAGCACCAACTGTGGCATCGCGAATCTTGGCGGCCCCGGCTCAAGTGGTGATTTTTCCTTCACGGGCGTCGGTCTGAAAGCCAATACGGCGCTCTTCATTGATTGCCGTGACAACGTCCTTGCACATGAGGCGGGCCACATCATGGGTTTGACCCATTCCCGGGTGGAGAGCCGGCGTCTCAACAAAGAGGGGACATTCCCCTGGTCGGTCGGGTACGGCATTGACGGCAGTTTCGTGACCATCATGGCGAGTTGGGATGATTTCGGCGGCGATTCAGTGCCAGAGCTCAATCTCTTTGCGGGCCCGGCACTCACCTGCGAGGGGAGCGCATGCGGCGTTGCGGCGACAGATGCGGTCGATGGTGCCGATGCCGTGCGTTCGCTCGAGATTGTGCGCTATCAGGTGGAGCGATTCACCACGCCGGTC
>CAVOBC010000223.1:0-7902 GCA_963693635.1 Gammaproteobacteria bacterium | reverse complement strand
TTACGAACAGCTTGTCGCCTATCCAGCCGAAAGTCTTGCGCGGCTGACTACTGACCTTGATCTCGGGGAGATATTGCCACGACCCGACTGGCAATCGGGCGATCTCATCGATCTGAAACTGCGGCACGCGGAACTCACCGGGGCGACGGGCGTCAGATGGGTCGATCTGGTCTGGTCGACGTTTACAGCTGCGAGGGTTGGCGAGGGCCTGGACAGGGGGACGCTCGATCGGGTGCGTGCCTCGCTTGATGAGGCGGTCGAACTGACTGGCCCTCTGCAGGCGTCTCTGGAGGGGCAGATCCGTAATCTCAAACGAGGGTTGGATCAGAGCACGCAGGGCTTCAGGGCGTCAGAGCAGATTGTGCGCGCGCAGTCTCGATACATCACCGACGTGCGGGAACAGATTAGCGCGGATGGTTTGCAGCGGAGTGTGGCGACCAGCGGGCTCGAAGGCGAGCAACAGTTGACCAAAGAGCGCGGCGCGCTGGTTGAGCAGGAGATGCTGACCCAGCGCGAAGCGCTCATCGGTCGCCTGGATGAGGCGCGGGCGCAAATGCTGGCGCAGGCTGAGACGGTAGCAATACAGCTCGCGCTACTGACAAAAGCCAGCGATGCCCATCGGAACCAACAGGCAGAATTGATTGCCGCCGTGCAGTCCTTCCACGACGCGCAGGCAGTGCTTGACGCCGAACGCCGAGAGAACGAGGCCCTGCGTGATCGCAGTGATCGTCTGCAGATTCGGCTGGATCGCATTGTTGAGGACCTTCGCCTGGATGAAGCGCCAGGGGACGAGGATGAAGTATGGCTCTACGACGCGCGGATCGATCTGCGCGTAGAGAACAACTCGCACAACAAGATGATTCGACTAATCCTCGACAAGAGCGGGTCTCGAAAGTGCACCATCCTTGAAGTTGGCTGTGCAACGGGGGCCGTAGGCGAGGCGATTTCCGAGTTCGGCCATGAGGTGCATGGCGTTGAACTCTCGGCCGGACGCGCGAGGATCGCGGCGACGCGCCTACACACAGTCTTTGTCGGTGGCATTCAACGCTACCTCGCGGAGTTGCCCGGAGACCAGCGCTTTGACTTTATCATGTTCGGGGACGTGCTTGAGCACCTTAGTGATCCTGAAGTGATATTAAATAAATGTGGGGCATTGCTGAAATCTGGCGGTCACGTGCTGATCTCGGTTCCGAACGTATCTCATCTTGCGGTCCGCCTGATGTTGCTTGAGGGACGTTGGGAGTACCAACCGACAGGTATTCTCGACAACACGCATCTCCGGTTTTTTACCCGCGACACGTTGATCGACATGATGACCGCGGTCTCCATGCGAGTCGTTTCGCTGGACCGCGTCACACTACCCACGTCTCATGTTGGTATTGATGTCAATCCCCGGTTGTTTGAACAAGCGGCGACTTTCGTCAACGATGACGAGCAAGAGACCTTCCAACTGGTCGTCGCAGCGTCGCCCGCCACAGGTGATGTCAGGGGCGACAATGCGGCCTTCAAATCACGAGAAGCAATCCGGGTGCTCTGCCTCGCGCCAATAACTGAGTCGACGCTGGCGACGATCCGATTCTCCGAGCCACTCGCCCGATGGTCGCGGCTCTACGGGGGCAGTGTGCGCATTCGACCGCTCTTTGGTGACAACACCGCCGACCTGCTCTGGGCGGATGTCGTGGTGCTGCAACGAGAAGCGAATCCATTTGTACTTGGCCTCATGACCTGGATCAAAGGCGCGGGCAAGTGCGTCATTTTCGAGATTGATGACCTGCTGACAGAGGTGCCGGCGCACCTTTCGGTGCACGAGCATTGCGAGAAGATGCGGCCATATCTCGAGCAGGCGCTGTCGTATGCCGACGCCATCACGGTTTCGACGAGGCCGCTCGGCGAGGCACTGGGCACTTTCAATCAACGGGTCAGTCTGATTCCCAATTGTGTTGAGACGGTCCACGAACCGGTCCGGCAGTCAGTCTGCCCGAACGCTGGCGAACAGGGGAACGATGATGGTGTGATAACCCTTGTCGTCGCGTCGTCGGACTCGGTCCGTGTTGACTTCATCAAAGATGCGCTGGAGCAGTTGATCGCAGAGCCAGGCGTTACCTATCGGCTGGTCGGAATCGGCCCGCCGGGCGAGGCATTGCGCGACGATGGATTGCCTGTCGAGGTACATCCCTTAATGGACTACGAACATTTCAAAGCGTTCCTGGCTACGCTCGACAATGCCATCGGGGTGATTCCGCTTGACGACAGTCGATTCAATCGGTGCAAGAGCGCGGTCAAATTCCTCGACTTCTGCGCGGCTGGAATCCCGGCGGTCTGCTCGAACGTGCAGCCCTACACTGATGTGATCACCCATGGTGTCGACGGCATACTTTGCGAGAACACCGAACGTGGTTGGATTGATGCGGTGATGGCGATGGCGCCGCATGATGAGCGTGCGCGAATAGCGGGTGCTGCGGGCGATCTCGTACGGTCACGCCACTCACTGCACCGATCGGCTTCGGCATGGCAGGATGTGTTGCGCCAGGTGAGATCGAATGGGTTGGAGGTGCCTCACGTGTTGGCACCGTCTACACTGTCTATCATCGGTCATATGTTTCGCCCGGCGTCGTACCGCTACGCGCTTGAACTGCTTCGGTCACGTGGCCTGAAGAGCGTTCTTGACCGTGTGAAGTCGATCGTGTGAGTGTGATGGCGTGTCAACATGGCTGGTGGACTGCGCGAAGCCCCGGCCCGCAAGTGCCATGCAGCACGTTCATGATTTGTTCCGGCGCTTGGAAAAGGAGAGACACCATGATCGCAAAGTTTCGGACTAACCCACCCTGGCGTGGCCTGGCGCTGATGCTGCTTCTGACGGTTGGGAGTTTCGCGCCTGCGATCGGGCTTGCGGCGACTCCGGCTGCGAAGCTCAGAGTGGAGAGCGCGGGAAGGTCAGTCGGCGCGATCCTCGATCAACTGGCAGGTGAACATGGGCTGGCCGTGCAGGACCGGGGACTGATCGAACCGCGGGAACGCGCACCGGAGGTGATGCGTGGCAACCTCGAAATGGTGGTGACGCGACTGCTTCGGAACTATAACCACATTCTCAAGTACGGCGAGGCTGGCAACGTAACCGGTGTACTGCTGATTGGACTGAAATCCGGTGTCGACAATACCCGGTACGACGAGGTCGTCGAGGTCGTTCAAACAGTCACGGACGGTAAATCCCGGCGGGGTTCAAAGCTGTCATCGAACAAAAAGGCGCCGGGCACGCGGGTTGATGCCAGTGCGATGAACAATCGCGGTGGGGGAGCGATGGAGCCGCCACCGCGCCCGGATCTGGCCCTTTCCTCGCCCAACCGACAACCTGCCGCAGGAGATCAGGGGACACGGAGCCCGTTCGGCGCGAGCGTGTTGAGCGACAACCCTGTCGTGAGGCGCAGTCAGGAGCTATTTCGGCAAGGTGTGCTGCAGACTTCTGGCGGCCAAATCGCGTCAAAGCCGCGCCGTCCCCGCGCGATGTCTGCTGCGCCTGCAGACATCACCGTGACCCCTGAGATGCAGGAGCAACTTCGGCAACTGACTCAACAGGCGGTTCGAGATGTCACGGTGCTCGCCAGTCAATTGAAGAAGGCGGAGTCAAGTGGCAACTAAAAAGCTGACGTCTGCGACCGCTTGCAGGCTTGGTCTGCGCCTTCTTCAGGCGGAACTCGGCGACTCTGTCTGCGGCCCTCTATCGGCGACCTTCTACAGGGTGAGGTGATCACGTCTTCTGGTCTTCTGGGGCCCGCCAGACGTATGCCAGCCTGACGCTGCGGGATGTCAGTGTCAAAGTCAATCTGAGGGGCCTGTCGCTGGCTCCAGGTCGTGCGGCAGCTTGCCCGCCCGCCCGCGCAAGCCGTCGGCGATGCCACGTCGGATCATCCGCAGATGGTGACGTTTGTGGTCGAGCACAAGGGCGCAGAAGAGTGAGATCAGGAGCAATCGCCGCAGATCGAAAAATATCCACGAGAACACGGCGTGCGGCATGCGATAGAGCAACAGGCTGTTACGGAAAATATAGTAGTGCCGGATGGGGTTGTGAACGGGGTAGCTGCGCCAGCGGCCAAGCCATATGCTGATGGATCGATCGCCCAACGCGTGGTCCATATTCGCACCGGCGACACCAAATGACCGGTAGCCAAGGCGATTAGCGCGAAGGAACCACTCGGTGTCCACATGATCGATGAAGAGCGATTCGCGCATGACCCCCACCTCATGAATGGCACTGATCGAGAACAACGTGCCGGAAGAGATCAGGCAGTCCGCGCCGACGATTTCGTCTGGCGCCAACTCCTTGGCGTAGGCACGACGGCAGAATGGAAAGCCGTAGCGGATAAAAAAAGCTTCGAGCCGTGGATAATCGGGCTGCAGATAGACGGAACCGACCGCAGCGACCCGTTGTGTCTTTGCCATCTCACGAAATGCGCAGGTCAGGCGTTCGATCATACCGGGATGCGGCAGACTGTCCTGGTCAAGCACCAGCAGGTGAGAGAAGCCGGCGGTTTCTGCCCAGGCGATGCCCTCGTTGTGGGCCTTTCCTATGCCAAGGTTGCCGTGCCGCCAGCGGTAGTGAACATCGTCTGGCAGTGTCGACTTGATGCGCGACGCGTGTGCGGCGTCATCGGAGTTGTCGAACACCATGACGCCCGCTGCCTGCTCTGAGACGGCCGCTACGATGCGGGTGAAGAGGCCGATATCAGGTCGATAGGTCACGATGACCGCACCAATTGTGATTGGGTCGATCACAGCAGGCATATCCATCTCGATTTCACTCTGATACTTCATTGACCTGACGCAGGCACCGGCGACGGCGCGTGCTCATCTTTTTTCGCGCGCCGCGGGGGCAAAAGTGGATGACAGTGCCCGGCCGATCATAGACAGGAAGTACTTCGCATACAGGCCCGCCTGCAGGATGCTGATGAACCCCGGAGGATAGTAGGACTCAAAATGCGTGCGGAAATAGCGGCAAAGGCCGCGGGTCTTGTGCCATTCTATGAACCGCCAATTGGTCCTGCTGGTACTCATCGCGTGCATCGCCTGAATCTGTGGCGTGAAGAAGGTTTGACCGCCTGATTTCTGCCAGCGCAGCAACATGTCGATGTCTTCGACGTGAAGAAAGTAGTGATCGTCCATGCCTCCGATGGACCAGTAGTCGTGGCGACGCATTGCCATGAAGGCGCCGCTCACGGCGGGGACGGGCACCTCGGTGCCCGGCAACGCTGTATCGTGGTTGTTGATGCGTTTGAAGTATGGATGGCGCGGCGCAAGTTTGTAGATGCCCGCCAACTCAATGAATGCGATCCACGGCGTTGGCAGGTTGCGCCGTGCGCCCCGTTGCGGACTGCCGTCTCGATTTCGAATGTCGATGCCGAGCAACCAGCGCGACGGCAACGATGCTGCGATGTCGAGTACTTGGGTGGCGCAGTGAGCGTCAACAACACAGTCGGGATTCAGAATGACGATGACGTCGCCGGTGGCTTTGAGGCAGCCGGCATTGCAGGCAGCGGCAAAGCCGACGTTGCCGGGTCGGCTGACGAGGGTAACCCGTGGGTCATCGCTGGCAAGCTCCCTGAGCGTGCAAGCTGTCTCGGGCGGATTGCCGTTGTTGACGAGGATGAGCTCAATCGCTGAATCCTGGCCGAGCACTGCGTCAATGGCCTCGCGGAGAACGGGTCCGGTATAGTAAGACACCATGATGAAGGAGAGTCGTGGCACGGCGTCCAATTTGGTCTCCCTTTCAGGTGAAACAGGTGATGTAACGGGAGCACCCGACCCGTGGGGTTCCTGATCAAGGCTACTTGGACCGTGTAATCGGTGTTTTTGTTGCACAGTGCGTATATCGATCGGAGCTTCAGCTTGCCAGGCCGCCCTTGTAGGGCGCGTCGCGGGAGGGTCCGGCCGCGCCCTGTGGGCACGGAATGTATGCAGGATCCAGGGGGCCGTAAGTATATGAGAGGCGTATCAGGCTGGCAATCAGTCGTTCCTTCGTTGGCAGCCGCGTGATGCTCGCGCGCGTGAACCTCATCGTCGAACTCGTGCGTCGCGACATGACGCGGATGTTCCAGGGGTCATTTCTCGGCTTTGGCTGGGCGGTCCTTACGCCCGTGCTCATGCTGACGCTGTACAGCCTCGTCTTTGTCGGTGTCTTCAGGGTCTCGTGGCGGGCTGATGACGCGAGCGGTCCACTCTTTGCCGTGATGCTCTATGTGGGTCTGATCATCCATGGTGCCTTTGCTGAATGTGTGGTCCGGTCACCGAATGCGGTCCTCGATGAGGCGGCGGTGCTGCGCAAAATCGCCTTTCCCCCGGAAGTGCTGTCGATTGTCATCGTCATCGAGGTTCTCATCCAGGCGGTCATCAATCTGGTTGTGCTGCTTCTGATGATGGTTGGGTTCGAATTCGATGTCCCATGGTCAGCGCTTGCTATCCCGATGATTCTGATACCGTTTGTCGTGCTGCTCACGGGACTGAGCTGGATGCTGGCGGCTATAGCCGTGTTTTTTCGTGACCTCCGCCATGTGACTGGCGCGATTGCGACCGCTTTTCTGTTTTTGTCTCCGGTCTTTTTCCCGGTTGAACGACTACCGGTAATGGTGCAGCCCTTCATTCGGCTCAATCCGCTGACCATCCCCATTGAGCAGGCTCGCCTTGCACTCATAGAGGGCGTTTGGCCGGACCTCGGGGTGCTGGGTTTGTACAGCGTCGTTGCGAGCGTCATCGCCGTGTCTGGCTACGTGACATTCAGCAAGCTGTCGCGAGGGTTTGCCGATGTCCTCTGACGGCTGCATTCAGGTCGATCGCCTGTCGAAGGTTTTCCGGGTCTACAAGCGACCGCAGGATCGTATCTGGCAGAGCCTCTTCCGTTCGCGGCCGTTCTCGCGCGATGTACCCGCTCTCACGGATGTCAGTTTTACGATTGAAAAAGGCGAGACGGTTGGCGTGCTTGGCGCCAACGGTGCGGGCAAGTCGACGTTGCTGGAGATTCTGAGTGGCACCCAGACGTCGACCGCTGGTGTTGCGACGGTCCACGGGCGGGTGTGCGCGCTCCTGCAACTCGGCGCGGGCTTTAACCCTGAGTATTCGGGCATTGAGAACATCTATCTTATGGGGGCCCTGCTGGGTCTTGAGCGGTCCGAGGTGGCTGACCGGCTCGATCGCATCATCGACTTTTCGGGTGTCGGTGATCTGGTTGGCGAGCCGGTCAAGTATTACTCGAGCGGCATGTACGTGCGGCTTGCGTTTGCGGTCGCCGTGAATATGGACCCGGATGTCCTTATCGTCGATGAAGCGCTTGCCGTCGGCGACGAGGCGTTCCAGGCGCGTTGTTATGACCATCTCCGCTCGTTGCGGCGTGATGGCGTTACGATTCTATTTGTTACGCACGCCGCCCAGCTGGTGTTGGAGTTGTGCGACCGGGCGTTGTTGCTGGACGCGGGCGAACTGCTCATGACCGGACCGGTCGAACCGGTGGTCGCCCAGTATCAGAAGTTGATTTTTGCACCAGCGAGTGAATACCAGCAGCTGCGGGAAGCCATCGTTAAGCGCGGATCGCAGGAAGGGCGAGCGATGGAAACGACTGTTGCGGTTCGACCTGTCGAGTCTATACAACCTGATGACAGGCTCGCGACGGTGACGGGTAGCGGCCACGACGACGGCAGCACCGCGTTTGACCCGGCGCTTTTGTCGATTAATCCGGTTGCCTATGTGAGTCGTGGTGCGGTTATCGAGACGGTGCATCTTGCCCGGTCGGACGGCTCGCGGGTGAACCTGCTTGAGACCGGATCGTCGTATCACTTTCACATTACTGTGCGGTTCGACGGCGACTGCGATCACGTCCGTTTCGGCATGCTGTTCAAGACCATCACGGGGCTTGAACTT
>CAVOBC010000222.1:0-7936 GCA_963693635.1 Gammaproteobacteria bacterium | reverse complement strand
ATCCTCGTCTGCAACATCACACGAGAAGGCACTGACGACGCGCCCCTGTGGCGCTTCAGACTCGCAAATACGCAGGGTTTCACGCATGTTCTCTGCAATGACGTCACAGAACGCCACATCACATCCTTCTGCTATCAACTGTCGCGCAAGTTGCCGGCCCATGCCGGTGCCTCCACCCGTAATCACCGCCAGCTTTCCGCTGAAATCCTTCATGACCGTCTCCTCGTTAGTGTGTCCACAATAGCCAGTTCCTGTCACGGAATGTAGTCGCAATTATCAGTCGGAATAGAGTAGCCCCGAAAATCAGCTAACGGTGGACGAAGACGGACGAAAAGGAAGACGCTTACCCGACGACGCCTCCCAACGTATGATCAGGCTTTTCAGGAAAGTGCCATGCCGGTCGTGCTGGACCAGATCAACCTCGTCGTCGCAGATATGGACGCATCGATCGGCTTCTACCGGGAACTTGGGCTCGCGATTGCCGACGATGACATCTGGCGCACCAACAGCGGCGCTCATCATGTCGTCATGAAGATGCCAGACGGCTTCGAACTCGCGCTCGACTCGACCGCACTCGCTGCCGTCTACAACGAGGGCTGGCGAGACCCGGCAACGTCAGAGGGAGGTTCCCAGGTTATTAGCTTTCGCTATGACACAACCGACGACGTTGACAGCGCTTTTGCGCGACTCATCGCAACCGGCATAACGGCGTGCCAGGCGCCCTACTACACGTTCTGGGGTTCCCGCTACGCCATCGTTACAGACCCCGACGGCAACCAGATTGGACTGATGGGCCCGCCGGATTCGGCGCATCGCAGCCCACCGCCACCTATCTGAGACAGGAACTAGTTACGGAACAATGATCCAGGTACTGAACGGGAGCCGCCATGGATGACCTGACAACCCGCTTCCCCGGCGAGGCCTGGGAAACATGCGAGCCTGAGGGTCTGGGCATCAAGGCAAAAGACGTCGACAAAGCGATGAGCGACATTCTGGCGATCCCCGAGCGGGCCGGGATCCTTATGGTGAAAGATGGACGCATCATCGGCGAACGCTACGAGCGGCCGGATACCACGAAGACCCACATCTACTCAATTACCAAGGGCCTCGGCGCGACTCTCGTCGGAATCGCCGTGCGGCAGGGCATTATCCGGACCACCGACCGCATTCGGGACTGGCTGCCCGTGCACCATCCTGATATCGCCCCAGATGCCGAGGTGCGTCACGTGCTCAACATGTCAGCCGGCACGGAGCCCGCGGGCAACGCCTGGCGGTACAACAGCAACTACATCCTGAACTCGATCCCCGGCATCCTTTGGCAAGCGTCAGGCGAGCGGCCGGTCGACTTCTACAATAAATACCTCAAAGCGCCACTGGGCCTCAGCTTCGACTGGCCCAGCAATGACCGGGGCTGGATTCAGATCGGCAGCCAGGGGCCGCTGCCCGTCATCGAGGCGAGCCACCAGGACCTTGCACGACTTGGCCTGCTGTGGCTGCGACGCGGCATGTGGGGTGGCGTTGAGATCATGCCATCAAGCTACGTCGACGAGGCGCTAACGCCTACCTATCCGCACATCAACGGCGCGTACGGCTATTTGTGGTGGCTGAACAGCGCCGAGGGCAACTACGTGACGACCGGCAAGGCGTCCGGAGCCGGAAGCTGGTTTGCTAATGCCGCGCCCGACGACTTCATGGCCCTGGGCGCACGCGGCAAGGTGATGATCGTCGTCCCCCAACACAACTTCATCATGGTGAGCCTGGGCGATACCGCACAGGAACAAGCCGGCAATTATCTCTCTACCATGATGCGGGCCGTGTACTCTCTTTTTTAGTGGCCAGCGGAGCACATTGATGAAAATCACTGACATCGACCTCATCCGACTCCAACCCGAGTCAACCCCTGGCAAGCCATCGCCACCCCGGCTCATATTGCAGATTCACACCGACCAAGGCATTACGGGCATCGCCGAACCTGGCCGCAGCCAGCGCTTGTTCCAGGTCTATCTGGATGATGTCATCAAGCCGCTGCTCGTCGGCACGGACCCGTGTCAGCCACGAATAATCTGGGAGACGCTCGCACTCGGCACGGGCGAGCGCGCGACCCGACTGCCTCCACAGATCGTTGGCAGTATCGACATCGCCTGCTGGGATATTGTCGGCAAAGCAGCCGGTCTGCCCTGTTATCAACTCTTTGGCGGGGCCCGCAGAACGGATATTCCGTTGTACTGGAGCCGGGGCAACGGCTGGAGGAAAACGCCTGGCGACATGCTGGCCGAGGTCCGCGAAGGCTTCGATCGTGGCTACCGTGCCTTCAAGGTGCGTATGGACTGGCGTGACTATCGACAGGACGCCAATCCGCGCAACGACCTCGCAATCTTCGCGGCCTGCCGCGACTGGCTGCCCGACGACGTGCCCTTGTCGTTTGATGCCAACAACGGTTACTCCGTGCCGACCGCCATCGAACAGGGCAGACAGTTCGAGGCACTTGGCATCGCGCATTTTGAAGAGCCGTTGCCGCAGTACGACCTGCGCGGCTTGCGGCAGGTGGTCGACGCCCTCGACTGCGCGGTGTCGACCGGCGAACAGGAAACGTCCGCATGGCGTTTTCGCGACCTACTGGACCTTGCTAACCCCGATATTCTGCAACCGGACGTCCTGAACGTTGGCGGCATCTCCGAGATGCTGCGGGTCTACGAAATGGCAGTCGCCAACAACAAGATCGTGATGCCGCACAGCCCCGTCGTAGGCATCAATTTTGTCGCCAGCCTGCATGCCTATGCGACTGTCACCAACGCGGTGCGCCCGCATGAGTTCTCGGAAGAGTTCACGGGGCCTGCGGAACACATTGCGAAGTTGTTCAAGGAGCCGATCATCCCGGTTGATGGCCGCGTAACCCTGCCGGACCGACCGGGCTTCGGCCTTGAACTCGACCCGGACGCCGTGCGTGCGTTTACCCCGGGCTGAGGTCTGATCAGCAACAGGCACATCGAATAGCTGATACAGTTGGGACCAACTGTTCCTGACTACTCGAATCACCCAAGACCAGACCCCGAACGGAGAATCCCATGCAGCCCATTAAATTTGGCGCCTTCCTCGCACCGCACCATCCGATTGGTGAGCACCCTACACTTCAATTGCAGAGTGACCTCGATCTGGTCACACAGCTGGATGGCCTCGGCTATGACGAGTTCTGGTGCGGTGAGCACCACTCGACTGGCTGGGAGGTCATCGCCTCGCCCGAGCTGTTTCTTGCCGCTGCTGCCGAGCGCACCGCGCGCATCAAGCTTGGCACCGGTGTCGTGTCGCTGCCGTACCATCACCCCTTTATGGTCGCGCAGCGCATGGTGCAACTCGACCACCAATCGCATGGCAGGGTGATCTTTGGTTCCGGGCCCGGCGCACTGCCATCAGACGCGCATACCCTGGGCATGGATCCCATGCTGCTGCGTGACCGCCAGGATGAGGCGATGGGAGTGATCCGGCGATTGTTTGAAGGCGGCGAACGCTTTACGCACGACACAGACTGGTTCAAGCTGCGCGATGCCAAACTGCAACTGCTGCCCTATCAGAAAGACATGGAATTTGCCGTCGCGTCGCTGGTCAGCCCATCGGGTATGACGCTCGCCGGCAAACATAGCGCCGGCGTTCTCTCTATCGGTTCAATGTCGCAGGCGGGTATTCAGGCGCTGCCATTACAATGGTCGTTCGCCGAGGAGTCCGCCAAGAAGCACGGCAAAACCGTCGACCGCAGCAACTGGCGCCTGGTCGTTAGCTGGCACATCGCCGAGACCCGTCAGGAAGCGCGCGAGCAGGCGCGGGACGGGTTGCTGCGCCACAACAACGAATACACGGTGGGCACTCTGGCGGCAGGCGAAGGAACGATCTACAAGACCGCGGACGACGCTGTTGACGGCACTGCGTTCAGCGAGAACAGCACCAACGTCATCGGAACCCCTGACGACCTCGTTAATCGAATCCGCGAACTCTATGAGATAACCGGCGGATTCGGCACGGTCATTGGCTTTGTTCACGACTGGGCGTCGCGCGAGAACATGCGCCGCAGTTGGGATCTGATCGCGCGGTATGTCATCCCCGAGGTCAACGGCATGCTGGATTCTTACCGTGAATCCAACAAACACGTGATCGCCAACAGGGGAACGTGGGAGCGCGCGGGTGAGGCGATCCGCAGCAAGATCATGGAGAACGAGCGCGCTAAAGCTGCCATGGAAGGACCCCAAGACCAGAGCACGACCGCGCTTGGCGCGCACGCGGCGCCAGATATCGGCAAGGAAAAAGACAAAGGGGGCTAACCGAGAGGCAGCGCCCCACGCGCCGGCCAGAGATTCGCCGCGCCAACGGGCGCGGTGCACATGCAGGGTGCCACATCCACGAGCCGGAATCCGGGCCGCTTTGTCAAAATGCGAGCCCTTATTGGTCGATTGGACGCCACATTGGCCGCTGCATTCAGAACGGGTTCCCTGACCCGACCTGCGACGCACATACCTATACACCCACAAATAGGCGGCATGTGGTTGTTATGCTACTGCTTGTCTTGCTAAGGCCCCTGACTGACACAGACCCTTGATTGATGCGGACC
Organism: Gammaproteobacteria bacterium; assembly: GCA_963693635.1. Lineage (GTDB taxonomy): Bacteria > Pseudomonadota > Gammaproteobacteria > Pseudomonadales > Azotimanducaceae > CAVOBC01. Next base: position 3,339 of record CAVOBC010000222.1, on the reverse strand, counting down.
CTGATTGCCGTAGCGCCCCGCGAGTGGCCTCAATGCGCGGAGAAGTGGAGATCGGCATAGCAAGCGGAGGCGGCCGATCCCGAGTTGTCTGAATCGGTCATTATGCCGACGCCCGCGAGCGACGTAATTCGGGTGTCGAAGTGCTCCGCAAACAGTTCGATCACGTTGACCTTCTGATTCACCCAGACACCCGCTTGCTTGTTTCCGCCCCGCAGGGCAACCATCTGTACCGACCTGGTAAACGGATTGGGCCACGCTTCGCCGCGATTTTCGACATTGGACCAGACCAAGCTAAGCGCTCTTGTACGCCAGCCTTGTGCCAGGACATAGACCCTCGCCGGGAAGTCATCGCCACGCTTGTGGCGTTGGTCCGAGATGTCCATCGTGCCCTCGATACGCCATCGCCAGTTGAGAAACGGTGTCGCTGCGAGATCCACTTTGAGTTGACGGAATAGCATCGACGCGGCCGCGTCAGCCTGCGCACAAATCACGCCGGCTTGCCCGGGACCCACGTCGTATACCGTTTGGCCATCAAAATCGCGTTTTGACCACATTGTCAGATCAAATGTCAGGTCGACACGATCGCCGTCACTTGCCTCCAAACTAGGGCTGCTTAGCATCAGCGCCGACGCGAGGAACAGCGTGCACATCATCTGGCGACTCATCATCCCCGGCCCACGCATGCCTACACATTGCAACTGCACGAATTCGTTAGTTCAGTTGATTTCTTGGACCGGGCTCAAGCCCCAGCAACCGGTCCAGCGAGGCGACACCAGGGCCCCGCACCAGCAGCAGGCAAACCGCCCACCAGGTTGCTGGGTTCCACCAGTGGTCCCGGGACGGGAAGACTGCCAACTGAATGAAGAGGGTCATGCCGAGCAATCCGGCGGCACCAAGCCGGGTCGCCAAACCGATGATGAGCAGGACCGGCAACAGCACCTCGATGACGCCGGCAAAGACCGCCAATAACTCAATCAATTGCGGCACCACAGAGTCCTCAGCGTAATCCATCGTCTCGGGATCGCAGAGCAGCAACGCCCGGGTCGCACTGGATCCGGACAGAAGAACTCATACAGAAAGAGGTCGTACTTCTGCTCGTCGAACACAAACCAGCCATTCCACTTGGTCAAGCCAGACTGCAGAAATACCATCGCAACCAGAAGGCGTACCGCCACAAGGCCGACAAACTCCAACCGGGAAAGCACGTTCGCGAACGTCTGGTAGAAGGACTTGAGCGTGTTCATTGATGCACCCCTGGCGACAGTTGCATGAACCAACCGACATCGATCATCGCTGCAAACGCGCCGGCAAGGTCGAATGCCGGATCAGCGGCAAGCGCTCCATCACCCGCCGCCGCCAACGATTTGCCACTGCATATCGCATCCACAAAATGAACCTCCGCGACTTCAAGACGACGTGATAGCACCTCACCCGAACACCGCCAAAAGAGGATCTGTGTTTGCTCCCGTCGTGGCTTCACACCGTTTTTAAGCGACAGCCCGACACTTGAGTCCCGGCGTTGACCACCTCCCTGAGATAGGGCCAAAGCAACTTCGTGCGGATCTGCCCCGCGCCAGTCGACCCAGCCGGCATAGACGTCGAAGTCCAGGTCAATTGACCGCAAACTGGGCACAAACTGAAGCTCGATATCACCCACGGACTCACCGGCAGCGATCAGATCGTCGGGTTCAAGCGAGACACCGGACCCGGACATCAGGCTTTGCTGCCAACCCCAATCCAGTCGCGCCACGTCGGCGAGCCATCGGAGGTTGTCCGTCAGGTGCTCCGCAACGTAATCGGCAAACCCGGCCCCGTATTGCGCAAGACACGCGTCTTGCGGCGGCGAACAATGGACGAAGCTCAAGGCCAGCCCCCTGAAGTCAGGCCCAAGCAACTGCGAGACCAAAGGGAAATTCGCCGCCAGCGCTTCGGTTCGGCTGCGCATGGACCCGTTCTTGTAGACGCGCAGTCGCTCCGGACGCACGCTCTCAATTTCCGGCCGCGACGCCTTTCCTCGCCCCGGCGTTGTTTCTGGCCGCGGCGCTGTTTCTGGCCGCAGCGCTGTTTCTGGCCGCAGCGCTGGGCCATCACACCATTCGGCAACGAACGCCGCTTCCAGGGACGCGGTTTGTTCGTGTTCTGGGTGCTCGTCGTGCTCTGCGTGAACCTGGTGCCCCTCGCCGTCCTTGTCGCCCACGCCCGGTCGCGGTGACAGGGACCCATTCAGATAGCAGCCGAACTGGTCATGGTAGCGACCGAGCCGCCTGCGGGACTCATGGCCCTCTCCAGGCGGCTGCGCCACGGTGGCAAGCGGCTGCGCCAGGAAGGCAAGAGGCTGCACCACGATGGGAGACACATTCAGCGGAGAGCTGACTTCGCTCGCGGCCTCGCCTTGCTCACAATCGTCTCTCGCAAAATCAATATGGCTTGCAGCTATGTCGCGCTCCGCCAACAAGGCGTCGAAGCTCGGCACATTGGCGTCACGCTCCAGCAGGACTGGCGTCGGCCCCAGGTGGGCAAGCGCATATGACAACAAGGACCAAACGGGTGGCGCGACCGGCGACCCGTGGCTGTCGATCAGGAAATCGGGCAAGTTGTCGTCCGGGTCGTGGCCCGCAATGTGAATCTCGCCAACCAGATCTCTCGGGATCGCGTCAATGTAGGTGCGCGCGTCCACGCCGCAGTTGATCTCAGAAACGTAGAGGTTGTTTACGTCAAGGAGCAATCCGGCACCGCTCGCCGACACTGCCCCAAGCAGAAAAGAAACTTCGTTCATCTCGCTCTGGAACGGTAGATAACACGCGGGATTCTCGACCAAAATGCGGCGTCCCAATGCGCCCTGCATGCGCCCGATGTTGTCTGCCAGCAACCGCTGCGCCGCCCCGGTACGAATGATCGGCAGCAATTCGCTGTAGAACTGATCACCATCGCTGGACCAGGTTGCGTGCTCACTGACCTCGGCCGGTTCCAGCAGGTCAACCAGTCGACGCAACCGCGCGAGGTGCTCTTTGTCGACTGGCAGGGGGCCCCCGAGCGACGCCCCAACGCCATGCAGGCTGAGCGCGGACTGTTCCCTGACGGCCAGCAACCCTGCCAGTCGTGGGCCGCCGGCGATCATGTAATTTTCCGGGTGGACCTCGAACCAGGGCGCTGCGGATGCCTTCAGCGCGTCGTTAAAGTGCGCCGGTTTCAGCCCGATGCCTGCCGATATCGGCAACATGACTGCGGTCTGGCGGTCCCAATCAGGGATTATTAGCGGGAAGCGCGCTCAAAGAGCCCATCCCGGCCGGCGTCTTGATGATCGCACAGGTGCCTTTGGGCGCATAAGTCCATGCATTG
>CAVOBC010000221.1:0-7955 GCA_963693635.1 Gammaproteobacteria bacterium | reverse complement strand
GGAAATCCTGGCGAGCGCACCCAAAAGAAGGGGTCAGGCTGCAATCAAGGCAGAGCCTTACCGACTCTGCGCCATCTCCGCTTCTTCGCCCACTTGCTGAGCGCTTATTTGGAACCATGCGCGCGCTGGCGCTTCCTGATCGACGCGACCCGCGCAGACCATACCGATTTCTCGCCATCGCGCTGGTACTCCAACGCCAGTGAGCGCAGGCGATCACGATAGTCAGCCAAAGTCATCACCAGACGCCCAACTCCACTTTCGATCGCCGAGGCGTGCTGGTGATGCCCGACACCAACGGCGCCATCGCTGCCTCAAGCCGCTCGGACGTGTTGATCAGGTACGCCAGCCGGTCCTGAATCGAGCTGTCCTCAATGTCTTCAATCGATCGCGCAATATCGGCGCGCACCGGGTTCAGATCGATATAGGCCATCGCCGCGATGATCGCCTCGTCATTCAGCAGCGCGCCTGAATAGTACCGGCCCTCGAAGAAGTGGCCGGTACAGCCATCCTCTCGATTCGCCCGTCGGGCGATCGGTTGCTTTAGTTGCTGCATGAAGCGCGACATCGACCCCAGGGTCGAGTGCGCATGCGCCAGCCGTTCAGGACTGCACGACAGCAAGTCTCTATGAAGCTCGAGCATCGCCTCACGATCTTGGGACAACGGTGGCGGGAACGCAGCCAACCACCGATCAGCGACTTCGACATCGTCCCAGCGATCAGTTTCCAGCGGATCATAGCGAACGCATAGATGGAAGTGGTCGCTCATGATTGTGTAGGCGACAACCTCTACCGCGAAGTACCGCGCCGGGTGGTACAAGCGCGCCTTTATCCACGCCTTGCGGTGATCAAAACACTGACCCGAGTAGGGATCATTGCCGCACAGCCAGCTGCGCCGAACGCAACGCGACACCAGGTGGTAGTAAAGGGCGATTTCGTCATCAACCAATTCGGAACGGGGTGTCGGCATCGCTGTATGTTGCGGAGCGAGCGGCCCCGCGCCTAGCGTCCATCGACCCGCATTGATGTCCGTCATACGCCCGCTGGCGCGTGCGAGATTTCGGTACGATGTCAGCCAGTTTTCGTGTGTGTCGCTATTTTCGGCTCAAAGACCTGGGCAGCCATTCGCCCTCTCCGCTGTGCGATTTCTCCACCGCGCTGTGAGACCAGTTTGGTGTGTGTCGTTAAATGAGGGTGTGGTGTGTGTCGTTAAATGAGGGTGTCGTTAAATAAGGGTGGCGTTAAAGCTGGTTCAGCGCACGTCATAAAGGGCGTTGTTGATGCGCGCGATCAAGGCTTCGCGCGTAAAGGGTTTTCGAATCAGCCGTATCTGTTGCATGTCTTCATCAGACAACCCTGCATCCTTCAACACCTGGTCCGGGTATCCGGAACACAACAGCACGGGGGTCCTGGGGAAACGGCCCCAAATCGCGATCGACAGATCAATACCGTTCATTCCGAGTGGCATCACGACGTCGCTCAGGACCAAATCCACAGGCAAGCCCGCCGCGTCAAGCGAATCGAGTAAAGCGAGCGCCGAACCGGCGTCAGGCGCGGCTAGAACCTCGAAGTTGAGACTCGCCAGGAGACGCGCGGTAATCGCCCGAACACTGGCAGCGTCCTCGACCAACACGATGCGCTCACCGGCTCCGCGCTCAGATCGCGCAGTCGTCAGATCCCCGGTTGACGGCGGCTCCGGCAGATAGAGCGGGTACGCCATCATCTTTGCTTGTTGCTCGATCACGAATAGAGTCCTTGACGCTTACATAAACCATAGCTCGCGGACAGGTTCTCACCATCGCGCGGTCTTATTTGTCGAAAAAGCAAGCCAGATGGCGGTTTCCAGCGACCTAACTACTGAAATGCCGATCACACATCCACTCAAGCATCGTTTCCCAAACCGTTCCGCTAGGAATGTGACACTTTTGCGCAATTTGCACTGCGGCCGGCCCACGCATGAGCCGCCCCTCGCGGGTAAAGCGGAACCCATTCGCAGTCTTTTCCAGCAAAGACGGCAAATTGCTCGAGCGGACACGCGCCGGGTCGGAGCACGCATGGCTGAAGCTCGTGCGTCGATACGAACGCGACATCTACAACTACGCCCTGCGTATGACACCCAATCCGGACGATGCGATGGCGCGACTCGATGGAAACCAGCCCGCCACCATCGACCTTCATCTCCCGAACTGCGAATCTTGTTCTGAGGAGCTCGCGTCCATCTGGTCCATGCAGCAGGCCGCGAACGACTGGCAGACGGTCAATGTTCCCAACTATCCGCGTCGCTCATTATTCGGCGACGCGCCCGCGCCGTGGATCTGGCCATCGCTCAGCGTCGCCGCCAGCCTGATCAGTGTGCTTGTGCTCGCTGCGGTTCTCACACAACTGGGAGTGCGTCAAGACGGGTCGGGTATCGTGCTCAGTTTTGGGCCAGCCGGTGGTTCACAGTCAGCGACGACAGCAATCGACCCGGCCCCGGCAAGCGTCGGCACCGTAGCCAAGGCCGAGGACACACGTCAATATCTGGAGCAGCGAATAGCGCAGCTCGCCGACGCACAAGCCGCCAGCAACCACATTCTGATCCGCACACTGATCGATACCAGCCGTGAAGAGCGTCGACAAGATCTTCGCGATCTGATGCTCATACTCGATGAACGAAGCGGAACTGATCGCGACCGTGTCCGCAATCAACTTACCTATTTAACCCGGAGCCAGTTGCAGGATGAAGAACAATTGCGCCTCCTGCGACAGGCAATCCTTCCGAGCGCCAACCCGGGCGCGATGGACAACACACCGCAAATCTGATCACCACCGTACATCTGCACCCAAGGAGACAATCAATGAAACAACACGAAACAACTCGCGAGACAGCGGGCGCTGGCTGCTATCTGCTGTTCTCGTGAGTGGACTCACTCTGGTCTGCCAGATTTCCACAGCAGCGGAGGACGACGGCTACGCCAGAATCCGACGAGACGTGATGGTCATGGGCCAGATTCTGAAAGGCGCCCTGGACGCCGACCTAATTTGCCGCGGCTGCCGCGTGCATGGCACTTACCTCGCTGACCAGGGCGTGCTCTTTCGCGTCGTGGCGCCGAGAGTGAGTCGCGTCTTCAGCGACGAGCGAGGGAGGAACTTTCAGATTGGTGGGGACAATTTCTCAGGCATCCCGGTACTTCGCCATCCCGATGGCATCGGTGATCTGGTCGAGGAGGTCTTGTCCGGGCTCGACATCGATATCGATGTCACAGCGGATGACCACGCCGTTGTCGTAACCGACGGCACCGGCGATGATGACGCGCACGACGCGATCAGTGACGTCATCAATCGGCACAGTGACGTCAAGCGGAAGGTCCGGCGGATTGTGCGTCGTCGCGGCGGCGACGCCACCGAACGATCCATCCGGGAACTCAATGAACGCAGGCGGGATGCCGAAGCGCAGGTCGCAGAGGTTCAAATTTCACTGCTGCACGAAGACGACAAGCGCAAGAAAGCTGACCATGAAACCCAAGTCGGTCAGCTTGAGGAGCGGATCTCGAGGATCACAGAGGAAACGGACGCGCTGCGTTCCAAACAGCAGGACCAAGTGAAAGAAGCTCGCGTGGTCATCTCCCGTCGCACGCAGGAAACAAAGGAAAGGCTGGCCGAAGTCCTGACCAACATCGAAGACACCACCCTACTTGCGCTTTGCGACTATGGATCGACTCTCAAGGGCCTGCCCCGCGGCGAGCGCATCACCCCGGCACTCGAGGGCTCGGACAAGACAAAGCCCGCATGCATGTCCTGAAAGCGCCTGCTGTGACCGGGTGTGCAAATGTCGAAAAGCTCAAGTCACAAGCGGTCAGCTATCGGTTCTGAGTCGGCTGCGAGGTCGCCATGCTGGCAGGCTGCCGGCAAGCCGCCTGCCAGATCGATGCAGGACCTCGCATTCGCTTTCGCGCGGCAGAGACAGGGCACCTCCCGGTAGCGGTAGTGCGACGCACGCAAGCGCGATTCGACCGGACCTCGCGCCCACGCGTTGCCAGGCCATTGGGACATGGGTCGCCCATAGGACACTATCCAAACCACTGGCTTACATCCTGGTAGCGATCTCGCACACGCGTTTAGTGTCACACACGAAAATCGGCTTACGCACTGTAGAACACCACGCACAACGGCACGCGACAGGTGTAGTCCCTACCACCAGCTGCGTAATCACACGCCCCCGGGCCCGGCCGCCCTGCGACGGGCGCGGGCCTGGACTACACCGCCGAGGCAATCTCCTACAGACCTTTGGTGTCACACACGAAAGTTGGCTTACACATGTCAGCAATATCGTACGCGGTTGACGGCCGTGTTTCGCCGCCGTTAGGCTCGATGTCATCTTCCAAACCGCCTGGTGAGTCTATGAACCTGCCCGACTTTACTGCCCGTCTCGCTGACGATGCTCCCGACCTGGCCTGGTCGGCTGCGCTGTGTGCGCTCTGGCACGACGCCAACGACGACTGGGATAAAGCGCACGATTGCGTACAGGCCAACACGACGGACAATTGCTGGGTTCACGCCTACCTTCATCGCAAGGAGGGCGACCAGTCGAACGCTGACTATTGGTATCAACGGGCCTCACGAGACCGCCACCCCGGCAGCCTCAGCGATGAATGGCAAACCATCGCGGCGGCACTCTGCACGTGATCCTCTGGGACCTGCCAACGCGCCTCTTCCACTGGGCGCTTGCCGTCCTCATCACGGCATCGATCACGACCGGTTTGCTCGGCGGATTCGATGAAATGGAGATCCACAAGCTAAGCGGCTACAGCATCCTGGCATTGCTCCTTTTCCGCATCCTCTGGGGGATCGTGGGGTCCAGGCACTCGCGCTTCGTCAGCTTTGTCCCGTCACCCGGCAAGCTCGTCCGATACATCCGCGGCCGCAGTGCGGTCGGCGAAATCGGGCCCGGCCATAACCCCCTCGGCGCGCTCAGCATCGTCGCGATGCTCATCGTCATCCTCGCCCAGGTCGGCACGGGCCTCTTTGCCTACGACGACATCATGACCGAAGGTCCGCTCGCGACCATTGTCAGCTACGACACGAGCCGTTGGCTGACCGGTCTGCACAAGGACAACGTGTGGATCCTCGGCGGCCTGATAACGCTGCACATTCTAGCGATCCTGTTCTATACCTTTGTCCGCAAAGAATCGCTCATCCGCCCGATGATCACAGGCAAAAAAACTGACCTTACGCCAGACAATCCGGCACCAGCCCACTGGTCGCTCGCCCTCGCAATCGCGCTGCTCGCCGCTAGCACCGTCTGGCTCGTCGTTACGTACAACTAACCGCTCGGTCTGTCCATCAAGTGATTTCGCCCAGGAGATCGGCTACACTTGCGCCCCCGCGCGATACCTCGTAATTGATACCTCGCAACCGAGGCGATTCCCGCGCGATGGCTGGGTGGCAGAGTGGTCATGCAGCGGACTGCAACTCCGTTTACGCCGGTTCGATTCCGACCCCAGCCTCCAACGCCCCGCTCGACCAGGCGCGCCCCGCCCGCCTTCGCGGAATTCAGATACACTGCCTGAATGCCATCTACCCGGGTGGTCAAACTCAAGCATTACGACTTGTCATTGCAACCCACCCCGAGGTCTCACCATGTCATTCTACGAAGCGAGCGTCCCCAACTATCTGCAGATCCTGCGCGGACTCGACAGCGTCATGGCCAAAGGCAAAGACCACTTTGCCGAATCCGGCACCAACCTCGCAGATGTAGTGGAAATGCGCCTCACCGATGACATGCTGCCGTTTCGCTTTCAGGTCGTCTCAGCGACCCACCACTCGCTGGGTGCCATGCAAGGCATCGCCCAGGGCGCTTTCCAGCCCCCGCCAAAGTCCGACCAGGACTACGAAGGCCTGCAAACGCTGGTCAAAGAGACCATCGCCAGTCTCGACGGCCTTGGCAAAGAAGCGGTCGACTTCCTCACCGGCAAGGACATGGAATTCCGCATGGGCAGCAATGCCATCCCGTTCACGTCGGATGACTTTCTGCTGTCATTCTCGATGCCCAACTTCTACTTCCATGTGACCACGGCGTACGACATTCTGCGCCGCGAAGGCGTGCCCATCGGCAAGATGGACTTTCTTGGCAAGATGCGCATAAAGCGCTAGAAAAACCGCGTCCAGAGAAGGTGGCATCACACCCGCACTACTGGAACCGTTAGGTCGCATCGGCCCGCACGGTTCATCGCCGGCTGACCCTCTCGGCGATTCGCTGAAGAATCCAGACATTCGCGTAGTGGTTGTACGGATCTAACCCGCCAACAGGGTTGGTAAGGGTTGGGGCCCTCTATTCGTTGCGGATTCGCGGAGGCTACGCCCCGCGCACTCACATCACATCGAAACGACCGTTTGGGTGCCCACCACCGATCCCTCCGGCGTTTTTCATCCTCTGGCCCCCACATGAGGCCTGTTGACTCACCACGCGCTCGTTAACTAATCTCCACTTGCGCGAGCTTCGCGCCCAACTTCAACGGTTCTCTCCGGCAGAACCTACTTCCGAGCCAAAGGGGGCATCCGTCCTCGAAGCGTCATCGTCAACCTGCCCTTGGACAGTTCGCCGGGGGAGCGCGCGCAAGGTGTGGAAAGACCGATGACAGCTCGCAACACCCTCAAGCGCCTCGTCTGAGCGCGCATGTCAAAAACAGGTGAGTCTTACTCAGCTGCGCGCCGGTCTTTCCTCCGATCCGAAGGAAACCGTTTCATGACAGATTCAAACGCAAGCGATACCTTGCGCCAGGCCGCCGAGGCTGCGCGCAAGGGCGATCTCACGACACTCGACACACTGCTCGACAAAAGCCCGGGGCTCATCCACGAACGCGATGACAACGGCGAGACATTGCTTCATCACGCGTGTCGCGCCGCAACCGGCGACATCGCCATTCCCCGAGTCGACGGCACGCCGGAGCAGCACCGCGCGGTGGGCACCATCATTGCCGCAGGGAGTGATCTCAACGCCACCACGCCGGACGGCTGGTCGCCACTACACACCGCGGCGATGAGCGGCCACGTCGACCTCGCTCGCCGACTTCTGGCCGCCGGCGCACGCCGTGATGGCAACTTGATGGGAGCGAGTGGCGGATCGGCACTCCCGGTCGCGCTCTTCTACGCCAAGACAGCAGTTGGTGAGGTACTCGCCGATCCCGCGACACCCGACAACCTTCGCCACGCCGCCGCGCTCGGGCGCGACCTTGGCCCGTACCACAGCGAAGGCGTGCTGAACGAACGGGCCGCGACCGGCCTCGACTGCTACAAGCCAATCGCTGCTTTCCCGGACTGGAACCGTACTTATGAGCGCCAGGAGATCCTGGACGAAGCGCTAACCTGGGCTGCGCGGAACAGTCAGATCGCATCAATGATGGACCTCCTCTCGCTGGGGGCTGACGTCAACAGCAACGCGTATCGCGGTACACCACTCCTGTGGGCCATCTACGCCGACAGCGTCTCTGCCGCGACCTGGTTGCTGGATCACGGTGCCGACCCGGATCTGCGACACGACTTTGGAGGTGCCGGCCACGGCGTTAACGCCTGTGCAATTCATCTCGCAGCACAACATGACCGCGTCAACTGTCTGCCCTTGCTGCTCGAACGGGGAGCGAACCCTGGCATCACGGATGACGCGTACAACGCCACTGCACGAGGATGGGCCGAGTTTTCAGGCGCACAGAACGCGCTAACGATACTGGCCGAATTCGGCGCCTAGCCGACCCGCGTACACGTGCCACCCTTTCGTCGTGACGAGAGAGAGGCCGTCCTCCACAAAAATGTGGCAACAAGCGCAGGATGAAATCGAGCAATAGTCGGCGTGCGGTGCAGGGATGCACCGCCATCTCCCGCAGGCCTCTTTTCTGCAGGGCTCTTTTCTGAAAGATCACGCGAGATTTGTTTACAAACCAACTCCCGAGAATTGTCAGGGTGACAATTTGGGACAGAAAACA
>CAVOBC010000220.1:0-7967 GCA_963693635.1 Gammaproteobacteria bacterium | reverse complement strand
AGAGCATGGACCTGATCATCGGCCAACTCGTCAACCGTCGCGAAGATGCCGCAACGACATGCGCTGCCATAACAGAATTCATGGACGGGGAGGAGCCGCGTTTCAAGCGCCTCGAAGAGCGCTTGCTCGATCGCGAGATGTCCGTACTTGCCGGTCAAAAGGCTCGTTTTAATGCGTACTAGTTGCTCAATCGGCAAATGACAAGCAAACAGCTGCCCATGTTTGTCATCTTCACGTTGCAGGGTCCATGGCACAAACTGTTGCAGGCGGTCTACGCCGAGCAGGGCCCGGCTCTGCAGAATGGCAGACAGTTGGCAAACTCACGGGCCAGATCATCGACGCCATGCAGCCAGGGGCGAACACCCGAGCACGCCAGGCGTTTATCGACGACTTTGGCGACACCGTCGATGGCTTCTTCGATTCACTTGCCTTCGACACGGACGGGACACGCGCGGCACTCGCGGACATCGAAGCCGAGTTCGAGTCCATAGCCGAGGACAAACCCTCCGACCCCTGTGACTTCGAACTGATGGACGTCGATGAGTCGATGGGCAACACGCGCATATCGTCGCGCTTTCTCAAGCAGATCAAGGGCATGCAGGCGGGACAATGGTTCATCTATGACGACAAGAGCGAATCGGACGAGAAGCTCGCCCGCATCAAGCTCATCCTGAACTGGAGCGAGTCGGAACAGCTGCTCTTTACCAATCACAATCGACGCAAGCTTCTGCAGATGTCGTACGCCGAGTTCGCCCGCTATTTTGAACGCGGAACGATGAAGTCGCTCGCAGCCAAAGCGCCCTGCCATGCGCTGATCCGCTAACATCTTACGACGGTCGTCAAGGCATTCCGCGCACAACGCAGTCGAGAACTTGATGTCGACGAACTTGAGCAGAAGCGCAAGATTGCAATCGCCTATCGGCAGAACGCAAACAACAGCTTGCGCTTGGTGAAGAGCGCGTCAAACAGAGGGCCAAGCGCAAGCGCCACCGAGCGATGGTCCTGCGCAACAAGGCCCAGCATAAACTCGACATGGCACCCGCTGCTGTTGAGTCACTCAAAGTCGATGCATGGGTGAAATTACCGGTCATGGAAGGCACGCTGACGCCCTGCCGGCTCGCCGCTTACATCCCCGGCAACGACAAGTACATCTTCGTCAATCGTGCTGGCATCAAAGCGGCCGAATACACGAAGGGTCAGCTTGCGCACCTCAGCGTCACCGAGGCGAGTGAGATCCTGGACACGGGTGCCGAATTCGACTCGGTGTTGGCATCGGTTGTCACCGGTTTGCGTGAGGACAAAAACAAGAGTTACGACGAACTAACTGGCAAGGACAACGGCTGATTCGAGGTTCGGGAGTGCCCGCCCCGTCGTCTACGCAACGCGATCTGCATGATCGCTGTCTGCGCACCCTGCGTGCGCATAAAACCTCGCAATATTAGTCCGCCTCTAGCTCCTCCCAACGTTCATAGAGTGTCGCGATCCGGACGACAAGTTCCCGTCGTTGCTGTTGGGCTTGCGTCTGCACATCCACCTCCGCTCGATAAAACTCCGGATCCGCAAGCCCTTTGTCCAAAGCCGTAAGACGACCTTCCAGTTGCTCGATCTCGGCGGGTAGAGCGAGCCGTTCCTTCTCGACACGTCGGGCATCCCGATTGGTACGACGACGATTTGCCGGCACCGATTTGGCAGCAGCTTGCGCTTCGGTCGCGACAAACTGCCCTCCCCCGCGTTCCCAGTCCGAGAAACCGCCGACGTACTCTGTCACCTTCCCCTCCCCCTCGAACACAAGGAGGCTGGAAATGACGTTGTCGAGGAACGCTCGGTCATGGGTCACAAGCAGGACCGTACCGGAGTAATCGATAAGCAACTCCTCCAACAACTCAAGACTCTCAACGTCAAGATCGTTGGTCGGCTCATCGAGCACCAGTAAATTTGCCGGAAGAGCAAACAGCCGGGCGAGCAGCAGGCGGTTGGTCTCGCCCCCGGACAAGACTCGAATCGGCGCGCGAATCTGGTCCTTGGTAAACATGAAGTTGCGCAGATACGCGGTGACGTGGGTACTCTTGCCGTTGATATCGATGAAGTCCTGGCCGCTGCCGATGCAGTCGGCAACGGACTGCTCAGGGTCAAGCTGATCTCGCATCTGGTCGAAGTACGCGACATCAAGCCGTGTGCCCCGACGGATCTGACCGTCATCCGGAGACTCGCCTTCAAGCAATATTTTGAGCAGCGTTGACTTGCCGCACCCGTTTGGCCCGACAATACCAATACGATCACCACGCCGGATCAGGAGATCAATGTCATCCAGAAGTAGCTTGTCCCCGTACCGTTTACTCACGCCGATGAGTTCCAATACTCGCTTTCCGGATTCCGCCCCCGCATCAATCTCCAACGAAAGCGCTCTGTGGCCACGCCGACGCGCGCGCTCGGCACGCATATCCTCAAGCGCATGTACCCTGCCTTCATTGCGCGTACGCCGCGCCTTGATGCCTTTGCGAATCCATACTTCTTCCTGCTTCAATCGGACATCCTCGGCGCGCCACTGATGTGCCTCGGCGTCACGTTCCTGCTCTTTGCGTAACAGGAAATTTCCGTACCCGCAGCGCCAGTGTTTGACCGCACCGCGATCGATGTCGATGACGGAAGCCGCGATCTGGTGCATCAATGCGCGATCATGACTGACGAGTACGATTGCCCCTTCGAATTCCTGAAGAACACTCTCGAACCAGGCGACCGTCGCAATATCAAGATGATTGGTTGGCTCGTCCAGCAGCCAAATGTCCGGGTCGACGGCGATCGAACGGGCAATGCCGACGCGGCGTCGCCAACCCCCCGAGAGCGTTTGCAAACTGTCTTCGGCGACCAGGTCAAGCTTGCTGATTGCAGAACGGATCCGATGATCAACCGTCCAGCCGTCAATCGCGTCGAGCTTTGAATGGAGTTCGTCGAGGTCACTGAGCCGGCCATGTTCAACGGCATCGTAGTATTCGGCCAGCAAACGCCCGGCACCGGCAAACGCCGATCCGACCGCGTCATAGACGGTTGCCTCCGATGCCGGGATCAATGTTTGTGAGAGCGTTGCGACGACCGCGTTGTCGTCACGCCACAGGCTGCCGGCGTCGGGAGGGATGTCACCCGCAAACACCTTTAGCAGGGTCGACTTGCCCATGCCGTTGCGTCCGGTCAGACAAATGTGCTCACCCCGATCGATCGAAAGGTTGACGCCATCCAGGATGAGATCGTCGCCAAACGACAGATTGACGTTGGTGCAGGAAAGGATAGGCAAAGGCGTGACTCAACGGGTGTGCGCGTGGATTATATCGACTAATTGCAGTAGCCTCTGCCCGCTTCGCGCCAGCGTTCGTCCTACCGTGCGACATCGTCGCATACGCGACCCCCATCCCGACCCACACCCTATCCACATCCACACCCCTAGCCCCACCCGTACCCCAATTGCAGGTTTCTTTCGATGGATATTGCCGACTCCCCGTATGACTTCTCCCGGATGCATGAGGGCATTCAGGCTTTCATCGACAATGGCCAGATAGCGGGTGCAAACGCCGTAGTACTCAAAGACGACAAAGTCGTCGATTACACCGCTTGGGGCTTTGCCGACGTCGCAACAGAGGGGCCGATTGAGCCAGATACGATTTTTCGTCTCTTCTCGAATACCAAGATCGTGACGTCAGTCGCCGTGATGTGTCTGCTGGAGGACGGCTGTTTCGATCTGGATGATCCGGTCGAGAAATATCTGCCGCAACTTGCCAACCGCCAGGTGCTCCGCGCGGATGCTGCGAATCTTGACGACACCGAAGCTGCCAGCGCGCCACCGACGATTCGCCAGTTGACCTGTCACAATGCGGGCTTCTCGTACGGCTTCCTGCAGCAGTCACTGGTCGATGCAAGTTACAACAAACGCCTCGTGCAGGATCCGGGCAGCACGCTCACGGACATGATCGACAAGCTTGCGGACCTGCCACTCGCCTACCAGCCGGGCAGTCGATGGCAATACAGCGTGTCGACCGACATCCTCGCCCGCCTTGTGGAGGTGTGGTCCGGGCAGACGTTCGGTGAATTCTTGTCCGCGCGGATCTTCGGCCCACTTGGCATGCGTGACACCGGTTTTTATGTTCCCGTAGAGAAGCACGACAGGCTCGCCAGTAACTACGCACCTGATAATCCCCTCGACCCCGATTCCAGGCTTCATCATGTGCCTGAGGGCCCCGGTGGCTACCTGAAGCCGCGAGCACTCGAGAGTGGCGGCGGCGGGCTTACCGGCACCATTACCGACTATTTGGCCTTCATTCGCATGCTGGTGAACGAAGGAGCAACCGATAGGGGGCGGATTCTGAAAACCGAGTCCATTCAGACGATGCGGACGAGTCAGCTGCCTGCCGGGGTCGCCGTTGAACTACCTAACTGGGTCATGCCGGACACCCTTTTTGGAATCGGTCTCGCGATCAAGACGGTACCGCAACCTGGTGAAACCGCCGCCGCGATTGGCGAGTACCACTGGGGCGGGATGGCAGGGACCCACTCATGGGTAGCGCCCGATGCGAAGCTCGCCGGCCTGATCTTTACGCAGCGACTTCCCGGCTTCTGGCATCCCTTCAGTCACACCTTCAAACGACTAACCTATCAAGCTATCGAGAATGGACAGCCTTGAGCCAAAAGACAGCCTTGAGCCAAAAGACAGCCTTGAGCCAAAAGACAGCCCTGAGCATCCAACACCAAGCCAGGACAAACCCAATGATGTCTCAACGCAGCGATGAAGCATGATCACTGACAACATCAATGTCGATAAGGTCGTCCACGACATTGAGCAACAACTGGAAGTCCTGATAGCTATCGCCAACGACAACCCAATCCTGACTGAGCAGGTGCACATTCTCCATGAAGTCCGCGACGTGATCACCGCGCAGTCGCATGAGATCGAGCGACTTGATCTTGTCATTGAGAATGACGATCAACTCCCCGACGGCATCCACGTCTTCGAACCGGGCGCAGATGACACGTCAAGGTAGCGGTGCGCTGAAGCTGAATTCTGCTTTCCGCACTCCATGCTGATAGTTCTTGCGCCGCAGGACCTAAGCTCACTTGCGACAAATTAACGACGTAACAAGGGTGATTCGTGGGATCACCCTATTCACGGCTTGCGAAGCAAACGTGAATCCCGCCTATTCACGGCTTGCGAAGCAAACGTGAATCCCGTCTATTCACGGCTTGCGGCGCAAACGTGACGTCCATGTATCGGCCCGCTCGACTGGAGCGGCCGCACAACGGCGGCGTCAATCTGAATCAGACTCGAGTGCGCGCTCGAGGAAGTCCATCCGGTCCTTGCCCCAGAACATCTCATCCCCAACCATCATAGTGGGCGCACCAAAGATCCCCCGCGCCAGCGCAACGGCGGTCACGTCGATGAGTTTCGCCTTGATATCATCCGCTTCGGCACGCGCCGCGAACTCAATCGGGTCGACCCCCAACTCAGCGACAAGCGGCGCGAGAGCCCGGTAGTCATCAATCACGATGTTGCGCTCCCAATACGCGCGAAAGATGGACTCGATGTAGGGCCATTCAAGTCCAAGCTCGCGCATCACCAGAGAGCCACGCAAGGGTTTGGTCGTCTTGATCGGGAACTGACTCGGCATCTGGAAGGGCAGCTTGTGAAACTCCGCCCACCGCCCGAGGTCACGCGCCCGATAGCGGAGCTTTTCCCGGGGTTCCTCTGCCAGAACGTAGTTGTTCGTGCGAAAGACGTATCCAAGATTGAACGGATGACAGCGAATTTCTGCGCCAGTTCGGCGAGCAATCCCGGGTAGATGCATTACCGCAAAGTAAGTATTGGTACTGCCTGCGTCCCAGTAGAAATCGACGGTTTTCATGTTCTCCAGACTCCTGATTGCGAAAGGTGAGCGTCGCAGATTCAGTCGGTGCTGGGAACAGGCGGCGCCAGGAACATCGCGGATGCAAAGTCACGAGTACGGGCGTCCATCGACTTGCGAACCAATTACAAACGGGCGAGGATGGCGAACCGGTAACCAGCGAGGAACCCATAGATGCACCATCTGATTTCACAGCGCCCGGCACAGCGACACAGAGGCCTTGTTTGGCTCTTTGCCGCCCTTCTGACAGGCGTGATTACTTCTGCAACTGCTGCGGAGCCGGCCTCCATGTCTGCTGCACTTGCAGTTGGTGATCAGGCACCTGACTTCAGTCTGCGCGGGTCGGACGGCAACACCTACACACTGGCGCAGTTCAGAGGCCACCGACCTGTCGTCATCGCCTTCTTCCCCAAAGCCTTCACAGGTGGCTGAACTATCGAATGCAAAGCGCTGCGTGACAGCGACAAGGAAATCAAAGCGTTCGACGTTGCCTACTTCATGGCCAGCACGGACACGATCGAAGACAACACCGGATTCGCGCAGAAAAACGCTGCGAGCTTCCCCATCCTTGCCGATCCCGGCAAGGCAATGTGCCAGAGTTTCGGTGTTCTGAGCAGCCGCGGCTACGCCAGCCGATGGACGTTCTACATTGACAAAGACGGCATCGTCAGAAAGATCGACAAGGCCGTGAATCCACGTTCCGCTGGTACGGACCTGGTCAAAAACCTGACCGAGTTGGGCTTCGGCAGCAAGTCCTGAGAATCAGTCGGTCGGCATCTTCTCTCCTGGATGCCGATCGTCTGGATCTCAGCCGACTAGATTCCGGCCCACCCTACCCCGGCCCACTCTATCGCGGCCCACGCTGCCCCCGCTCACCAGACGCCTCGCGCCCCACCGGGGGAGTGGACAGGCCTTGCCATAGTAATTTGATAGTGCGCGCCTAGACTGCAACGGTCTACTCAAAAACACGAAAGGTATCGGCGTGCCTGCATCTGCAAATTCCGGATCTACCACCACTTCTAATCACGAACACGGAACGCAGCAGACCGCTCGCGCATCTGCCAATCGCGGTCGCTACCTCAGGATTGCCGGCACAGTTGCACTCTGGCTGATGTATGTGTGAACGTCGTCTTGTTCGCCGCGACATTCGGCGAGGTCTTGCGCGCTGGGTGCATCGCTCTGGTGGGATCGGCGTTCGTCACACCCACCCTGCTCTTCGCAGCGGACCACCCGCTAAGATTGGCGCCACCGCAGGTCTGAGTGCACAGCAATGGGCGATTGTCCTGCAAGAGACGATGGGCCCGGCCATCGTCGCCGTGAGTTACCTACACGACAGCGCGGCAATCCGGCACCCTGAAATGCTGCTAGAAACTGTAAACAAGCGTCACGGACGTCGCCGTATCGGTCTTCTCTCGGCCCACGGGGACGTCCGAGTTGTTCTTCACATTCAGCGAGAGTTTCATCGCGAGATTACCTGCGGCCGACGTCTGTAGCGATGTCTCACTTCTTGAGATTGTCGCTGCATTACCGGCCTCAAGACTCAGGAGCTGTTGAAATTTTGCGTTGTCGCTCACTTGCCAACTGTAGCGCCCCTCAAGCCGCACGATCATTTCATCCTCTCGCATTCCGCTTTCAGCCTCGGAGCGCCGAAAACCAAGACCAATGTCAGCAGCGAGCGAGTGCACGTCCGTCCCAAGTAACTTCCGGGAATACCCGGCGGTCAGATCAGGCTGGTAATCAAAGCCGCTAAAGCGATCATCTTCGTAGGAGATTCGAGCGAAGAGCGAGCGGTCATCGTCAAACTTGTAGTCAGCCTTGTAGTGAACGTACATACGTTGCGCAGTCGTCGCTGCGGCCTGTGATGACCGGAGCGTGTCGCCGTGAATCGTTTGCTTGAAGCGGTCGGTTTCACGACTGGAGTCTGTACGGAACTTGAGGTTCTCTTCCTCCGTGTTGCCACTTGTCAGGACTGCGCCAAGTTCCACCTCGATCGACCAAATGCTGTCTGCATAGCCAGATGGCACACTGAGCGCAAGGGCTAGTGCGGCAAGTACGCTAGTCCGCATACCCCTTTTTACTAAT